>DFYY01000007.1 GCA_002383485.1 Bacteroidales bacterium UBA4070 | reverse complement strand
CTTCCACATCAGTGATTGTTATCTGATTATTTGGGACAAACGCTTCCGCGTAGCGGATAAAGAATTGTATATGCCTGTCTCCACCGAACCAAAAGGGCGGGTGGGTGGGGCCCTGACATCTACAATTCCGGAAGGCCTACGGCCATCCCCACGGGTTGCCGTATATGGCCTCTGGTGGTTTTTAGCGCCATTCTGTTCCAAAACCATTACTTTTGCACAAACGGCATCAGAAATGAAAAGTCCACTTTATCTATACAATACCCTTTCCCGCAGGAAGGAGCTGTTTGAACCCCTGAACCCCCCGTTTGTCGGCATGTATGTCTGCGGACCTACTGTGTACAGTGAGGCGCACCTCGGCCATGCCCGTCCGGCAGTGACATTTGATGTACTCTACAGGTATCTGATGCACCTCGGTTACCAAGTGCGGTACGTACGCAATATTACCGATGTGGGTCATCTTGAGAACGAAACTGATGAGACCGGTGAGGATAAGATCAGTCGCCGCGCCCGGCAGGAACACCTTGAGCCGATGGAGATCGTTCAGAAGTATATGAACAGTTTCCACCGCGCGATGGAAAAGCTGAACACCCTTGCTCCTTCAATCGAACCCCGCGCAACAGGCCATATAATCGAGCAGCAGCAGCTGGCGGAGAAGCTCATTGACAGCGGTTTTGCCTACGAGGTTAACGGTTCGGTCTACTTCGACGTGGAGAAATATGACAGCAAGTATAAGTACGGAACCCTGTCGGGGAGGATACTGGAGGATATGCGTGCCAACAGCCGCACACTGGAGGGACAGGATGAGAAGCGGGGTCAGTTCGACTTCGCCCTGTGGAAAAAGGCTGCACCGGGGCATATCATGCGATGGCCCTCGAAGTGGAGCGACGGGTTTCCGGGATGGCACCTCGAGTGCTCTGTGATGAGCACAAAATATTTAGGTGAGACATTTGACATCCACGGCGGGGGCATGGACCTGATCTTCCCGCACCATGAGTGCGAGATAGCTCAGAGCACCGCGGCCCAGGGACATGCGCCGGTACGCTACTGGGTGCATAACAACATGGTTACAATCAACGGGCAGAAGATGGCCCGGTCACTGGGCAACTTCATTACGCTGGAGGAGATGTTCAGCGGATCACATAAGATGCTGGTACGGGCCTACTCGCCCATGACAATCCGCTTCTTCATGCTGCAGGCACAGTACCGCAGCACGCTCGACTTCAGCAATGAGGCACTGCTGGCGGCATCGCTTGGTCTGCAGAAGCTGATGAACGCGGAGAAGACTCTTGCGGGCCTGACCCCTTCGCCGGCATCAACCGTTAATGTAAGCGCCATCGCCAAAAAATGCCACGAGGCCATGAGCGATGACCTGAATACACCCATCGCCATTGCCCATCTCTTCGACACAGTCAGAATCATTAACCTCGTCAACGACGGGAAGGAAAAACTTTCGGCCGATGATCTTGGCGTTCTCAGGGAGCTCTTCAGCCTCTTCATTCATGACCTCTTCGGGCTTACGGCAGAGGAATCGGCCGGCACTGAAAGGCTCGATGGTGTGCTGAGGCTGCTGCTAGACATGAGGCAGGAGGCCAAGGCCAGGAAGGAGTGGGCTGCCTCTGACCGTATACGCGACAGGCTGAGTGAGCTGGGCATCACGGTCAAGGACCGGAAGGACGGGTACGACTGGGAGATAAACGCATGAGGGCCGTTCCGGGAAGCCGGCAGTTTGTAAGCTTTTACCCTGGGCAGAGCGATGAAAAGGGAAACTCAGTCTCAGCCATCATCGGTGCCAGATAGTATATTCAATATGACTTTATGAAGACCTCCGGGTACAGATCAGAGATAATCAGCATCGGCAGCCTGACAATGGGGGGTGATCTCCCCGTGCGGGTGCAGAGTATGACCAATACCGATACGCTCGATACTGCTGGCAGTGTCAGCCAGTGCATCCGCATTATTGAGGCCGGGGGAGAGCTGGTGAGGCTGACAGCCCAGGGAGTGCGCGAGGCGGAGAATCTTGCTGCCATTAAGAGCGGACTGCGGGCCGCCGGATTTGACACACCGCTCTGTGTTGATATTCATTTCAACCCATCCGCGGCCGAGGTTGCAGCCCGCATTGTTGAGAAGGTCCGCATCAATCCAGGCAATTACGCCGACAAGAGGGCATCGTTTATCAGACAGGATCTCACCGACAGTGAATGGATGGCGGAGCTGGAGCGAACACGCGGGCGACTGCTGCCGCTGATCAGGATCTGCACTGAGTATGGCACTGCAGTAAGGATAGGCGTGAACCACGGCTCACTCTCTGACCGCATCATGACCCGTTACGGAAACACGCCGGAGGGGATGGCTGTTTCGGCAATCGAGTTTCTGAAGATATTCCGTGGCGAAGGTTTTGGAAGGATAGTGGTCTCCATGAAGTCGTCCGACACGCTCACGATGGTAATGGCCAACCGACTGCTTGTACAGATGATGGAGGATGAGGGGATGCATTACCCGATCCACCTCGGGATCACCGAGGCCGGTGAGGGCGAAGACGGGAGGATCATCTCCGCCGCCGGCACGGGCACGCTGCTGGCCGAGGGAATAGGAGACACGATAAGGATCTCGCTGTCTGAGCCGCCCGAAGCCGAGATACCGGTTGCACGGGCAATAGTTTCCGCTGTGGCCGGCGCCGGCGGGAGGGTCAGGAATCCTGTTCCGCCACTCGAACAGAGGCCGGCAGGAGAGAGATATTTTCCGCAGGTATTTACAGGGAGCCCGGTCAGGGCTCAAGGGGTCAATGACATGATTTCCGGCGTTACTTCCGGGTCCGGCAGCCTCAATAACATGGCTCCCGGCGTCGCCTTCGCACCCGGACAATTCATTGATGAGTCCGGCGCCATCTTTAAGGGAGAGGCGCTGACGCTGTCAGCTGATGAGCTGAAAGCTGTAGCCGGCATGCAGGCTTATAACAGGCTGCTAAATCCCGTTTTCAACTGTGACGAATCTGAACACCTGGCAATTGAGGTGGCGGCGCTGCTGGGACGGTTCTTCATTGCCCGTCACCCCGCCGGACTGTGCATCAGCAACACCGGGGCGGTTCAGGGTGCGGCGCTGAAGAAACTTGCATTCTCGATCCTCCAGGCCACCGAGGCAAGGATCACCCGCACAAGATATATCTCATGTCCTACATGCGGCCGCACGAAGTTCAACCTTCAGGAGGCGGTGCGCAGGGTGAAGGCTGCAACCTCGCACCTGACAGGAATGAAGATAGCAGTGATGGGATGCGTTGTCAACGGTCCCGGCGAGATGGCAGGAGCCGATTACGGGTATGTAGGCGCGGGAGAAGGCAAAGTCCACATCTACCGCGGCACCAAGGCGGTGCTGAAGAATATTCCCGAGGCTGAAGCGCTGGATATGTTATTAGAACTGATCAATAAGGATCAGGCAGCCCGTTAGGCTGGCTTCTGCAGGAGAGGATTCAGTCCCACCGAATATCAATCTGCCGGATGCCTCGCCGGACACCAGTAAGTCACCCCACTAACCTGACCATTTATTAACCTGTCAGTCCACAAGCCTGTAATCCAGCTGTCTCTTCTTCAGGTCAGCCTTAGCAACCTCAACCATTATCTTGTCACCCAGCATGTAAACCTTGCCCGACTGCCGGCCGCGGATGCTGTAGTTCTCCTCGTCGTACTCGAAGTAGTCGTTCTGCAACTCCCTGATGGCAACCATCCCCTCGCACTGGTTCTCGATGATCTCCACGTAGATGCCCCACTCGGTCACCCCTGAGATGACACCCTCGAACACCTTCCCGATCTTGTCGCTCATGAACTCCACCTGCTTGTACTTGATTGATGCCCTCTCGGCATCGGTGGCAAGGCGTTCCCGCCTGGAGGAGTGTTCGCAGAGCTTCGCATACTTGTCCTTGTCGCGTGCAGGCTGGCCCTCCAGGTATTTTGTCAGGAGCCGGTGCACCATCATATCGGGATAGCGGCGGATGGGTGAGGTGAAGTGCGTATAGTGACTGAAGGCGAGGCCGTAGTGGCCGATATTGTCGGTTGAGTAGATCGCCTTGGCCATAGATCGCAGGGCAAGAGTCTCCACGATGTTCTGCTCCTTCTTGCCGGAGACTTCATCCATCAGCTTGTTCATTGCGGCCGGCAGCCCCTTGATGTTTGCGGTGTCTATCTCATAGCCGAACCGCTTGATGAAGTAGCTGAACGAGCTCAGTTTCTCGGCATTGGGCTTGTCGTGGATACGGTAAACGAAAGTCTTTCCCTTGAGCTTCTTGCCTACATACTCCGCAACGCGTTTGTTGGCAAGGAGCATGAACTCCTCGATCAGCTGGTTGGCTGTGCCGAACTCGCGGAAGAGGATTCCGAGGGGAACACCCTTCTCGCTGAGGTTGAACTTCACTTCGAGCCTCTCGAAGGCGAAGGAGCCCGTTGCGAAGCGTCTGCTGCGCAGCATCTGTGCCAGGTTGTGGAGGGTGATAAGCTGCTCCTTCATGTCGCCGTCACCGGTGTCAATCACCTTCTGGGCATCGGCATAGGAGAAGCGCCTGTCTGACCTTATGACTGTCCGGCCAAACCATTCGTTGACCACGCTGGCTTTGGCATCGAGCTCAAAGACAGCCGAGTAGGTCAGCTTGTCCTCCATGGGATTAAGAGAGCAGATATAGTTGGAGAGTCGTTCGGGGAGCATGGGTATGGTGCGGTCCACCAGGTAGACCGAGGTGGCTCTCTCCTCGGCGGTTTTCTCTATTACCGAGCCGGGTCTGACATAATGGGTGACATCTGCGATGTGCACGCCGACCTCCATGTTGCCGTTGGGCAGTTTTGTGAGGGAGAGAGCATCGTCAAAGTCCTTGGCGTCCTCCGGGTCGATAGTGAAGGTAGGTACTTCGCGGAAATCGCGCCTCTCGGCGATGTCTGCCGCGGTTATTGCTGCTGATATCTTTTCTGCGGCAGCCTCAACCTCCGGCTCGAACCTGTTGGGGAGTCCGAATTCAGCGAGGATGGCATGCATCTCGGTATCGTTCTCGCCGGGATTACCGAGTACCTCGATAATCTCACCCTGGGGGTTTCGTGAGCGCTGGTCCCAGTCCACCAGCCGGGCCACGGCCTTCTGTCCCTGCTTCGCGCCGTTGAGCTTTGAAAGCGGGATAAAAAGGTCGAAGGGCATGTTTTTATTGTCCGGGATGAGGAAGGCGAACTGTTTTGTCAGTTCTATCGTGCCGACGAATGTGGCTCTTGAACGGGTGATTATCTCAACCACCTCGCCTTCGGGGCGCTTGCCCTTGTGACGCGCATAGAGGAGTACCTTCACTTTATCGCCGTGCAGGGCGGTGTTCAGGTTTCGCGCTGCGATAAAGACATCATCTTCCATCTCTTCTGTGATCAAAAAGGCGTAACCGAATTTGGTGAGATCGATTGTGCCGGTGACATAGCCGCCGACGGCCTTAAGCACGTATTTGCCGTGGCCGCGCTCTTCTGCCATACCGTCTTTCTTCATCCTTAGGAGGGCCTCGGTGAGGGCCTGCTTCTCCTCCTTCTCCGTGAACCGGAGTTTGGCGGCTATTTGTTTGTAGTTTAACGGTTGTCTCGGATTGTTAGCCATCGCCTTGACGATGAGCTCAATAAGTTTCTTTTGATCGATCCCGGCTTTTTCGGGTGTTTTTTTTCTTGACATTATAGCTGTGTTTTGCAATTGTAAAGATAGGCCGAAATTGGCTATCTTTGAGTTGATTGTACGATTATGATTTCATTATCTTCCATTCCCTCTCATTCACCGTCAGTGGTTTACCGCAGGATCAATGATGAATATCTGCTTATACCGCTGACCGGTAATATTGCCGACATGGATTCACTGTACAGGCTTACCGAGACCGGTGCTTTTATATGGGAGTTGATTGACGGAGAGCGAGCCATCAGTGATATAACGTCAAAGATAGCGGAAGAGTTCGATGTGGAGCCGGATGTTGCTGAAAAAGATGCCCTGGAGTTTTTCCGGGAGATACAGGAATTCCTTCATTTCAGGGAGTTGTGACTGTTGATCTTGTCATAGCCGGGAGGCGGATCCGCCTCTGTTCGCGGGAGGGAGTTTCCCTGCTTCCCGATGAGCGGTTCATGGCGTTTACGGTGCCGGACAGCCCACTGAATGATCTGATTATGAGTTCGCTACCTGGCATCTCTCCTGATGCTGACCCCGGATTTATCGATGCGGGTCTGCCCCTGTCACCTCTTGAGCCTGATCTTTATGTTGAAGTTGACCCCGGAACTGGTGAGATACCTGCCTCGGCGGTGAAGGTATTTGATGCCCGGCTGATGGAGGAGGTTCCCGGCGGGGTGATAAATACCGGCGAGCCATTCTGGGAGATCTGTTCCGGTGAAGATGTGACATACGCACGGGTTTTCCTGAAGGAGCCTGAGAGGACTGCCCTGCTGGTGATGCCGCATGGCGCAAAGCGATGGCTGATATTTGCCGGCGGAGATGCTAAACCGTCGGCTTCACCGGAGCGCAATATGTACCGGAAGGGCTGTGAGCACGATGGTGACTCAACCATGACGGTCAATCCGCTTCCGTATCCCCTCGACGGGCTGCTCTTATATTTCCTTTTCTCGCAGGGTGGCGACATAATGATCCACGGCTCGGGAGTGGTCTCCGGCGGCAGGGGCTGGATCTTCACCGGCCGGTCGGGCAGCGGAAAGACAACAATGGCACGGATCTTTGACGGTGCGGGCGACAGGGTCATACATGACGACAGGCTTGTGCTCCGCCGCGAGAGATCCGGGTGGATTATGCACAATACTCCGGTTTACAGAAATGATGAACCACGTTCCGCTTTGCTGGAGCATTTATGGATCATCAGGCACGGCACTGCCAACGTGTCGGAGCCTGTTTCGGGTGCGGAGGCGGTGGCGATGATTCTTGCAAACTGCATCCAGCAGAACTGGAACAGGGAGGCGGCGGCCAGGCTGGCTGCTGCTGCTGACGACCTGGCGGCCGCGGTGAAGGTTAGCCGGCTGTCGTTTGTGCCGGACGGTACCATTCGCGATTATCTCCTTTTGCGGGCGACGACGGACAAGGATCTTGCGGCCGGTGCTGTGCTTTCCATGCTTTATGAGGGGCGCTCAGTCACTGTCACGGCCGGTGGATACAGCATGTGGCCCGCCATCAGACCGGGCGATGCGGTGGTGATTGATCCGATTGGCACAAGGTTGCCAGAGACTGGTGAAATAGTTGCGTTGAAGCGCGACGGAGGGTATGTTATACACAGGGTAACAGGAGTGACAGCCAGTAGGAATGCAACCCTCATCCGCACGCAGGGTGATGGCGTCACCCGTGAAGATGAGCCGTCTGATGCCGGAATGATTGCCGGAGTTGTTGGATCAGTGGTACGATCCGGCAGGCAGCGTCAACTATGCCCCAGACACCTGCCGAGGTGGATCAACCGCCTTACGGCGGCGCTTGCCGGATGGGTGAGCCGGATTATGACCTGAGTTGCTTCAGCCGCTGAGACGGCCAGCCTCTGACCCGATGGCCCGATGGCCTGTCAAACCTGCAGGTGCTACACCGGCTAGGCAAATATCTCCCTCAACTCCTTATTGCTCAGTTTTCCAATCCAGTTTTCACCGGTGGCAACTGTCATCTCTGCCAGATGTTTCTTTTTCCGGATCATCTCATCTATCCTTTCTTCAAAAGTGTTTTTTGTTATGAACCGGTGTACCATTACATTTTTCTTCTGTCCGATACGGAAGGCCCTGTCCGTAGCCTGATTCTCTACAGCCGGGTTCCACCACAGGTCATAATGAATGACATGCGAAGCAGCTGTAAGGTTAAGACCTGTCCCTCCGGCCTTGAGTGAGAGTATGAATATCTTGTCTGCCCGGTTGTTCTGGAACCGTTCCACCAGCTCCTGCCGCAGGGTGACACTGCAACCGCCGTGGTAAAAAAGCGGACGGTCGTCAAAATGTTTTTGAATAATCCGCTCCAGGAGATCACCCATCTCCCTGAACTGCGTAAATATCAGTACTTTATCGCCGTTCTCGATAATACTTTCGAGCAATTCGAGAAGCAATTCAGTCTTTCCCGAGAGGGAGGCATCTGAGATACCGTTCTTGAGAAAATTGGCCGGGTGGTTGCATATCTGTTTTAACGCCAGTATCATTTGCAGCACCAATCCCTGTCTCTTGAACAATGCCTGGTTGTCCGGCGATGTAATCCCCTCTATCTCGTCCATTGCTGCCTGCATTGTTTTTTCATAAAGAGCAGCCTGAGGACCGGTAAGGAGTGCATACTGGTTTTGTTCTACCTTGTCCGGCAGATCCGAAATAATGGTCTTATCAGTTTTCATCCGGCGCAGCATAAACGGAGAGGTTATCTTACGGAATCTTGCCACTGCCTGTTCATCATTATATACCTGAATTGGTTCCGCAAAATCCGTTCTGAAAGACTTTTCATTGCCCAGATAACCTTTATTGGCGAAATCCATAATTGACCAGAATTCCGTCAGGCGGTTTTCAACAGGTGTCCCGCTCATGGCTATACGGATAGCGGCCGGAATGCTTTTTGTTGCCCTGGACTGTGCAGTATCATGATTCTTTATGTTTTGAGCTTCGTCGATGATCAATACCTGCCATTTCAGCTTGCTTATCTGTTCTGCATCACTGCGGAGCACTCCGTATGATGTGAGCATTACATCAGCATCAAACTGCCTGATGTCTCTAGCTCCGCCATGGTAAATATGGGATGACAATGAAGGAGCAAACCGTAATATTTCCGACTGCCAGTTTGTAAGCAATCCGGTGGGTACAACAACCATGGCTTTGGTTTTCGCATTGATGGCGTTCTCCTCCTTCAATTTCAACAGTAAAGCAATTACCTGCAGGGTTTTGCCCAGACCCATATCGTCAGCAATGATGCTGCCGAACCCGATCCGGCTGTTCCTGTACATCCACGAATACCCGCGCTGCTGGTAAGGCCGGAGAATGGCATTAAGTCCCTGCGGCAACGTGATATCTTCCGATGAGGTAAGTTCCCTGATCAGTTCGCGAACTTCGGCCGTCAGCAAAACAGGGGCACCTTCATATTCCCCGGACAGAGCTGTCTGCAGCATCTGATAAGAATTCAATGGTTTGCCGGCATTGAAAAATCTTGAAAGCCTTTCCATGTCAGCTTCGCTCACATAGATATAGTTTTCCTTGAAGTGGAAGAGGCCTGAAGCATTTTTCAGCAGCCGGGCGAACTCCTCAGGGGCCATAACGGTATCACCGATGGCTATCTGCCAGTCGAAGGAGAGCAGGTCTTCAAGCCGAACATATCCTTTTTGCTCAGGGTTTCGCCTTAGCTTAACCGTTGGTTTGGGGCGGATAAGCTCCTGCAGGGACTTTGGCAGCAATATCATAATGTCAAGCAGACGCACAGCCGGCAGCATCTCCATTAAGAACGGAGCAAATTCATTGATACTATAAATAACAGGTTGTTGACCACCCGAGTTGATGTGTTCGTCAAGTCCCCTTATAAACGGTGAGAGCAGCGAAAGTGACTGAAGAATCCTGAATCGTTGCTTTTCGTACTGCTTGTTCTGAAGTATGTCTTTCACCGCAACCGGAAGAACACTGCCTTTTGAATCATCCCTGACGGTGACCTGTATTTCAAATTGTTCATTATCAAGCTCTGAAACAGTAATCACCGGCTTGTAGATTTCGGATGAGAGATGAAACCGGTCAAGCCAGACCTTTACCCCTCCGCTGAGCGCGCTTTCGCCCGGTTCGTTGAACGGGTAAGCCGTGTTTTTAAAGAAGAGCTCAACAAAAGGATCACTGCCTGAAATTTTGGTTATACGGTCGACAAGACAGGAAATGATTATGGAGAGCAATTCATGAGTTTGGTTTGTCACCGGTCTGAGCTGATCTGAGTTTTTCCCGGTGCCGTTTGACATAAGCAGCCCGGGAGGAAGAATTTTGTCCAAGACCCCCGTCAAATGGCGCACCTCACTGTCGATCATGGCAGGAATCCAGCGAATAATATAGTTTTTATCGGTAAGCTGAACTATCTGCGGTACTGTATTTCCTTTTGCGATCAGGTGTAATGATGCCAGTACAATCTTGTAAAAGGCTGCAACCGAAGGCTGGTAATCAGGGAGGTGGTCGGGATTGAGGCGGTAGATTGCCGGTATGAGCTGATCCGGCTTTTTAAGTGCATGATTATCTCCTGCAACCCGGACCCTGAAATTGCCGTCATTTGACAGTGAGACGGTTGAGTAGTGATTAATTTCCGGAGAGATATTTGCGGAATTGTTGGTTCCGGTTGTAAAAAGGGTGTCAATATCCTGTTTTCTGCCTAAAACGCGTGCTGCAGTTCTGGCATTTCTTACGAAATAAACGGAAAATTTTTCGCGGAAATTTCCGCCGGGGTAGAATGGCGGAGCATCAGGCAACAGGTGCACCAGCGCTTCGGTGATATCGTTAAGCCTTGAAAAATCTACAAGACCGTATACTTTTTCTTCATCAGAATTCTTTATCACTACTTTCCTGGTTTTAAGGAAAGAAGCGAGTACAGGAATCTCGGTCTTCTTTGGATCAGCCACATAGATACCCCGATTATTCAGTTCATCAATCAGATTGACTTTATGGATCTCAAAGACGAGGAAAGGGTTGTTGTCAATCTCACGGCTCATCATGTAAATTACTGACGCCAGATGCTTGCAAGGCACCGCCCAGTCAGGACAGGAGCACTGCATCTTAAAATCTGTCCATTGCCGCGGAAACACTCTCAGGCCTGCACTTTCGGCAATTGAGAGAAGCTCCGGATCAAGTTCGCGGTTAAGCAACCTGGAGATCAGTGTGGGACGTTTGATGATCTCCTGCATGAGGATTTCAACTTCTTCCTTGAAAAACGGGGGAACGACCAGGGTTACCCTGTATGGAGAGGGGCGGCTGCCGGCCACCCTGGCCCGGATCAAATTTCCCTTTATTTTTATCTCTCTGACGGAGCCGTTGCGGGCATAGGTGACACCTCTTGGAAGGCGATTGTCATAGTCAACGTTTGCAAGGGAGCGCAGCCATTGCTCCCCCCACCATGTCTTCCCAAACATTTTTTTCATAAATCGATATTCTTTTCCGGGCAATTTAGATGTAAATATAGCAGAATGGATGCTTCTCCCCAACAAGTGGGGCTGTTCTTTTCGGTGGCCCCGCCGGCCCCGCCGGCCCCGCCGGATCAACCGCCTGGCGGCAGCGGTGGCCGGGGGGGTGAGGGGTGAGGGGGTAACCGCGCAGTTACAATTCTTCAACCCCTACGGGGTAGGGTCTGGAAACCCTCACTACTGCCTACTGCCTGTTGCCTGTTGCCTGACCTGAGATTTTCATATATCACCGCTTTAAGGTACTTTTGCTGAACTAAAATCGTCAGACATTGAAAAGATCTGTAAGAGAGGCACTGGCTGAGAGGATACTGGTCCTTGACGGCGCCATGGGGACGATGATACAGCGCCACCGGCTGACCGGGGAGCAGTATCGCGGCACACAATACGCCACTCATCCGCAATCGCTCAAGGGCAACAACGACCTGCTCTCGCTGACTCAACCTGAAATCATACAGGGTATTCATCTCGAGTACCTTGCTGCCGGCGCTGACATAATCAGCACCAACACCTTCAATGCCAACCGCATCTCCATGGCTGACTACGCCATGGAATCGCATGTATATGAGATGAACGTCGCTGCCGCCCGGCTGGCACAGGAGGCCGTGACAATGCACCGCAATGAAACGGGACGGGAAGCATGGGTGGCCGGATCGGTTGGCCCCACCAATCGCACCGCTTCAATGTCGCCCGATGTCAACGACCCCGGCGCACGCACGGTCACCTTCACCGATCTTGCTGAATCATACGGGGAGCAGGTCAGGGGACTCATCGACGGTGGTGTGGATATCCTTCTGGTAGAGACAGTCTTCGACGGCCTTAACGCCAAGGCAGCACTCTTTGCCATAAGCGGCATCCTTGAAGAGATGGGCCTTGACATACCCGTTATGGTTTCCGGCACTATTACCGATGCCAGCGGACGCACACTGACGGGACAGACCCTTGAGGCGTTCCTGATAACCATGTCGCACTACCCGCTGCTGAGCATCGGGCTGAACTGCGCCCTTGGTGCGGAGCAGCTCAGACCGTTCATCGAGGAGCTCTCGACAAAAGCTCCCTTCTTCGTCTCGGCACACCCGAATGCCGGGCTGCCAAACCAGTTCGCGGAGTATGACCAGTCACCCGACTATATGGGCAACATAATAAATAACTTCCTGCAGAACGGCTGGGTCAACATCATAGGCGGCTGCTGCGGCACAACGCCGGATCATATACGGATAATAGCATCCCTGGCTTCCGGCAGGAAACCGCGCGCAGTGCCTGAGAAGAAACATATCACGGCACTGGCAGGCCTCGAGCCGCTGGTGATCCGTCCGGATACCAACTTCATAAATATCGGGGAGCGGGCAAACGTCGCCGGCTCAATAAAATTTGCACGGCTGATCCGCGAGGGTAACTTCGCGGCAGCGCTTGACGTGGCACGTAACCAGGTGGAGGGTGGTGCGCAGGTGATAGACATCTGCATGGACGATGCCATGATCGACGGAGTCGCAACCATGAAACGGTTCATTAACATCCTGATGAGTGAGCCTGACATCGCAAAGCTGCCCATAATGGTCGACTCCTCCAAGTGGGAGGTGCTTGAGGCCGGGCTGCAGTGCATCCAGGGCAAGCCGGTGGTCAATTCAATCAGCCTGAAAGAGGGCGAGGAGGATTTCCTGAAGAAAGCGCGGCTGGTGAGACGCTATGGCGCGGCTGCCGTTGTGATGCTCTTTGACGAGCGGGGACAGGCGGACACCTTCGAAAGAAGAAAAGAGGTGGCAGACCGGTCGTACCGGCTGCTGACGGAGAAGGCCGGCTTCCCGCCGGAAGATATCTTCATTGATCCCAATGTGCTGGCCATCGCCACAGGCATAGAGGAACACAACAACTATGCGGTGGATTACATAAAGTGCACAGAATACATCAAGGCCAGCCTTCCGTATGCAAGGGTGAGCGGCGGGGTGAGCAACCTCTCCTTCTCATTCCGGGGCAATGACCCGGTCCGGGAGGCGATGCACGCAGTTTTCCTCTATCATGCGATCAGGGCGGGAATGGACATGGGTATCGTTAACCCGGGATTGCTGAAGGTTTATACATCAATTGAGCCCAACCTGCTTCAGCTGACCGAGGATGTAGTGCTCAACCGCAGAAAGGATGCCACCGACAGGCTGTTGCAGTATGCCTCGGAAATGAAAGGAACGAAGCAGGAGGAGGGGATGAAGCACCTCGAATGGCGTGACGGCGATGTAGTCAGCCGCATCAAACATGCGCTGGTTAACGGAATAGATACCTTCATTGAGGATGACGTAGAGGAGGCACGTCCGCAGTATGACAGGGCTCTGCGGGTGATAGAGGGTCCGCTGATGGACGGTATGAACGAGGTGGGCGACCTGTTCGGGTCGGGGCGCATGTTCCTCCCGCAGGTGGTCAAGAGCGCCAGGGTGATGAAGAAGGCGGTGGCACGCCTGACACCGCATATCGAGGCGGAGATGAAGAGCGGTGAGGCATCCTCTGCCGGCAAGGTGCTCCTGGCAACGGTCAAGGGCGACGTGCACGACATAGGTAAAAACATTGTGGGAGTGATTCTCTCGTGCAATAACTACGAGGTGATTGACCTCGGGGTGATGGTGCCCGCGGAAAAGATTCTCGAGACGGCTGTGAAGGAAAATGTTGACTTTATCGGGCTGTCGGGACTGATAACCCCTTCGCTTGAGGAGATGGTACATATAGCTTCGCTGATGGAGGAGCGGGGCATGAAAACGCCCCTGCTGATTGGCGGGGCAACAACCTCGGAGATACACACTGCAGTCAGGATTGCGCCGGTTTATTCTTTCAATGCTTTTTATGTGAAGGATGCATCACGTGCCGTTCCGGTGATGTCGGGACTGGTGACTCCGGATGGCTCGCTGGGCAGGTCGCTAAAGGAGAAGTATGAGAAGCTGCGCAGGGACCATGAGGCATCGCGGAGGGAGAAGAGGCTTGTCACCCTGGCGGCCGCCCGGAGGAATGGTCAGCGCACATTGACCCCGATGCCCCCACCCGCAATGCCGGGAGTGATCAACTCCGGGCCTGTCAGCCTGAGGATGCTGGCAGAGTATATTGACTGGACCTTCTTCTTCTTTGCGTGGAAAATCAACGGCAAGTACCCGGATATATTCAATGATCCTGTTAAGGGCGCAGAGGCGAAGAAGCTATATGATGACGCCCTCGCGATGATAGAGCGCATAATCAGTGAAGAGCTTATGGTTGCCGAAGCGCTTTCGGGGATCTTCCCGGCGGAGCGCCACGGTGATGATGTGAGGCTGATAACCGGTGCAAGCGGCGGCGCAAGCGGTGACGGAAGCGGCAGCGGTGAGGGCAGCGGTGAGGGCAGCAGGGGCAGCGGCGACGCCACGGCCGTGAACCACTGCTTCGCAAGCGGGTCAGCAGGGGCCTCCGGCACTGCCACCGGCGAGGCCTGGCTTCGCTTCCTGCGTAACCAGGAGGAGAAGGAGCCGGGGCAGCATAACCTCTGCCTGGCTGATTTCGTGGCTGAAAAAGATGACCACGCGGGACTCTTCGTGGTGACGGTGAAGACCGTTGAAAAGCTGCCGGAAGGAATAGCCGGGGATGATTACAATACAATTATGCTGAGGATACTGGCGGATCGCTTTGCGGAAGCCGCCGCTGAGTGGCTGCACCGCGAGATGCGCGTGAACCACTGGGGCTATGCAGCAGGCGAGCATCTCACTGCAGCCGAGCTGTTCAAGGTGAAATACCAGGGAATCAGGCCGGCGCCGGGCTATCCCGCATGCCCCGATCATACAGGCAAACAGGTGATCTTTGACCTCCTGGGGGCGACTGAGAAAATCGGAGTGACGCTGACGGAAAGTTTCGTGATGGTGCCGGTTTCATCGGTGTGTGGTTATATATTTGCATCGCCCGGATCGTCATATTTCAATGTGGGCACAATAGGCAGGGATCAGCTTGAGGATTATGCCGCCAGGTGCGGCATGACCGTTGAGGAGGCAGCAAGATGGCTTGCCCCGAATCTTTAAATTTGTCAGATGAAAGGACCAAACGTAATTGATCTCATAAACAGCTCGAAGAAGCCGCTCTTCACCTTTGAGCTGCTGCCGCCTCTGAAGGGGCACAGCATTGAGCGGATCTATCACACCATTGAGGGACTGCTGGAGTACGAGCCGGCATATATAAATTTCACCTCCCACCGCAACGAGGTGGTGCTGACCGAGAGGCCCGACGGCCTGCTGGAGAAGCGCACCACCCGCAAGCGTCCCGGCACAATAGCCCTTGCCGCCGCGGTGAAGTACAAGTACAACGTCAATGTTGTGCCGCATATCCTCTGCGGGGGGTTCTCGAAGGAGGAGACGGAGAACGCCCTCATAGAGATGAACTTCCTGGGTATCAATGATGTGCTTGCCCTTCGCGGTGATCCTCCGAAGGGCAGTCGCGTCTTCATCCCGGACCCGGGAGGCCATAAGAACACAAATGAGCTGGTTCAGCAGATATCTGACATGAACCGCGGCCATTACCTCGATTCTGATCTGAAGAATACTGCCCCTACCTCATTCTGCATCGGTGTTGCCGGTTACCCGGAGAAGCACTTTGAGGCGCCCAACCTGAAGAGTGACATGGTTAACCTGAAGCGCAAGGTGGATGCCGGGGCCTGTTATATTGTCACGCAGATGTTCTTTGACAATGAGAAATTCTATTCTTTCCGTGATGCGCTTCGTGCAATGGGTGTGACGGTGCCGCTGATACCGGGCATCAAGCCTGTTTCGGCGATGACAGATGTGAATCTCCTGCCGCAGACCTTCCATATTGACATGCCCGAGGAACTTGTGCATGAGCTCTCTAAGTGCCGCACAGATGATGAGGCGAGGGAAGTGGGCATAGAGTGGGCAACTGCGCAGAGCCGTGACCTCCTTAAAAACGAAGTGCCGGGGATACATTACTATACCCTCGGCAGATCGGATAACATTGCACGGATAGTCAAAGCATCATTTTAGGGGCCGGTAACCGCCTGAAGCCGGGCGGGAAATGACTGATCCGGCTCAGGCAGACGCACCCCGGTTATGGGTCCCGCATCAGGCCCGGTTCAGTTCACGGCCAGCCTGACTACAGTCCAAATTCCTTCTTTATTGCATTGACCTTGTTGAGTTCCTCCCACTTGAAGAGATCAACTTTGACCTTCTTGTCTGGTTTTCCGTTGGTTGACCTGAATGTCTTCTCGACGGTCTGCGGCTTGCGTCCCATGTGTCCGTATGCGGCCGTTTCAAGGTAGATCGGCTTGCGCAGCCCGTACTCTTTTTCTATCATCGCAGGGCGAAGGTCAAACATTTTCCCTATGATCTTTGCAATCTCACTGTCGCTCTGCTTCACCTTCGATGTGCCGAAGGTGTTCACGAAGATACCGACCGGTTCAGCGACACCGATGGCGTAGGATACCTGGACGAGCATCTCGCGGGCGACGCCGGCGGCAACCATGTTCTTCGCTATGTGACGTACGGCATATGCTGCCGAGCGGTCCACCTTAGATGGGTCCTTGCCGGAGAAGGCTCCTCCTCCGTGTGCACCGCGTCCGCCATAGGTGTCAACTATGATCTTGCGTCCCGTAAGGCCGCTGTCGCCGTGAGGCCCTCCGATTACGAACTTGCCGGTGGGATTGACATGGTATTTGATCTTGCCGTCGAAAAGCTTCTGCACCTCCTTGCCGAACTGTGCCTTCACCCTGGGAACGAGGATGTTGATCACATCCTTTTTGATTGTCTCCAGCATCTTCTTTTCATCCTTGTCAAAGTCATCATGCTGGGTGGAAACGACTATAGTATGCACTCTTTTGGGCGTGCCGTTATCGTTGTATTCAATTGTGACCTGTGACTTTGAGTCAGGTCGCAGGTATTTCATCTGTTTGCCTTCGCGGCGAATCTCTGCAAGCTGGTAGACCAACTCGTGAGCGATGTCGAGTGAGAGAGGGAGAAAGTTTTCGGTCTCGTCAATTGCATAGCCGAACATCATCCCCTGGTCGCCTGCCCCCTGGTCCTCCTTCTTCTTGCGGACGACGCCCTGGTTGATGTCGGGCGACTGCTCATGGATTGAGGAGAAGATGCCGCATGAGTTGCCGTCGAACATATATTCGGCTTTTGTGTAGCCGATCTTGTTGATGACATCCCTGATAATGTTCTGGACGTCTATATAGGTCTGTGTTCTGACTTCACCTGCAACGACCACCTGTCCGGTGGTGACGAGGGTTTCGCATGCTACTTTCGATTCCGGGTCCCAGGCCAGGAAGTTGTCAAGCAGTGCATCGGAGATCTGGTCGGCGACCTTGTCAGGATGGCCTTCGGATACGGATTCAGAAGTAAATAAATAGCTCATCTGTTAATTTTTTACGTTTAACAATGGCAGGGACGGATTGTTGTCAAAGCAGCGGTTGGATACCGGTTTAGCATTTTTTCCCGTGGTTGCAATCAGCGCAAATCTGTCCACCTGTCGAATAACGGGGGCAAAGGTAATTAAAATTTGCGAATTGCGATTTGTGATTTGCGAATTGTCATAAGAAGTTGAAGGATTGATATATACATGCCCAACGATGGCCGTATTCTAATTGTAGAATGTGGACCCCACTCGCCCGCCCCGGGCGGGGGATCGTTGGGTGACAGGGTTATACAATTTTTCCACCTCTACGAGGTGGCCATTGCCGGGCATGTGTGAGGATGGCCGCAGGCCATTAAGCATGGCAGCAGGTCGGGAATAATAACATACATTATGTATAATACAATATGTATGATACAACATGTTAAAAAAATGTGTATATTTGAATTGTAAAACGATTTGTCATGATTTCAAAAAATCCGTTTCCGGTAGTCGGATATCATGGAAGCAAGCTATTTTGCGACAGAGAGACAGAATCAGAGAGACTTGTAAAGAATCTCACGGGAGGATTGAATACAACGCTGATTTCCCTTCGGAGAATGGGGAAAACTGCATTAATATTTCATGTTTTTGAAGAGATACTAAAAGAGAATCAATCGATTTGTCTCTATGTTGATCTATATCCCACAAGGAACATCAGGGATCTTACGCGTCAGCTAGCAACAGTTTCAATGAATGTGCTGCCACGGAAGAAAAGAACAGGGAATCGTTTTCTTACGTTCCTGAAAGGATTACGGCCGGTTATTACTTACGATCCTCTTACCGGTGCGCCAGGGGTGAGGTTTGAATATTCTTCTGCCTCGGAATATGAAGTTACGCTTTCTGCACTGCTGAATTTTCTTGATGAGCTTGGAACAGAAATTTACCTCGCCTTCGACGAATTCCAGTCGATTGCATCATACGAGGAGGGTAATGCCGAGGCCATTCTAAGGACGATGATTCAACCGCTGAAAAATATTCATTTCATATTCAGCGGCAGCAACAGGCATATGATGCATGAGATTTTCCACGACTCAAAGAGACCTTTTTTTGCAAGTACCAGAATCATGAGCCTGTCAGCCATCTCCGATGATAATTACAGCCGGTTTATCGGGGAGAAGTTTGCAGAAAGCAAGAGAAAGATATCTCCGGAAGCGATCAGCTTTGTCCTTGACTGGACCAGAAGGCACACATACTATACCCAGTCTGTTTGTAATACCCTTTTTAGCACAGGTGCGAAAGAAATTGATATTCAGTTTGTCAAAGCGGTGTGCAGTGAAATTCTGGATGAGCAGGAAAAGACTTTTCTCCAGTACCGCCACCTGCTTACATCAAATCAGTGGCAACTCCTCATGGCTATAGCGAAGGAGGGGAAGGTATATAAACCCCAGTCGGGAGAATTCCTTGGCAAACATTCCCTGGGAACGCCCGCGGGATCAAAGAGAGCGCTTGATGCCCTGCTGGATAAGGAGATGATTTACGAGGAGAGTGACAGCAGCGGGAGGTACTATTCAGTTTATGATCTTTTCCTCTCGAGGTGGCTGGAGAGGCAGTAGGGGACGGGTGGCCGTGTGCCTGTTACAATTCTTGTGGCCAATCGCAATTCGCACATCTGCAATTCTCTATCCCCTCCGGGGAATTTCCACCAATGATTATTTCCCGGTGAGCTGCCTGAACGTCTCCTCCAGCCGGGCGCCGGCGAGAGAGGAGATCTGATCAATGGGACCGTCGGCAACGATATGGCCGTGGTCAATTATGATCACACGGCTGCAGATTGCCTCCACCTCCTGCATGATATGCGTTGAAAGCATTACAGTCTTTTCCTTGCCGGCCTCGGATATGAGATTGCGGATGTCAACTATCTGGTTCGGATCGAGGCCGGTGGTTGCTTCGTCGAGTATCAGCACCTGCGGGTCGTGGATCAGCGCCTGTGCCAGTCCCACCCGCTGCCGGTAACCCTTCGAAAGAGCTCCTATCTTTTTTCCCTGCTCGGGAACCAGGCCGGTACGCTCAATCACCGAGTCAACCGCCTCGCGGCTCTTCCTGCCAAGTGAATAGATATCTGCCACGTAACCAAGGTACTCCCTTACATACATGTCAAGATAGATCGGGTTGTTTTCAGGAAGGTAACCGATAAAACGCCTCATCTCCCTGGCGGATGGACCGGCGGGCAGCCCGCAAACAGTCACCTGACCGGAGTCGGCCGGAAAGAAACCGGTGATGATCTTCAGCATCGTCGACTTGCCAGCCCCGTTGGGACCGATGAATCCCACTATCTCTCCTGCCGGGATGGAAAAGGAGACATCGTCCAGGGCCTTCTGAGACCCATAGTTCTTGGTGACGTTGCTGACAACAATGGACATTTGGGATTGTCGATTTGCGATTTGCGAGTTGGGGTTGTTGATTTGCGATTTGCGATTTGCGAGTTGCGAGTTGCGATTTGGGGTTGTCGATTTGCGAGTTGCGAGTTGGGAATTGTGATTTGCGGGTTACGATTAACGATGGTCTGCGAATTGATCGTTATGATTCATTTAAATCTCAAATCTCAAATCGCCAATCCCGGGTTCTAACCGTACATGAATTGTCCGATGTTCGCAAAGGCGGAGGATGGATTCACGCAGCAGACAGGAATCTTTGAACTGTTGGCGATGATGTATTGTTCTTTCGCACCCCAGACGTAGTCGGCAAAGGTGATATCCTTTGTGGTCATGATGAGCAACAGGTCTGCCTTCATCTCCTGTGCAATCTCCAGAGTGCGCTCACCCAGCTTGTCAGCCGGTTCCTCACGTATCTCATACTCGATATTGTTCTGAATGAGCATCCTCACCGTAAAGTTGAGGTTGAGATTGGTCTTTTTCGCCAGCGAGTCGTCCTTGCGCACGGCCTTTATGATATGAATCTTGGAGTCGAAATATTTTCCCATGAAAATGGCCATAGAGAGTTTTTCCTTCTCTTCTGACCGGAAATCGACCGGAAACACGATGTCATGGTATCTTTCATTGTCGTTGGGCGGGGCCTGAACAACTATATAAGGCACTTTTGATTTTGCTATTACTTTCAGGGCCCAGCTGCCTGTCAGTTTCTGCATGCCGCTGATGCCATGTGTCCCCATGACTACCAGCGAGGCCTTGCGGTCATTGACAAATTCAGGGATTTGCTTGAAGATTGTACCCCTTGCAACATGGGTCTTAACCTTAATCCCGAAGTTGCGCTCAACCTCTGCCCCCCTGTTTTCCATGGCTGCCTGTTTGGCTTTCATTCCTCCGTCAGTGGTGATCTTCTCCACCACATGAAGCAGGCAGATATCATTACGCGTCTGGCGCGATATCTTTATCGCGTGCTGCAATGCATGTTCAGTCACCGGCGTGAAATCCCACGGAACCACAATGATCTTGCTGTCGACTTCCATAATGTACACGTTTTCAGTTAGAATAGTAAAATTACTCTTTTTACCCGACAAATTCAAGAGGGCATATTTCCTAAGAGAAACGCCGGCACATTGTGAAAAATTGCGTTTATGCACAAAAACAGTGCCATTTGCCGGCTGATCTTTCGGCCGAGAGCAACAAAATGCTATTTTTGCCTTTACAATGCTATGACCATTTATGAAGAGGAGAAGAGTAAAGGAACTGCTTGCCGGCAATGCCACCGGTGAGAACGTGCTTGTCAAGGGCTGGGTAAGGACAAAGAGAGAGATAAAGAATGTGGCGTTTGTAGCTCTAAACGACGGTTCAACCATAAACAACATACAGGTAGTCATTGACATCAATGCTTTCCCGGCAGAGTTACTGAAGGATATCACTACCGGCGCCAGCCTGGCCGTAACAGGCACCCTGCTGCAGTCGCAGGGGAAGGGGCAGAGCGTGGAGATCAGCGCTTCGGATATAATACTCTACGGCAAGTGCGATCCTGAGACATATCCTCTTCAGAAGAAGGGCCATTCGATGGAATTTCTCCGGGAGATAGCCCATCTCCGTTTCCGGACCAACACCTTCGGGGCGGTGATGCGTATCCGCCACGCCATGGCCTTTGCCGTGCATAAATACTTCAATGACAGGGGTTTTTTTTACCTGCATACACCGATCATCACCGGCAGCGATGCCGAGGGTGCAGGTGAGATGTTCCATGTGACCACTCTTGATCTTGAGAACCTCCCCCGCACAAAAGAGGGGAATATTGATTTTGACCGTGATTTCTTCGGCAAGGCCACAAATCTGACCGTCTCCGGCCAGCTCGAGGGTGAGCTCGGAGCGCTAGCACTGGGAGAGATATATACATTTGGTCCTACCTTTCGTGCCGAGAACTCAAACACCCCGAGACACCTCGCTGAGTTCTGGATGATAGAACCGGAGATGGCTTTCTGGGACATCACTGACAACATGGACCTGGGTGAGGATTTTACTAAATATCTCATCAGATATGCGCTCGACAACTGCCGTGAGGATCTTGAGTTCCTGAACAAGATGATTGACAATGCGCTCATAGAGAGGCTTGAGTTTGTGCTGGCCAACCGTTATGAGAGGCTGACCTACACCGAAGCCATAAAGATCCTTGAAGCTTCCGGCCGCAAGTGGGAATATGCCGTGGGCTGGGGTCGTGACCTGCAGGCGGAGCATGAGCGTTACCTCGTGGAGACGCACTTCAAAAGGCCGGTCATACTGACTGATTACCCCATGAGCATCAAGGCCTTTTACATGAAGCAGAATGACGACGGCAAGACGGTGAGGGCGATGGATGTTCTCTTCCCTGGTATCGGTGAGATTATTGGCGGCTCACAGAGGGAGGAGGAGATGGATAAGCTGACGCGAAGGATTGAGGAGCTTAACCTGCCGTTGAAGGATCTCTGGTGGTATCTCGATACACGAAGATTCGGCACGGTTCCGCATTCGGGCTTCGGTCTGGGCTTCGAGAGGCTCATTCTCTTCATGACCGGCATGTCAAATATTCGCGATGTGATTCCGTTCCCGCGTACTCCGCGGAACGCTGAGTTTTAACAGACAGAACTGAAAGCGTTATGCTCGACCAGAAACTGCAACAAAAGCTGCTTCAGAAGCTTTCTCCGCAGCAGATCCAGATGATCAAGCTGCTGGAGGTGCCTGCCATGCAGTTGGAGCAGCGGATCAAGAAGGAACTGGAAGAGAATCCCGCTCTTGAGGAGGGCCCGGAGGAGGATGAAATACCGGATGAAGAAAATGATGATGTAGACGAGGAGCAGGCTGAACGTGAACAGGAAGAGTTCGCTCTTGATGACTACCTGAATGATGAAGATATACCGGACTACCGGCTTCAGATTAACAACACCTCAAAGGATGATGAGCGCCGCGATGAGATACCCTATGCCTCAGGAGCATCTTTTCACGAGAACCTGATCCAGCAGTTCAACATGCGCGTAGATACGGAGCGCGAGGAGATCCTGGGTGAATATATAATAGGTAACATAGATGATGACGGTTACCTTCGCCGCGAGGTGGAAAACATGGTTGATGACCTGGCATTCCTGCAGAATATCACCACAACAGCCGAAGAACTCAATGCAGTTCTGCAGATAATTCAGGACCTGGAGCCGGCAGGCGTCGGTGCCCGTGACCTGCGCGAGTGCCTGCTGCTGCAGATAGAGAGAAAGGATCAGTCTCACCCCTCCGTGGCTCTCACTAAGACGGTATTGACTGACTTTTTCGAAGAGTTCTCAAGGAGACACTATGAAAAGATCATGTCCAGACTGGGCAAGAGTGAGGAGGAGATGAAGGCGGTCATTGATGAGGTTCTTAAGCTCAATCCCAAGCCGGGCGGCAGTTTCAACGATCCGTACACAAAGTCGGCCCAGCACATCATTCCCGATTTCATCCTCGAGGAGTCTGACGGCGGACTGGAGCTCAGCCTGAACAACAGGAACATCCCGGAGCTGAAGGTCAGCAGGGGTTACAGTGAGATGCTTGAATCCTACTCGCGCGACAGGAAAGCCGGGAAGCAGAATAAGGATGCCGTCATGTTTGTCAAGCAGAAACTTGATGCGGCGAGGTGGTTCATTGATGCCATGCGGCAGAGGCAGAACACGCTGCTGCTTACGATGAACGCAATACTGGAGTACCAGAAGGAATACTTTGTGGAGGGTGATGACACAAAGCTGAAACCCATGATTCTGAAGGATGTGGCCGAGATGACCGGTCTTGACATCTCCACAGTTTCGCGGGTGGCAAACAGCAAATACATACAGACCCATTTCGGCATCTATCCCCTAAAGTTTTTCTTTTCAGAGGGTATGCAGACTGACGCCGGAGACGAGGTTTCCACGCGTGAGATCAAGCGTATACTGCAGGAATGCCTGAACAATGAGGACAAACGCAGGCCGCTGACGGACGAGAAGCTGACAGAGATACTGCAGGAAAAAGGTTACCAGATTGCCCGCCGGACGGTGGCCAAGTACAGGGAACAGCTTAACATACCGGTTGCAAGGATGAGGAAGGAGATAAAATGAATGCAGATGCCGGCACACGCATGAAAAGGGCGGCGGAGATCCTCTCGGTTGTATTTCACCCGCTCTTCATCCCGTTGTACGGGTTGCTGATAATATACAGTTCTTCCACGTTGCTTTCATTCATACCGCTTTCGGTAAAGAGGATGATACTTGTTCTGGTCACGGCCAACAACGTGTTGTTGCCCATAGCGCTTGCGATAGTCCTCTATGCCAGGAGCGCCATTGCCAGCCTGCGGGCCCGCGGCCGCAACGAGAGAGTGCTGCTGCTGACTTTTGCGCTCCTGATGTACAGCCTGACAGCATTCGTCCTGCTCAGGATGCAGGTCCCCAACCTGTTCAGGGCATATCTTGTATCCATTGCAGTTGTAACACTTGTCACTCTGGTCATAACCGTCAGATACCATATATCAATGCACGCCATCGGGTTCGGGGGACTGTTGGTACTGGTTGTTTTCATGATAGCTCTCTATCACATCAGCATGGTGTGGCAGCTGTTTGCAGTAGTACTGGCAGGCGGGGCCGTGATGTCATCAAGAATTTATCTCGAAGATCACTCACCGGCTGAGGTTTGGTCGGGATTATTTGCCGGAGCAGCGGTTATGGGAGTATCACTTCTTTTTTTGCTCAAGTAAGCAGTCAATTGCTTTTTCAAACAACGCCTTCGCGAAGCTGATGTCCGCGTCTGAAGCGGCAGCGGCGAATTCTGCGATGCCTGATACAATTCCCGGCAACAGTTCCAGCTCTCCCTGCTGAAGGGTGTTGAAGCCGTACTTTCCGTTCAGGTGCATGCCGAGGTATTCCTGTTCTGTCTGGCCTGGTGTGGGGATGATTACTGCTCCCCTGCCCATCAGAAAGAGCTCCATGACTGAGGTGTATCCTGCCCTGGTGATGACCAGGGAGGATGAGGCAATGATCCGGCGCATTGTCGCCCTGTCAGGGGCTGTGATAAAAGTGATTTCAGGGTGTGCCTCCGTGAAGTTGTGCGGCACCGCATCAGTACTAAGTATCACTGATTTAATACTATGCATGGCTTCGGAGGCTTTCTCCAGCAGCATAGTCCGCTGCGGCTCCGGACCGGAGAGGATCAGGCAGACATATGGATTCCCGGTCACGCCCACTGCATCTTCATATTCATAGTAGCTGTCAAACCTCGAGAGCGGCCCCATGTAGATCATGTTTTGCGGCAGCCATACTTCGTGAGACAGCCTGCCAGAGAGATTCCTGTCACCGGGGAAGTCAGGGACGAGACAGAGGTCATACCTGTCTATGATCATCCGGTGCAGCCATGCCGCCAGAGGCTCCATGAACCGAAGGAGCACGGGAAAAGGAATCCGTAACTGGTGGGTGACGTATACGGAATATACCTTACGGTGGTAAAAGCCGAACCGGTTGTCAGAGATGATAAGTGACGGATTCATCTCCTTCACCAGTCGCCGCAGAGACCTGTGTTCCGCGAAGGCGGAGGCAATGATTCGAGGCAGTTGCAGGAAGATGCAGATGTACTGAGGAAGGCGGCGCGAGTATCTTATCCTGAGCCCGGGGATTTCAACAAGCCTTATCCCGGGCAGTTCCCTTCCGGCCATCTCAAACAGGGAGACATCACCGGCAAAAATGACCTCGCAGCCCCGCCTTTTCAGCTCCAGCGCTACAGGTATCATGCGGCCGGCATGGCCGAATCCCCAGTTCAGAGGGCTTACCAGGACAGTCATGCCATTCATGGCTTCTAACCGGAGACAGAGGTGGGGATGCCTATCTCATTCACTTTCCGGGCTATAGCATTCAGCTCACTTACGGGAACTTTGCGGAGGCTGTTTCCCAGCGGGGTGTCGCGGTGGATTGTGTAGATCATTACCTGGCGTGGCCGCAGCCTCTGCAGTGCGCTGAGCCATGCGGTTATCTCCTCTTCCGTGGTGTTGTCAACCGGACGTCCGTCGCACTCGCCCTTCACAAAAAGAGTCTGGATGATGAAGCTGCCATCAAATTTGCTTACATATTTTTCAAACCGGTCCAGGTCTGCCTCTGCATGAGGCTGATTGATCTGCCGGACGGTGCCGGGCAGGGCCGAGTCGAGCTTAAGGACATTCATCTCTACCTTTTTCAGGGCATCGCGGACATTCTTGCGGTACAGCATGGAGCCGTTTGAGAGTACGGATATTCTGGCTTCAGGGAAGAACTCATTTCGCAGAGCGATGGAGTCGTCTATTATCCGGGCGAAATCGGGATGAAGAGTCGGCTCCCCGTTACCGGCGTAAGTGATCACATCGGGCGCCTTGCCCTGTTCTTTCATTTCAATGAGTTTTTTTCTCAGGGCTTCATAAACCTCAGAACGGGATGGGAGGGCTTCCTTTCTGACCTCTTTGCCATGAGTCCATCCGCACTCGCAGTATATGCAGTTGAAAGAGCATACCTTATGGCTTACTGGAAGCAGGTTGATGCCGAGTGATACTCCCAGCCTGCGGCTGCTCACCGGCCCGAAAACGATGCTGTCAAAAAGGAAGGTGGACATTGCATATTCAGGTTCAGGCCACAAATTTACAATAATCTGCTTACGCGGCTTTCGGGCAGCAGGCGCATATTCACCAGGTCAACAGGTTCTATCAGCAGGAGTCCGGGCTTCTTTCCCGGTTCGATTGACCCGAGGGTGTTATCCATCTTAAGAGCCCGGGCGCCGTTGAGAGTACCCCAGCGGATAAGCTCCTCCAGCGGTATATGAGGTGCGGCGACCTGCAGCAGTCTCAGCTCGCTGATCATGCTCAGGCTGGTTGTGGATGCCAGGCTGTCGGTGCCAGCAACGATCCTGTCCGTTATTTCGCGGAGCATGGCTGCCGGCGGCATTATGCCCGAGATATGCATATTGGATGAGGGACAGAGGCAGAACCAGGTATTCCCGGCCGAAGCAACAGCAGAGGCTTCATCGGGTGTTATCACTGTGTTGTGCACAAGCAGTATGTGTGCTGCCAGGCGTGAGAGCTCCAGGGCTCTTTCCGCGTGGAGGGAGGTCATCTTCCTCTCATCGTCCGATTCAAGGAAATGAACTGAAATAACGGAGTCAGGCCTTATCTGCTCCTCTATCATCTTCCAGAGTGCAGGTGAGATGGAATAGAGTGAATGGGGTGTTATATGAACCGGCAGGTTTGATGCAGACAGTACATTCATAACCTTCATGGCGTTGCTCATGCGGGTATCGGCCACTGAGGGGTCCGTCCCGAAGACCTCTGCGAAGGTGAGATACCTGATGGCACTTTGGCGCTTGATTTCTGCAGTGAGGGAGTTATTGCTGATGTCACCGCAGGCGGCAATGCCTTCTGCATACATCTCTTTGTCGGCTTTTGCGGCAGCGGCCATCACCTCTTCCTGTGAGGCTTCGCGCTTGGTGCGCACAGCTTCAACGAACTCACCCAGTCCGCCACCGCCATGGATAACTCCCCGCATATGTGACAGCTCGAGGTGGGCGTGACAGTTAATCAGCCCGGGAATAATGATGCCGTTGTAAAACTCTGTGCCTGCACTCTCGGTAAGGTTACCGCCTGTATCTTCAACCGCTGTTACCGTGCCGTCAGCGGCAACGGTGACAACACCTCTTCTGAGCAGCCGGCCGGCCATTGTGAAGATATACTGTGCCGAAATTCTCCTCATCGTCACTCCGGATCTACGCCCCTGATATATGCAATGCTGATGTTGGCAATGCGGGCATGCTTCTCCCATCTGCCCGGCTGATTGTCATGGTTCATGATCCATCCTCTCAGCCTGACACCGGGTATCGAATCGATAGAATTACGTATCTGTATCTTCCTGAACTGGCCGTCTTTTTCCAGGCGCACCTCTTCCCAGTATTCGCGTTTCTCTTCTCCTGAGCTGTCGGGGTAGCTGAAGTATACAGTCACCCTCGGATTGAGACTCTTGTCATCTTCGAAGATCCGGATGTCAGCGCTGAGTACGTATTCCCCGGGTCTGTCCAGGGGTATGTCAAACCAGAGAGGATCCCTTGTGAATTCTTCCGGGAAGCTGTAACTGGGTTTGCCATTCCACAGGTTTTCCTCGAGGTCCTCGATGGGCTTGTTTTCCGTGATCACCAGCGTCTCCAACTCAAGCAGGTTTCCGGTGACTCTGTCATAGATCCTCGAGAGTTTTCGGGGTTTCCCGGTAAAGTAATATCGCATCGTGGCTTCGAACTGCTCACGGGTAAAACCATGACTCTCAATGACATCGATATAGTTAAGGATCGAATCGCGCTGTGCCCATGTATCCCTCATCGAGTAGAGATCTAGCATGCTGGCGGTAAGGTAGGTGTCAGTAAGAATCTCGACAAGCTCATTGTCGGGGATACGCATTTTCCTGCCCGGCTTGCCGTCGCCGGAGTTCCCGCACGATGCTGTCAGAAACAGTATTGCGGCGATGCCTGTTACATATATTTTCCTCATTTGTTTTCCCTGCTGTTTTCCCTGAGGTGCCTTCGCGAGAGATAGTGAACCGGGTACCATGCTGCAGCATAGCCTATCGCCAGCACAGTGGCTGCCACTATAAAGAAATCGGCCAGGTGCATCCTGACGGGATAGGCATCGATGAGCAGCGATTCACCGGCCAGCTTGACGATGCCGAAGTGCTGTTGTGCGGCACAGAGCATGAATCCAAGCAGCAGGCCCAGCACCGTTCCGATGAATGAGATCATCCAGCCCTCGTAGATGAAGATGCGTTTTATCAGGCTGTTATCGGCCCCGAGGCTCCGCAGAATATTGATATCTCTCTCTTTTTCAATTATTAACATGGTCAGTGAACCGATGATGTTGAACGATGCAATGACCAGGATGAATGTAAGTATCACGAATATAGCCAGCCGCTCGGCTTTCATCACCTTGTAGAACATCTCCTGCTGCTCGTACCTGTTCTGTACCGTGAATTCATTACCCATAACCTCCCTGATGGCGTTCTGGGTCTTCTTCTCGTCGGCTCCGGGCTTCATCCGTATCTCGATGGAGCTGACCTCATCACGGTAATCTAGCAGTTCCCGGGCAAAATCAAGTGGCAGGAAGACATATTTCGAGTCGAACTCCTGTTCAACCGCAAAGATTCCTGACATGTAGATGTACTTCCGGGTGAATTCACTGTCGGGGGTTCCACTGATACGCGCCTTCCTGTCAGGAATATATATCGCCAGCGGCGAAACGAAGTTAAGCCTCATCCCGAGGTAATTTGCCACGCCGAGGCCGGCGACGGCATAAGGCCTGCCGTTTTCACCCTGCAGTATGAAGTCGCCGTCCCACATCGCGGTGTCAAGGTCAGTAACATCGGCATAGTTTGGGGAGACTCCCTTGACGGTTGCAATGTACTGCTGCTCCTCAAAGCGGAGGAGGGCGTTTTCCTCGAGCGTAAGCGCGTAAAGCTCAACGCCGTCCGTTTCTGACAGGCGACGGAGCATCAGGCTGTCAGGAGTGAATACCTTTCCTATGACGGGGGCTATCTTTATCTGCGGATCGGATGTGCTGAAGATGCTTTTCACCATTGTCTCGAGTCCGTTGAAGACCGAGAGTATTGTGATGAGGGCCATCGTGCCCACAGTCACTCCTGCCACTGATATTGCCGAGATTACATTGATTGCATTGCGCGATTTTTTCGCGAAGAGGTATCTTTTTGCTATGTAGAGCGACAGCTTCATAGAGTGGCCCGGGCAATGACGAGCAGACCGGTTCCTTTTTCGTGAGTTCCGTACAGGTCATCTATGTTGAACACCAGCACGAAAGGCATAACAGCAAGATAGTAGAAAGGGAGGAGAATAAAGAAGAGTTTCGATGCCGAGAGCATCATGACGGGATATTTCATGGAGAGCCGCCAGGCCCTGCTGCCGGGGATGCCGTAAGTGTAGTATGCGGTTACCTCTCCATAACCGGCAGTCTTGAGTTTTTCTGTTATATCCTCAATGCCGTAGCCGTCACGTACATGCTCCCCGATAAAGGAGGTGTCGCCGTCTGAATGGACATCTGATCCGCCCTGGTCTGATGGGGTTGAGATCACGAGGTATCCGTCTGTGGCTGTCATGCTCCGGAAGTTGCTGAAGACGGTGCGGTCTTCCTCTATATGCTCCATCACGTCAACGCAGAGGATAAGGTCATATTGATCTCCGCTGTTCCAGGTTACAAGGTCCGCTTCCAGGGCCTTCACCCGGTCTGCCACTCCGGTCTTGCGGAAGAAATTGTTGCAGTCGGTCACCTGTTCGCTTTTTATATCGGCCGCGGTGATCTTCCATGACCGGAACCGCCTTGCCATCCACCAGGAGTACTGACCGAATCCCATTCCTGCATCAAGGATCTTTGCCTTCGGCGGCAGCGACGGGCCGATCCTCCTGAGGGTCTTTCTGACGTGCCACGACCGCAGGAGCAGGATATCCAGAAGCCGGTAAAAGAGCCTTCTCAGCAGGGGATGCCTGTTGAAAAGCCTTCCAAGGAGCTCCTTGATGGGGTCATAATGCATTGCAGCTATTCCTTGAGAAGGTTGGTGATGTTATCAATATAGTCGTTGCTGTCGTCAATGAAGAAGGCTATCTCCGGTACTATCCGGAGCTGGTTGCGGACCTTCTGCCCCAGCTCATATCTCAGCCTGGGGACGCTGGAGCGCAGCAATTCCAGGGCAGCCTCTGCTCCTTCGGAAGGGAAGATGCTTACCCATGCCTTTGCAAGTGAGAGGTCAGGACTGACTCGTACCGTTGTCACGGAGATCATCTTTCCGTGAGCCAGCTCTGCACCGTGATGCATGATCAGCTCTGCCAGCTCCTTCTGCACCAGCCGTGCAACTTTCTTCTGCCGTGTCGATTCCATTTCGGATTATTTTCACGGCAAAAATACGAAAAAATGTGGCAGGGGAAGGACAAGAGTGAGAGTGAGAATGAGAGTAAGGGTGAGGGGGAGAATGAGTGTGGGAGTGAGTATGAGTGCGGGATCAGGATCCGGAGCGAGTGATGATGATTGTTCTATTGTAGAGGTATCCGGCGGGAATATGCCGGGAAATCAGTCGGGGATTGCGCCTGGCGGGTGATACAGACCTTTCCTTCGGCGGGCGTCCGTGGCGGAAAGCGGGCAGGGCGGGAGCAAATTCGTTATTTATCCCTATTTTTGTCGCTGCAAATATTAATTGATGGATACGGTAGTAAGCGGCATACGGTCAACTGGAAACCTCCACCTGGGTAATTATTTCGGAGCTCTGAAAAACTTCCTCAGGATGCAGGACGAGAATAACTGTTTTTTCTTTGTGGCAGATTATCATTCACTTACAACTCACCCTCATCCTGACGATATTCACAGCAATATAAGGCAGGTGCTGGCTGAGTACCTGGCTGCCGGTATTGATCCGGAGAAGGCCACAGTTTATGTGCAGAGTGATGTGCCTGAAGTGACGGAGCTTTATTTGCTGCTTAATATGATAGCGTATACAGGTGAGCTTGAGCGTACTGCCTCCTTCAAGGAGAAGATCCGCAAACATCCTGACAACATCAATGCGGGACTGCTTACTTATCCGGTACTTATGGCTGCTGATATAATCATTCACAGGGCTCATAAGGTCCCTGTCGGGAAGGATCAGGAGCAGCACCTGGAGATGACGCGCCGTTTTGCGCGGCGATTCAATACCATGTACGGGGTGGAGTACTTCCCGGAACCTGACGCCTACAACTTCGGGAAACAGCTTATCAAGATTCCGGGACTTGACGGTTCGGGCAAGATGGGCAAGAGTGAGGGCAACGGCATCTTCCTTGCAGACACCCCGGCGGAGATACGCAAGAAGGTAATGAGGGCAGTGACCGATGCCGGTCCGGAGAAGCCCGATTCAGAGCCTTCTGAGCCTGTGAAGAATCTCTTTACAATCATGGAGGTTGTGTCTGAACCATCCACAGTGACATATTTCCGTGAGCAACACGCCAGCTGCCAGATAAGATATGGCGACCTGAAGAAGCTGCTTGCCGAGGACATAATCAAGGTTACTGACCCCATCAGGGTACGCATCAATGAGATCCTTAATGACCCGGCTTACCTTGGGAGGGTTGTGAATCAGGGTGCGGAAAAGGCTAGGGTCAGCGCTTCCAGGACGATTCGCGAGGTCAGGGAGATCATCGGATACAGGCCTTTTTGAAACGGCGGGGGATCAGAGATTCTTTGCCCGGAGACCTGTCCGGCCGGCGTGTATGTTAACCACAGGCGATACCTGTCCGTGCAAAATCAGATATTTACCACCGGGGCCCTCTCGAAGGGTGCGCTCCTGTCAAACTGATACCGGTAGGTAATATGTGTTTTTATAATCTTCGCTCCGATCTGGTCGAGGAGGTGCATCATAGATGGATTGAAATCTCCTATCCAGTTGAATTCAAGTTCTTTATAAGGGAATCTGTCCGATAGCGCCAGCTTTGCAAATGACATGATCAGGGCCCCCTCCACCCCTTTGCGCTGATGCTCCGGCACGATACCGAAGATCAGACCGAATGCCTTTGTGAGTCTGTTCATGACATACCTGTACCATATGAATTTCAGCCTGCCCACATGGTTCATCTTGCCGTTCAGATGTCTGACAATCTGGTTCACCTCGGGGAGCATGATAAAGAAACAGATCGGTTCATCCCTGTAGAACCCGAACCAGAGAAGCTTCTCATCCATTACGGGCCTGATGCTCTTGAGGACCAGCCTGGCGTGACCCTCGCTGATTGTCTTCACCCCGGGGAACCGGGCCCATCCCTTGTTGTATACGATCATGAAGTTTCGGGCTATATCGCGCATTTCTGCCCGGGTCATGTACCTGAAGGTATAGTCGGGGTTAGTGAATATCCGTTCCGCCTTTTCCCTGATAACGTTGCTCATGCGGCTGTCATCCACGGGTATGTGGTAGGTATACTGCTCGAAGTAGTTTCTGAAACCGTATCCCTCAAAGAGTTCCCTGTAATAAGGGGGATTGTAGGTCATGCAGTAGTTGGGAGGGAGGAAGCCGTCGACAAGCAGTCCCCACCAGCGGTCTCGTTCCCCGAAGTTCACGGGGCCCTCCATGACTGTCATGCCTTTGTCTGCCAGCCAGTCGCGGCAGGCATCGAACAGCATCTTTGCCGCCTCCGGGTTGTTGATGCATTCGAAAAAGCCCATTCTGCCTGTGGCGCTGCCGTTTGTACTGGCAATTTTCCTGCTGTAGAAGGCTGCGACCCTTCCCACCGTGGCCCCGGTGCTGTCCCGCAGGAGCCACCTGACTGCTTCACCGGTCCGGAAGAGGGGGTTTACAGAGGGGTTGAAAACTGATTCGATGTCTTTGACCAGGGGCTTCACCCAGTTGACGTCGTTTTTGTTTATGACGGCAGGAAGTTCATGAAAATCCCTGATGTCCTTCTTGCTGCTCAGTTCAGAAAGAGTGAAGCCATTGTTCATTACCCTCGGATTAACCAAATAGGGTAGAAAATTACGCAATCATTTCGGAAATCCAAAGATGTTTGGCCGGGGGGGTGGGGAACGTGCTGCCTGTTACAATTCCTGAGGGTCTACNNTCTACGACCCTCGGGGGTCTCATGGGGATTTTGTACTACAATTCCTGAGGGTCTACGACCCTCGGGGGTCTCATGGATATTTTGTACTACAATTCCTGAGGGTCTACGACCCTCGGGATTTCCCGGAAATTTGGTTCAGATCCGGATTCTTGCCGAGATGATGAAGTTTCTTCCTGGTGAGGCGATGCCTGAGGAGTATGGCCTGTACCTGAGATCAAGGATGTTTTCCACCCCGGCTGTCAGGTCAAGCCTGTTGCTTACATTATACGAGGCCTTGAAGTTCAGCGTGAACCAACCCGGTGACCAGGGATTGCCATCCTCATCCTCTGCATACATATATGCCTTGTCCCTCTCGCTGAGTGCCAGATTTTCATATGTTATCCTGCCATTGTACAGAGCATAGATATCAGCCTTCAGCTGTGAGCGCTCGAATATCATGTGAGTTGCTCCGAAAAGAGGCGGAACGTGCCGCAGCGGCTCATCCTCATTGTCGTGACCGCCTGTAATGGTCAGTGATGACTTGATCCTGATGAATGACAGCGGGCGGAGCTCTGCTTTCAGTTGTGTGCCGTAGACAATTGCATAGCCGGCGTTGACCATGGCGTAGACCTGGCTCTCCTCGTCCTGGTAGATGAAGGTGGGCTGGCCGTTGAAGAGGAATTCACGGCGTACCATAGCGTTGTCAAGATATGAGAAAAAAAGGGAGGCATCTGCCAGTAGCATTTTTCCGAACTCTCTTGAGGCACCCAGATCGATATTGTAGAGGTACTCCGGCCGCAGATCCGGATTTGGCACAACCAGCACTCCCGGGGCCGATTCGAAAACCTTGCCAAGGTCATCGAGATTGGGAGCCCGGAACCCTGTGGACAGGTTCAGTGTCAGCCCGGTTTGCCTGTCTGGTCTGTAGACCGCACCAAGGGCGCCGGTGACGGCACTGTTGGCTGACTCAATAGTTGTGAACGGGAAATTGTAGAAAGAGTTGTCCGCAATAACCGAGTTCAGGCTGACGTGGTTGAACCTTGCCCCGGTGCTGACTGTAAGTTTTTTGTTCAGGTTGGCTTTATATCCGCCGTACAGAGAGAAATTGTTATAAATATTTTCACCGTTCGGGTAGCGTGATCCGGCAGGTTCTGTTTCGCCGGTGACAACATTTTTCACGTCAGCAGTACTGACGATATTATTCCTGACGTACTCGGCTCCGTAATAAATCAGGTTTTCATTTTTCCCCGTCTTCCTGTCAAAGTCGAGGTTGGCGGACCATATTCCAACCTTTTCAAACTGTTGGTTGAGGCTCTCGTCGTTTATCTTCCTGTCGTGGCGGCTCTCTCGGTAGTCCTGCCTGGCAACCGTCAGCCTGGCTTCGTCAAACAGAGCAGTGGCTTTGTTATAGCTTATGGTTGAGTTGGTCATCATCCACACCTGCGGGCCGTAGTACCAGTCGCCGAACCTGAGTGTGCTGTTACTGTACTGGATAAGCCTGTCATAGCGGGGCACATCAGAGATGCGTGAGTAATGGTGAGCCAGGTCAATATCGAAGTTTTTTCCAGCCTTGAAGCGAAATTTGTTTGTGGTATTGAGTTGCCGATATCCCGAGCTCACCTGGCGGCGGGGGTTTTTGTTAATCAGGATGCTGTCCCTGTTGTCGAAGCGTTGCTGGTATTCATTGCGAAGGTATTCCGGATGTGATACCGATCCCATGACCAGGTCGCCGAAGTCAGAGTATGTCACTGAGGAGAGGAAGGCTATTCTTCTGCCCCCGGCGTTGATATCAGCATGGTAGGTCTGCTCACCTGCAGCTGAGGACCAGCGCATCATTCCCTCGGCCTTGAGGATCAGGGAATCACCCGTTGAGAAGAGAGCCCTCTTGGTATGGAAGTCCATCACGCCGCCAAGGGCATCGCTGCCGTACATGGTGGCACCCGGTCCGAAGATGATTTCTGTGCGCTCTATGATGTTGGGATCCAGGGAGATAACGTTCTGTATGTTGCCTTCACGGTAGATGGCGTTATTCATGCGGACACCGTCAATATTGATGAGTATTCTGTTGGTGGCGAAGCCCCTGAGCATCGGGCTTCCGCCGCCGAGCTGGCTTTTCTGCACAAACACATCTCCGCCGAGTGACACGAGGTCGGCAGCAGTCTGTGGATTCATTATCCTGACAACCGGTTGTGCCACTACGCTTATGTAATTAGGGACTTCTTCGGATTTCTGTTCCCATCGGTTTGCGGATACGATGAACTCCTCAACCTCGAAGGTCTTGGTCAGCAGTTTCACCACCATACCTGCCGCCTTAAGCTCCTCCGGAGTAAATGAGACTCTCTCGTAAGAAAAATGCTGGAAGAAAACAGGTTGTCCGGACCTGAAGCCTGACAGACTAACCTTTCCTGACGGGTTGGTGTAGCCGAATTGGGTACGGTCTTCGTTATAAACGGCGACATCGGAGACAGGTTTTCCGTCATCTGCGCTCAGAACGGTAACAGTCTGGGCCCGGATGCCAGACAACGGTAAAAGAAAAAACAGTAGAAATAAATATTTCCTCATCGTTAAAAAGTAATTAGCACAGCATTTCAATACAAAAAGTGTTCCATATACCTTCATTACCTATATGTTTGTCGGCACATCCAGCCTGTCCGTCAAACTCTGTGCAGGGAGCAAATTAATATTTTATATTTTTGATGTTCCATAACTTAAAGGATAATTGTGCGGAAGAGGGCGGGCATAATACTGGTAGGGATTTTTGCGGCAGCGCTGATGGTGGCAGCCTGGTTCATCAGGAAGGAGAAGCAGGTTGTTGTGATGGATCCGTGGGAGGCGGTTCCTGCCGATGCTTTCTTTATAGTGGAGACTGATGATTTCCCGGAGTTACTGACGCGTGTCACCGATCCGGCCGGTATTATTTCCGGTCTTGCCGGGATGCAATGGGCTTCATCCCTGGTGCAGTCAGCCTCGGCCGTTGACAGCGTCACCGGCGGCAGGGGGGTGCGGGAGGTGATCAGCAACCGGCGAATGATCATTTCTTTTCATGTGGCTGGTCAGGGGCGTCCGTTACCGCTGGCGGTGATGAGCACCGGTCCTTCGTTCACGCCGAGAAAACTCTCATCCCTTTTAACCCAGGCTGGCGGGACCGTCACCGACAAGCGTGATCTGGGCGGCGCCAGGACTTATACCGTCACATGGAAAAGAGGTGTCAGTCAGCAGAATGCATACCTGGCGCTAACTTCGGGCATCCTGATCATTTCCCCCTCAGAGGGTCTTGTTACCGCTGCCATTGACAACAGGAGCGCAGGATCAGATATACGTCACCAACAGGGATTCTCCGCAGTGGTGAATGCGGCAGGGAAAGATGCCGACAATCTATTCATCCTTTTCAGGAACCTGTCCGGATTTTTAAGGCCGTTCATTAACCCTGAAGATATTTCTGCGGTAACATCACTGGCCATTGCCGGGGGAGGAGATATTGCCGTTGCCGAGGAGGGTATTTCTATAAGCGGATTTCTCATCACTGCCGGCGCCGGTACCGGCGCTGACCGCCTGCGTGACATTGTTCCCTCAGAGTGCGGTGTCCATGAACTGCTTCCCCGAAACACTCTCAGCTATAAGACGGTAATGCGCAGAGCATCACTGGCAGGCGAAACGGCAACAGACCCTGCCTCTGTCAATGCCACAGACCTCGCCCTGATACTTAGCCCATACACCGGTTCGGAGGTGACGGAGGCTGTCATAACCCTCGCTGACGACAGTGAGAGGGTGCGTGTCTTCAGGATGACTGACCGTCAGTCAGCGGAAAAGGTGCTGCGTGAGAGACTGACAGCCAAGTACCGTTCCATGGGTCTCAGGGAGAGTCACTTCATTGCTTCTGCCATGGATGACGGTGATGAGGCCACCCTGTACCGCATGCCTTTCACCGGCGTGTCTACGATTCTGTCCGGAGCTGAGAAAGGGAAGGCGGGGGATGAGTGGGTGACCTTCGCACGGTCATACATGATCTTTTCCTCATCCCCTGAAGTTCTGGCCACGGTATTGAGGGGAGCCGACATGGAAAACACCCTGATTAATGATCCCGGTTTCCGGGAGATGGAGAAGACACTGCCTACGAAGAGTTCATTTCTTTTCTGGACGTCCGGCGCGGCACTGAAGTCGCTGGCATCTGATTATCTGAAACCTGAAACATCATCCTCCCTGAATGAAAGGGATTTTGCCGGCATCAGCGGGATCGGGATAAGCCTCACTCCCAGCAATGATATGATATATACGAGCCTGTCAGTAAGATACGAAGCAGGAGAGACCATGTCAGGGCGCGGTGGTGAACAATCAGGATTATCAGCGACTGCTGCTGGTGCCACTGCCCTTACCGCAGGTATTTCCGGTGCCGCGGAACAGGCAGCTGATATTGTTGCTGACAGCTCTGCACTTAAGCTTCTGTGGAAAGTGAAACTGGAGGCAGAACCGGTTCTGAATCCCTTCTTCTTTACCAATCACAACACCGGCTCAACCGAGATATTCATCCAGGACCTGAACAACAACATATACCTTATCAGTTCATCCGGTAAGATATTGTGGAAGGCTGCCATCAGGGAGAAGATCACCGGCGACATCTTCGTGATAGACTATTACAAAAACGGCAAGCTCCAGCTGCTCTTCGCGGGACGTGAATATATGCATCTCATTGACCGCAACGGCAACTATGTTGACAAGTTCCCCGTAAAGATGAGGTCACCCGCATCAAACACCCTTGCCGTGTTTGACTATGAAAGGAATAAGGATTACAGGCTCTTTATCGCAGGCGAAGACCGCAAAATTTATGCCTATGACCGGTCCGGATCAGCTGTCAGGGGCTGGAATCTGTTTACTGTCCGTGGCAAGGTGAGTGACCCGGTGGCCTTCTATAGGGTCAGGGGCAAGGATTACCTGTTTGCAGCTGATGACCAGGCAATGTATGTGCTTGATCGCACGGGCAATATAAGGGTGGCACACCAGGAGCCCCTGGTGAAGGCTACGGGGTCAGGAGCAAGCCTGACGGGAGGCAGTGATCCTGCCATAATCTTTGCTGCTCCTGATGGCGCCACGGTCCGGCTCAGGTTCGACGGCACCGTGGAGAGAGACACGGTTACAGGCCTCTCTGCCGCACACAGGACGGGATTCGCTGACATAGATGACGACAACATGACAGACCGTGTCTCCATTGATCAGGGGATTGTCAGGGCCTATGGCAGCAGTGGCAGCAGACTGTGGACCTACAGCACGGGAGGAACAGATCTCCGCGGCCCATGGTTCCTCAGTACCGGTTCAGGAGAGATGAGAACAGCCGTATGGGATGCCGGAAGAGGAATGCTTCATATGATAGGCAAAAACGGTACTGTGGCAAACGGATTCCCGCACAGATCAGGGCCCTTCTTCAATACAGGCAGGGTCACAAATAAAAGTACATGGAATCTCATTGTCAATGAGAATGATACATACATATGCAATTACGAACTTATTCCCGTGACAAAATAACCCACTGATATGAAGAGGACAATTCTTTTGGTATTACTGCTGCTGAACGCAGCAGTGGCCAGCAATGCCCAGACGAGCCAGGCTCTCTATTTTATGAATATTCCCCAGGCGAGTACCCTGAATCCCGCCCTGAAGCCAACAGGAAGGTTCTGCCTGGGACTGCCGGGCATATCTGATATCTCAGTCAGGTTAGACAATAACTTCCTGAGTGTTTCCAATCTATTCACCGGAGGAATCATTTCAGATTCCACTCTTGCCTTCCTCGAGGAGAGTGAATGGCTGGAGGAGTTCGTTAACGGGCTGGGTGACAACAATTCTCTGGAGCCGCAGGCAGGTGTGAGGCTCTTTGGACTGGCCTTTACGGTGAAGGATGATCTCAGGATTACCTTTGACATTACCGAGCGGGCCGATGCAAATATTGTTTTCCCCGGTGACCTGCTGAGACTCGGCCTTCAGGGTAACGAGGGTTTCATCGGCCAGTCTATCGATCTTTCAACGCTTAGGACAGATGCCAGCATCTGGCATGAGTTTGGCATCGGGGCCTCCAAAAACGTTACACCAAAACTGAGGGTGGGTGCACGTGTGCTTGTCCTCTCCGGGGTGGCTTCAGCCTTCCTGGCCAACAGGGGTGTCACTCTCACGGTAAATGACGATTATACCCACACCGTCAATGCCGATATGGCACTCAATATCAGCGCACCCGTTAACTTCATCACGGAGGAAGACGGTTCCATACACGGAGCGGAGTTTGATAATGCCCGCTTTGATGACGACCGCAACATTATTGAATACCTGAAGGCGATGGCCAATCCCGGACTGGGCATTGACCTCGGGGCCGAATACAGATTCAATGATAAACTGGCCGTTTCGGCAGCTGTCACAGACCTCGGTTTCATAAAGTGGAAGAGAGACCGTCAGGATATTACTGTCAATACCACCTTCGATTTCAACGGCCTGACGATGCAGGATGTGTATGATGAGAGTCTCGATTTCGGGGAGTTGCTCAACTGGACCCTTGATACGCTTCAGAATGTCGCTGTGCTGGATAAATCGGCTCCCGCATATACCTACCGGTTGCCTGCAACGGTGACTGTTGCTTTCAGCTACACCCCGGTGAAGTTCTTCACGGCCGGGCTGCTCTCAAGGACACGGTTTGAAGGCAGGCAGGCTCACCAGGCCCTTACCCTCTCCGGGAATTTTAATTTCGGAAACGTCTTCTCAACCACCCTTGCATACACAGCTGCCAACAGGCGCTATGACAACCTGGGATTCGGATTTGCCATCAGGGGCGGGTTCATGCAGTTTTTTGCACTCGTGGACAATGTGCCGGTCAAATTCACAAGTGTAACATACGACGGAAAGGATTACAGGATCCCGGGAAACTGGAGTATGGTACATGCCAGGCTTGGACTTAACCTGGTCTTCGGCAACAGGGAGAGGGAGAAGCTTCCTCCCTTGATGTAGCTGTTATTTTGATGATTCCTTCAGCTGTCTTGCCAGCGAATTTGCAAAGACAAAATCATTGAGAATCCTGCAGTCCGACTGCAGGATTTCATTTTTGTTTCCTTCCCAGCACTTTTCGCCCTCTTCGATGAAGACGATCTTTTCGCCGTTCTCCATCACCGAGTTCATGTCGTGGGTATTTATAATGGTGGTCATATTCAGCTCAACCGTTATTTCCCTTATCAGTTCGTCTATGACAATGGAGGTTTTGGGATCCAGGCCTGAGTTTGGTTCATCGCAGAAGAGGAACCTGGGTTTGAGGACAATAGCCCTGGCGATGGCCACACGCTTTTTCATCCCGCCGGAGAGCTCGGAAGGAAAAAGGCTGTTCGAGTTGACGATGTTCACCCTGTCAAGGCAGAAGTTGACCCTTTCGAGCTTCTCTTCCGGTGACATTGAGGTGAACATGTCAAGAGGGAATCTGACATTGTCCTCTACTGACATGGAGTCGAAGAGAGCGCTGCCCTGGAAGAGCATTCCCATCTGCTTCCTGATCTCTTTCCTTCCCTTGAAATCAAGGCCGGTAAAAAGAATATCGTTATACCATATCTGACCCTCATCAACATCGAGAAGGCCTACCAGGCATTTGAGGAAAACGGTTTTTCCCGATCCGCTCTTGCCGATAATGAGGTTGGTTTTGCCAGGCTCGAAGACAGCTGATATGTCGTTCAGTACTTTGCGGTCTCCAAAAGACTTTGATATGTTTTCTGCCCTTATCATGACAGCAGAAGTTGGGTGAGGATGACATTGAAAAGCAGAAGGGTTACACTGCTGTAGACTACCGCTTTGGTACTTGCGCGGCCCACCTCGAGTGATCCGCCCTCCACGAAATATCCCTGGTGAGCCGACACCGTGGTGATGATAAAGGCGAAGATGACGGTCTTTATCAGAGAGTATGTGATATAGTATGGTATAAATGCATACTGTATCCCGTAGATGTAATCCTGCGAGGTTATGACTCCGGCCGAGGTTCCCACCAGCCAGCCGCCCATTATACCGGTGATGATACTGATCAGGGTGAGGAAGGGGTTGAACAGAACCGTGGCCACCACCTTCGGCAGGATGATGTACGACGCTGAGTTCACGCCCATAAGTTCCAGGGCATCAATCTGTTCTGTTATCCTCATTGTTCCTATCTCGGATGCTATGTTGGAGCCGACTTTGCCGGCGAGGATGAGGGCTACGATTGTAGAAGAGAACTCGAGAATTATGGAGTCCCTGGCGCCAAGTCCTATCAGGTAGTTAGGGTAGATGGGATTCTCTGTGTTGTAGGCAGTCTGCAGGGTGATAACGGCTCCCATGAAGAATGAGATGATTGTGACGATGCCTATTGAGTGCAATCCCAGGCTGACCAGTTCCTTAACGGTCTGGCGGTAGTATATTGAATGTTTCTCGGGCCAGGCGAATACCTTGCCCATCAACATACAGTAAGAGCCGAAGCCTGAAAGAAATCTGAACATAAGTGTTTATTGTCAGCCCAAATTTAGCAATAATTCACCTGACCTGAGCCTGCACCCGTTTTTAGGGAAGGTTTTTATATATTTGCTGAAGTGCACAGTCATCACGAATGCTTATGAAAAATCGTTATTTACTAATCATGGCCGGGGGTATAGGAAGCCGGTTCTGGCCACTCAGCCGGAAGGAAAAGCCCAAGCAGTTCCTTGATATCCTCGGTACGGGGGAGACCCTGATACAGATGACCTATCGCCGGTTCCGTGAAATTTGTCCTCCGGAGAACATTTATGTGGTTACCAATGAAGACAGCAGTGAGACTGTTGTGAATCAGCTTGGGATTGATGCGGACCATGTACTGGCCGAGCCGTTGAGGCGCAACACTGCGCCGTGTATTGCCTACGGAGTCTTCCGGATTGTTTCTGAGAATCCTGATGCAGTTATAGCCGTTGCTCCTTCTGATCACCTCATTACGAAGGAGGATGAGTTCAGGAATGTGATGAATCAGGCATACCGGTTTGCCTCTGAGAATGATGCCCTGCTCACTCTGGGCATCAAGCCTGACCGGCCGGAGACCGGTTACGGCTACATTCAGGCATACACGCAGAAGACCGTCAGCGGCTACGAGAGTTTACACAAGGTCAAGGCCTTCACCGAGAAGCCGCAGCTGGCATTGGCGAAGAAATTTATCGAGAGCGGTGATTTTTACTGGAACAGCGGAATTTTCATATGGAAAGCAAGCACTGTTCTTGATTCATATGTGAGGCATCTGCCGGACATCTTCCACACTTTCAATGAGGGGAAGGAGCTTTTCAGCACTCCGGCGGAGAAGGAGTTCATAACCAAGGCGTATGCACAGTGCAGCAGCATCTCCGTCGATTACGGGATCATGGAGAAAGCTGACAATGTTTATGTTATCTGTACTGACCTCGGATGGTCTGACCTTGGGACCTGGAGCTCGCTCTACATGCATTCGGCCCATGACAGGAATGACAATGCTGTTTTAAAATCGATAGCATTCACATACAATTCCGAAGGCAACATCATCAGTCTCCCGGAGGGGAAGGTGGCAGTTGTACAGGGTCTGGATGACTATATAATCATTGACAGCGGTGATGTGCTGCTGATTGTCCCCCGCGAGCAGGAGCAGAATATCAAACTTTACCTGGAGGACGTCGGCCGGGAGACCGGAGATAAATACCTGTAATAATGCACGAAGCGACGGGCCTGAGACCCGTCGGTATGTGGAATGATTCAGGATTGTGGTCATAATGCACGTAGCGACGGGTCTGAGACCCGTCGCTACGATATGCATGAGGTAGATGATCTGCCTAATATTCCCAGAGATCCTGTTCGAAATTGAAGATCTCATTTTTGATCCTTTCCGCTTCGAATATCTGTGACGGTCCCATCTTGTACTGGTTGATTGACCTGTCGTCGTATACGTTTGATTCTGCTACGATATATCCGTCGAACCTGCGCTGAAGCATCAGGTCCTCGAAGGAAATTCGCTGTGCGTCATTGAAGGAGTTGAAGGCTTCATGTGTTGCAAGAGCCTGTCTCACATCCTCGTATCTTATCCAGAAGAGACGTCTTTTGACAAGTCTCGAGGTAATCTGGTCATAGCCCATATAGATGGGGCATATGCCGATGATACGCACGTCAAGGCGTGAATGTTTCTTGTCGAAGAACCACTCTTCAAGAACCATCAGCTGTTTGATGTCTGCCGGGTTTTCCATGTTGGTGACTGTAGAGTCAATTTCCATTCCTTCGGCGTTGATGACTGTGATGGTCAGGGTGTCACGGTTCATCTTGGCGGCGATATCGTTGTACGTTGTGGGTACTGTCATTGCGTCACCGTCGGTAGCCCTTACCTTTCCTGAGAGAATCTCATTGAGAAGGATACCCGAGAGGTTCATCCTGCCGTCTGACATCTCTGATACGAAGCGGTTCTGATCTGCATCGTACCTCAGTGACGGGTAGTAGAGGTTCAGGTTCATCTTTTCCCTCAGGTCAATTATCCGGTAGAGTCTCTTTGACCAGATTACATCTGATTCATTGAGATAGGTATAATTTACCTTCTGGTTATCGGGCATCTGCTTGGTGTAGATGTCGCCGAACGACTGGGCCATTGCTCCCGTACCAAACAGGATGGCTGCTAGGCCTGCCAGAATTCTTCTGCTCATGGTTGTATCTTCTGTTGTTAGTTAATCTTGAGAATGATAGGGTTAAGGTCCCTGGTTTTACCGTCGGGGCCTACTGCCTTGATCTTTTCTATAATTAGTTTCTGTCCGGCGCGCAGGTTGGAGATAAGGCTCTTCTGCTTGTCGGTAAGCCTGTTGTTGTTTGATTCAGCCGTGATCTCGAAGCCTTTGTCATTGACAGAGACGGTGAAGCCGGTCACTGTGTAGGTAAGGTCGAACTCGAAGTTCTCGAGGACTGCGGTAACCACCTGCTGTGCAGCGGCGACGCTCTTGAGCACGTTCCCTTCCTTCATGTTGGCGAATCTTGCCTCGGGGTCAGGAAGTCTTCTTACCCTGAACTCCACGGCGGGGAATGTTTGTACCTTGCCGTCGATGTTGGCTGATACGATTATCTGTGCATTCTGGCCCACAGTACGGGGTTGGGCAACATATTCGCCACGGTAGTCCTTGTACCTGCCTTTCTTAATGTCACCGTTTGTCATGCGAACGGTAAGCTTGTCTGATCCGACGCCTGGAACTGATATGTCAAGCGGGTTCTGTATACCCTGGTAGAGAACGTTCATAGCAGTTGGAGAGACAACCACGTTCGGCATGCCCACCGAGTACTTCTGATCGAAGTTGTAGGTGCGTACGCTGCCGTCCGGTGCCTTCATTCTTATGACGCCTCCCCATGACTTCTCACCTACGGATCCGGCTCTTACCCTGTAGATTCCCCTTCCTGATTCATCTATAGGAATCTTTGTGGCCGAGCTTGACGGTTCATAGGTCATGGTCCCGTCAGCATTGGGTTTGGAGGTATAAGGGCCAACAAATATCTCGAGGTCCTGGGTTGTATCAGTAGCTGCCACAAACACCTTGGCTTCGTATTCATTACCCTGCATTACGTAAGAGGTGTTGGTTGTAACCGTCGGAATAATGTTGTTGAATCTGAATGCGCCGGCGTCTATCTGGGTAAAGAGGAAGTTGAGCGCGTCAGTCTCGGCGTTGCGTACGTCAACCTGCAGCTTGGAGAGGATGGTTATCACTGCTACGAGAGGCAGGGTTTGGAAATTGGCATTCACCCAGTTTTCAGTCCCGGTACCTTCAAGGTTCATGGGGTCATCGGTGTTCAGTATGTCCATAATGGACTGCTCAGCAGACATATCCTTGCCTTCGAGCATCTCAATAAGGTAAGAGCGGAAATCCTCTATCTGGGCCTTGAGGTCATTGCCTTTGCCATCCTGGTTTGCACCTATGAGTATTTCGGAGGGGACATTGTTCTCGTCGATCTTCTTTACCTTGATGATATCAATCTGGCCGTCGGGAAGGAGAGCTTCTGATTCAGGACCCTCTGCAGTGGTGATGATTTCAACCTTCAGATCCTGGATATAGTTATAGAGTTCATTGGCGCGGTCCTTGACCTCGTAGGCCTTCACCCTCCAGACTTCCGCCTTTTCAGGATTCTCCTCTGCCGCTGCCCTGAATGCTGCATAGGTGATATCATTCTTTTTGATATAGTTGGAGGTGGTCTTGGTAAGGCTCAGGTCAACCTTCTTGAAAGCCTCGACTGCCTCCTTTGAGACGTTAAGAGCGAGCATAGCGGTCAGGATGAGATACATCATCCCGATCATCTTTTGCCGCGGGGTCTCTTTTCCCTTAGACATTTGCGGATAGTTTAGTAGTTAGCAGATATATTGATGAACTCAACATTACTTTACGTTCATTGCTGAGAGCATGTTGCCGTAAACATTGTTCAGGGAGCTGAGGTTTTCGTTCAGTTTGGCAACCTGTTCGCGATACTTCTTAGTGTCGTCTGCAGAACCGGAGAGGTCTTTCATAAGTCCCTCGATACCTTTATATACTACTTCGGTGCTTTTCACATGATCATTGGCGCCGCGCAGCTGCAATTCATAAGCTGCATTGAGGGCAGAGAGATTCTTATTAAGAGCCTCGAGCTTCTCATGGTATGATCTGCCGCCGGTTTCGATGGTCTTTGAAGACTCGCCGATAGCCTGGTAAACCGTGCTGGCGTCATTCATTGACCTTGCGGTGTGTCTGACGGATTCGGAGAGGCCCTGAAGCGATTCGTTGGCCTTTTTAATAGTGGTGGCATACTCATTTGTGGTGGCTGCCAGGTCACCCATGGCATTGAAGTTGTTCGTGGTCTCGGTGAGCTTCTTCAGGCCCGAGCTGAGCCTGTCAAACACATCGGGGGTTATGCCTGAGTCAGCAAGCATCTTGTCGAACTGTGAGAGGCCTGCTCCGCCACCGTAGCCGCCACCGCCGCCAACAGCTGCGAATCCGATCTCTTCGCCTGAATAGTTCGGGTCAAGCTGCGGGTAAACCAGTTTCCAGTCCGGTTCTTCCTTGAGCGGCTCGAAGGCCGAAAAGAAGAAGATGATTGCTTCTGTGATCAGACCCACAGAGAGAAGTAGCCCTGCAAAGGGATAGTGCTGGATCTTAAAGAGAGCACCGATGATCACGACGGAGGCACCCCAGCCGTAAAGTTTTGCCATGAATGCTTTCCACTTGCTTGTATGAACAATTTCCGAGAGGCCCATATGATTAATATTTAAGGTTAACGATATTAGTTATTTACTCCAATATAAGTTCTGACATTGCGGAACCCGACAAATGATTTTGTTGAGTCCTGGTATTCGTAATCCCTTGATGATGTCTGCAGGAAGAGTGAGATATCCTTCCATGAGCCTCCCCTGATGACCTTGCGTTTGAGCACCGGAGGATCATCCGGGCGGGCATTGTATTCATAATCAGGGTTAAGGTCATGGGTGAAGACGTATGATGAGGGATGGTATGCGCAGGAGGTCCATTCGGCCACGTTGCCTGCCATATCAAACAGTCCGTATTCGTTGGGCTCGAAGGAGGCCACCTTGATGGTGTACACTGCTCCGTCGTCGATGTAGTTACCGCGCAGGGGTTTGAAGTTTGCAAGGAAGCAGCCCTTGTAGTTGCGGGTATAGGGTCCGCCCCAGGGATACATCGAGAGGTCAAGTCCGCCGCGTGCGGCATATTCCCATTCGGTCTCCAGCGGGAGACGGTAGTTGTGAACGTCAGCTATGCCCTGTGCGCGCAGGTGCTCATTCATGAAGTTGGTACGCCATACGCTGAAGGCGCGTGCCTGAATCCATGATACACCAACAACAGGATAGTCATCATAGCCCGGGTGCCAGTAGTAGAGTGTGGCCCAAGGCTCATTGAAAGAATAGGTAAAGTCTCTTATCCATGCGAGCGTATCAGGATAGATGTTGACAACATGATGCATTATGAAGGAGGAGCGGTCAACCACATCTGTGGTGTTGCCTTCGAGGTCAGTAACGGTGCCCTCGTACTTCCCTTCCTTGTAGTTGTATCTTGCCTTGGCTGCCTGCTTGTAGTCAACCCAGAAATATGAGTAATTCAGAAGCCGGGTATCCCACTGCTTGTTGCCGTTGAATCTCTCTTCGGGCGGATAGTACATTGATTCGGCCACCGCAAGGACGTTCTCATCTTCCCAGTCGATCTTCTCATCCCAGTTCAGCACATTGGGCTCAAGGACGTTACCCTCCTCGTCAGTCCTGAAGAACTCGTAACCCTCGATTCCTTCTTCTCCAAGTTTGGTCCGGAGGATGGAGTCACGCACCCAGTAGGTGAACTGACGGTATTTATTATTGGTGATCTCTGTCTGATCCATCCAGAAAGCTTCTACCGTTACTGTTTTGGAGATGCTGTTCATGGCCCGCAGAGGATCCTGGTCACTTGGTCCCATGACAAAGGAACCGGCAGGGATGAATGCCATCTCAAACGGCTCCGGCTCATAGAACTTCTTCCTTCCCTGAACACCGGTCAGCTCGCCGGACTCGTACGAGCCGCAGCTACTCAAAATCAGGATTAATGTAAGAGCTAAAAGGGTTACCTTTTTCATAGACTCATTAATTTAAAATATGCAAGTAATCTTATTTTTTTTTGCTGTTTCTCAGAGGAACCGGATACTCCTGTACCTTGAAGTGCTCTTCCCCAGACCGAGGTCAAAGCTGTAGGAGACCACGAACTCGTGAGAGCCGCTGGTTCCTTTCCTGATCTCTGATACCGGGAAGTCATATCCATATCCAACCTTTAAACCGTTATACAATTCTATGCCTGCGAATCCTGTGATTGCGTCACTTATCCTGTAAGAAACGCCACCCCATATCTTTTTATTGTATCTAACCATCCCGGTGGCTAAATATTGTGTTGCGGCTCCATCATTAATTATAAAAACCGAGGGTATCAGCTCGAAGGCCGGGTTGGGGAGCTGGAAGTAATAACCGGCGGTGAGGAAGTATTCGCGGCTGACATAAGTGGCTGTCTCCGAATATTTTATTTTAGGCTGGTTGAGGTGTGTGACTGAGAAACCAGCGTAATAATTAAGGCCCTGGTAATAGACTCCTGCTGAAATGTCTGCGGTAACGAAAGATTCGTCATTCTCGGGTATCAGCGGGTCTCCTGCCGGAGGTGTATGTCCTGGTCCGGAGGGGATGTACCATTCAGGGGATATGGTTTTGTTCAGCACGCCTGCGCTTATGCCGGCACCAAGGGTTCCTGTACCAATCTGGAACAGGTACGAGTAGGAGAGGGCAAAATCAATGTCATTGCTGAACCCGTATTTGTCAGCAGAGACGAGCAGTCCCGCACCGCTGCGGAGACCGAAGAGGCTGAAGGGCATATTGACATTGAATATCATTGTGGAGGGGGCCCCCGGGAAGCCGACCCATTGCTGGCGGGTGAGGGCAGTGGCTGTTATCATCCCCGTCATACCCGAAAAACCGGGGTTGTAGGTCTGAGTGTTGAACATGTAGTTGCTAAACACAGCGTCCTGCTGTCCCGAGACGAGGCAGACCGGGATGATCAATGCGAGGATGATGGTCCTGATTTTCTTCATATTCAGGGTGCTTCGTTGAGCCCTTCACTATAACGGGTAAAATAAATAAAAAATATGCATGCCACAAAATTGAGGCCAAAATTCAGTGACCATACCTGAGCAGTGCCCGGGTCCATCGTCCCGGCACCTGGTCACGGTTGGCCATAAGATAGTCTTCATATGAACATGCCAGCCAGTGAGGCTGATCCTCCGGATCACGTATCTCTATCCACCACCGCTCGGTGATCATGCTCTTGATGAAGATGGCAGCTCCTTCCAGGTCACTGAGAGTCACGTGGTAACGGGTAAAACGGGTGCTTGCCTGATCTCCAAGGAAGGCCACCTCATACTGTTTCTGAGAGAAGCCCTCAAGGAAGAACCATATCAGCTGGGCTGCAAGGTGGGAGGTCTGATTCCTGTTGTCAAGGGTGGGATTGACCTCCATGACGGAGAATATCTTCAGGTTGTCAGAGAGTCCGGCATACCGTGCCAGGAGGCATATCTCCTCGCCGTAGAAGCCGTTGGCGGAGGGAAGAAAGGTGCCCGGTGCATCTGACTGGCGTACTGAGCCTATGTCAAACAGTGCGGCAGCGGCATCGCGGAAGAGTGGTTCGGTCTCATGCACGGCTGCACGCACCTCTCCGATGCGCATCAGGTCATAATGTCTGCGGTTAAACCTGTTTGCCACCTGCTGGTCAGTGAGATAGGTCTGATGGCCTATTACGGAGAGGTGAGACAGGCAGCTGCCGCTCCGGTAGATGAGGTCATTCATCCAGTTGAGTGAGTCGGCGGGCCTCTTCTCGGCAGTGAAGTCAAGCCGTGAATCTACTGACACCATTGACCATTTCTGCTTCCCGGCTGAGAGGGCACGGTCAAGTGCAGGCATCAGGGCGCTGGTGCCGCCGATGACAACAGGGACGATATTCTGCGAGAGAAGCAGTATAAGCACGTCTCGCAGTCCGGCGACAGTATCTTCAAAAGTAGTGCCCGGCCTGAAGTTGCCGAGATCTGTGATCCTGAGCTTTCCCGGCAGGCGGGAGAAGGAGTAGAGGCTCTCCCTTATGGCATCAGGTGCATGGGCGGCTCCGATATTTGATGATGAGCGGTCATCAGGGACTCCTATGATGGCAACGGCATACCCGTCCAAATCACCGATGGGCTCATTCCCGGTGTTCACCGCCACATTGTGCGGGAAGGCGGCAGATCCCTTCAGTGGTTCAACACCTGGCCTGTCGAGGCATACGGGATCAATGTACTGGTTGAGGTCAATCATATAATATATAAGGTCACTTCTTCTTCTTACCCCTTACGCTCTTTGTCTTACCTCCCTTTTCAATTATGGCGAGGCACTCCTCCTTTGTCAGCTTCTGTGGGTCGGTGCCCTTCGGGATGCGGTAATTGGTTTTGTCATGCACTATGTACGGACCATACCTGCCGTTAAGTACCTTGATGTCACTGAACTCGGCAATAACCTTCTGTTTGTCGCCCTCACGCTTTTCACGGATAAGCTCAGCAGCCCTCTCCGGAGTGATGACATAAGGATCATCCACTCCCTTCTTCAGCGAATAGAATTTGCCGGCATGCCTGACGTAAGGGCCGAATTTGCCCACGCCTACTGTCATATCCTCGTCCTCGAAGGTCCCTACGGTGCGGGGCAGCGAAAAGAGGGCCAGTGCCTCTTCCAGGGTGATTGTCTCCAGCAGCTGGTCACGCCTGAGGTTGGCGAAGCGCGGCTTTTGCTCCGGGGATGCTTCACCGAGTTGCACCACGGGACCAAACCGGCTCATCTTTACCGAGACAGGCAGGCCGCTGACCGGGTCTGTTCCAAGCAACCGGGCCCCCGTCATGCGGGCACGGGTGGAGAGCGATTCGTCAACAGTCTTGCGGAAGGGGCCGTAGAAGGTCGATATCATCTTGTCCCACTTCATCTCGCCGGAGGCGATCTCGTCAAATTCCTTCTCAACACCGGCTGTGAAATTGTAGTCAAGGATATCCGGGAAATTGGCAATGAGAAAGTCATTGACAATCATTCCTATATCTTTTGGGAAGAGCTTTGACTTTTCCTTACCGGCAATCTCCGTCTTTTCGCTCCGCGTGATCTTACCCTGAGCAAGGGTCAGCTGGGCCAGGATACGTTTTTCTCCCGGCCTGTCTTCGCGGGCGACATAGCCGCGTGACTGTATTGTTGAGATGATGGGTGCATAGGTGGAGGGTCTTCCTATTCCGAGCTCCTCAAGCTTTTTCACCAGGCTGGCTTCTGTGTAGCGTGGCGGTGGCGAGGTGAAGCGCTGCAGTGCCGTAATGGTACCCGGTATAAGCTTCATTCCGGTGTCAACACGCGGAAGAATGGCTTTCTCATCCTCTCCGGCACTGTTATCGTATGATTCGGTGTAAACCTTAAGGAAACCGTCGAAGAGCACAACCTCGCCTGTTGCCGTGAAGTTGGCCGGGGAGGCTGACATACCGATTGTAATCGTTGTCTTCTCCATCCGGGCATCCGACATCTGTGAGGCTACTGCCCTGCGCCAGATGAGCTCATAGAGCTTTTTCTCATTGGTACTTCCGGCGACCTCCTTCTTGTCAAAATAGGTAGGCCTGATGGCTTCATGAGCCTCCTGCGCCCCGCGCGCATGGGTCTTGAACTGGCGTGTACGGGAGTATGCCTCACCATATTCAGAGGTAATCACCTCCCTTGCGGTGTTGAGTGCAAGTGACGACAGATTGGTTGAGTCTGTTCTCATGTAAGTGATCTTTCCTGCCTCATAGAGCTTCTGGGCCACCGACATGGTCTGTGCAACCGAGAAACTTAGCTTGCGGTAGGCCTCCTGCTGCAGGGTGGAGGTGGTAAAGGGCGGCGCCGGTGAACGGGTGCCGGGCTTCACCACAATGTTCTCAACAGTGAACTCCGATGCGTTACACTTGTCAAGAAAAGCACGGGCTTCGGCTTCTGCCGGGAATTTCTTCGGGCATTCAGCCCTCAGAACCACCTCAGTACCCTCGCTGTTGTTGCCGCTGAAGGTGCCGGTAACCCTGAAGGCGGAGTCGGCAACAAATCCTATGATCTCGCGCTCACGGTCAACGAGGAGACGGACGGCTACCGACTGAACCCTGCCGGCCGAAAGAGATGGCTGTACCTTCTTCCATAGTACCGGTGAGAGCTCGAAACCAACCAGCCTGTCAAGAATCCTGCGCGCCTGCTGGGCATTGACAAGGTTCATGTCAACCTGTCGGGGCGATTCCACCGCACGGGTTATGGCTTCTTTGGTTATCTCATGGAAAACAATACGGCGGGTGGTTTCCGGATCGAGCCCGAGCACCGATATAAGATGCCACGCAATGGCCTCTCCCTCACGGTCTTCATCAGATGCGATCCACACTGTCTTTGCCTTGCCGGCAAGCTTGCGGAGCTCCGCAACCACCTTCGACTTGTCTTCGGGAATTTCATACACCGGAGCAAAACCCTTGTCTACCTCAACCCCCAGGTTGTTCTTCACAAGATCACGGATATGCCCGAAGCTTGAGACAACCGTATAATCCTTACCGAGAAATTTTTCTATTGTTTTCGCTTTGGCGGGAGATTCAACAATTACCAGATTATCTGTCATCCGAGATTTTTTTAAAACAGGGGCAAAGTAAGCGAATAAGGGCACTAACTTCAAAATTATTGAGAAAATTTCTGTATTAATCATTAAATTAGCGGCCTTACAATCAGGGTATCATGAGGGATCAAAAATTCCGGAAAAACATTATATGGTTCTGGGTGATCATATCTCTGCCGGCAGTTTTTCTGCTGACACTGTTTATCCTTATATCTGCGAACAAGCTCGGACCGCTGCCCTCGTTTGAGGAGCTTGAGAACCCCGATAACAGCCTTGCAGCCGAAGTCTTTTCGGAGGATAATGTAGTGCTTGGCAAGTTTTACATTCAGAACCGTACCTGGACTGATTACGAGGATATATCACCATATGTGATTGATGCATTGATAGCTACCGAGGACATCAGGTTTTACAGGCACTCGGGTATTGATTTCCGGGGGCTGGCAAGGGTGCTTGTCAAGACGATCATTCTCGGTCAGAACACCGGGGGTGGCAGTACCATAACACAGCAGCTGGCAAAGAACCTGTTTCTTCCCAGGGACCTCTCGAATGATCCTGCCGTTGTCCGCGCCGCAAAACTTTCAGTGGCCAAGTTCAAGGAGTGGCAGACGGCCGTGAAGCTGGAAAAGAGCTACACGAAGGAAGAGATAATGACCATGTATCTCAACGTTTTTGATTTCATCTACAATGCCGTCGGGATCAATTCCGCGGCACGGATCTATTTCAATACCACACCCGACTCGCTCAATATTGAGCAATCGGCCATGCTGGTTGGCATGCTGAAGAACTCTGTGGCCTACAACCCACTGCGTAATGAGGAGGGCGCGCTCAGGCGCCGTAATGTGGTCATCTCCCAGATGGAACGGTACGGCTACATCTCACGACAGGTGGCGGACTCCGTGAGCCAGTTGCCGCTGGCCATTGACCTTCGTGAGGACAGTCACAACACAGGCCTGGCAACCTATTTCAGGGAGTATATAAGGGCCACGATGAACAGCAGGGAACCGGAGAGGAACAATTTCTGGTCGGATGACGGCTATCAGGAAGCATTGTGGCGCTGGCAGAATGATCCGCTTTACGGGTGGTGCTACAAGAATACAAAGCCTGACGGTACGACTTATAATTTATACCGTGAGGGCCTGAGGATTTACACAACCCTGAACTCCAGGATGCAGAGTTATGCCGAGGAGGCGCTGGCGGAGCATCTCTCCAAAAACCTGCAGCCGGTATTTGACAAGAGAGCCAAAAATTTCAGGAATCCGCCGTTTTCGAATGATCTCAGCTCTGACCAGGTCAGAAAGATAATGGACCGCTCTGTAAAACAGAGCGAGAGGTATCAGAGCATGAGGCGAAACGGGATCCCCGAGGATTCAATCACCCTCGCGTTCAATTCACCTGTACCGATGAAGCTCTTCTCGTGGACAGGTGAAATTGACACCTTGATGACTCCTTTGGATTCAATAAGATATTACAAGTTCTTCGTGAGGTCGTCATTCATGGCGATGGACCCGCATACCGGCCGTGTCAAGGCATACGTAGGCGGTCCTGATTTCAGGTACTTCAAGTATGACGCCGTCACCCAGCAGAAGAAGCAGGTGGGTTCGACGATCAAGCCCTTCCTATATACCCTGGCCATGCAGGACGGCTATTCGCCATGCTACGAGGTTGAAAACATATCGCGCACGTTTGAGGTTAATGATTCAGTATGGATACCGAGGAGTTCCGGCCCCGAGGAGTACCACGGCAAGATGGTAACCCTCAAATGGGGCCTGGCCCAGTCAGAGAACTACATCTCTGCCTGGCTGATGAAGCAGTTCTCGCCCCAGGCGGTTGTTGACCTGATGCACCGAATGGGTATCAGGAGTTTCATTGATCCGGTCTACTCAATCTTCCTCGGTACCTCAGATCTCTCAGTAGAGGAGATGGTAGCTGCGTACGGCACTTTCGCCAACAAGGGAGTCCATACCCGCCCGCTGTATGTGACACGTATCGAGGACCGCAACGGAAATGTCATCTCAACCTTCACTCCCTTCATTGACGAGGTTATCAGCGAGGAGGATGCCTACCTGATGACAGCCCTCCTGCAGGGAGTGGTTTCAAGCGGCACGGCTGTGAGGCTGCGGCTGACCTACAAGCTCAACAACCAGATGGGAGGCAAGACCGGAACCACGCAGAACCACTCCAACGGGTGGTATATGGGTGTCATGCCCGATCTTGTTGCCGGTGTCTGGACAGGATGGGAGGATCAGTCTATACATTTCGAGGATCTCTCAATGGGTCAGGGTGCCAACATGGCTCTGCCGGTGTTTGGTCTTTTCATGCAGAAACTTCTGGCTGATAAGGAGTTTGCTTCCATGGCGGAGTCTCAGTTTGAAGCGCCGCAGGGTTTCAATGTAAACCTTGACTGTGATATGGTAAAAAGGGATCAGCAGGTGAATCCGTTCAGACAGAGGGAGTATTAGGAAGTCTGAAAGTCGAAAATCGAAAGTCGAAAGTCCAAGGTCGCAAGTCGCAAATTGCAAATCGCAAGTCGCAAATCGCAAATCGCAAATCGCAAGTCTTGCTGCAGCTGACAGTTTTGTCATGAAAACAGAAGTCTCACCAGCCCTTCAACCTTGTATACTTTTGATATTTTCAGGCCGGGAACATCCCGTACCTCCCGGTGGAAGCCTGAGATGACCATCTCAGTGAATCCCATTCGTGCTGTTTCAGCAATGCGCTGTTCTATCCTGGCCACCGGCCTGATCTCACCTGAGAGTCCGACCTCAGCGGCAAGAGCCGTGTGATGATCAACCGGGGCATCCAGGTTGGACGATAAGACAGCTGCAACAACAGCCAGGTCAATGGCCGGGTCGCTCACCTTCAGGCCCCCTGCGATGTTAAGGAAGACATCCTTTGCTCCCAGCCTGAATCCGGCCCTTTTTTCAAGCACTGCCAGGAGCATGTTGAGACGCCTGGTGTCAAAGCCTGTGGAGCTGCGTTGCGGTGTGCCGTAGACAGCGCTGCTGACCAGCGACTGCGTCTCGATCATGAAAGGTCTGACACCGTCAACCGTGGCGGCGATGGTCACACCGCTTGCCGGATCACGGTCACGGCGGATGAAAAGCTCCGACGGGTCAGTCACCTCGCGGAGCCCCCCTGAACTCATCTCGAAGATACCTATCTCAGCCGTTGATCCGAAGCGGTTCTTCACAGGCCTCAGTATACGGAATACGTAATTGCCGTCGCCCTCGAACTGCAACACCACGTCAACAATATGCTCCAGCACCTTGGGCCCCGCCAGGGTGCCGTCCTTGGTTATATGACCTATCAGTATTACCGGCACGCCGGATTCCTTCGCATAGCGAAGCATCATTGCTGCGCACTCTCTCACCTGTGACACCGATCCGGCGGAGGATTCGAGCAGCGATGAGCTGAGTGTCTGTATGGAGTCGATGATGAGCAGTTCGGGTTTGATGGCACCGGCCTGTGTCAGGACGCTGTCGAGATCCGTTTCGTTGTAGATGAAGCATCTGTCATTTTTGCCCTGGAGCCTGCCGGCCCTGAGTTTGACCTGTCCCTCGCTCTCTTCGCCGGAGACGTAGAGGACAGTTCTGCCCGGAGTTGCCAGGGCCATCTGCAGGGCGAGGGTTGACTTGCCTATCCCGGGTTCGCCGCCCATGAGTATCAGGGAGCCCTTCACCATTCCCCCGCCGAGGATGCGGTCGGCTTCGCCGATACCTGTGGTGATGCGGTCATTCTCGTTTATCTCTATCCCGGAGAGCAGTTCGGGCTTCCGCCGTGTGGTATCACGGCTTATGCCGGATGCAGGTGCGGTGGAGACAATCTCTTCGCGGTAGCTGTTCCACTCCCTGCAGGAAGGGCAGTGACCTATCCATTTGGGAGACTCGGCGCCACAGTTCTGGCACACGTAAATACTTTTGCTCTTAGCCATCGGACACAAGGATTATGCAACAGGTAAATTTACGAAAAAGATAAGGTATCAGATCTCTTTTTCGGCGACGACCGAAGAGAGGATTTTTCCGCCTTTCCTTCCGAAGAGTGCAAAGAGAGAGATGGCACCCGCGATGGCTATGAGTATCATCTGCGACTCATGCTCCAGGGTGGCGTAGGCCAGGCCCTCTTCCAGGGGGATGGCGTAGGCCATCAGCAGACCGCGTGACACAATCCAGTGATATGCACCCAGGCCGCTCTGCACCGGGGCGGCCATGCCGAAGCTGCCGATGACAAGGATGAACATCGTTGCACCCACTCCCAGGTCTGCCGTGGAATCAAGGCAGAGAAGCGGGAAGTAGGACATAAAGAAATAGGAAATCCAGAGCAGCAGTGTCTGGAGCAGGAACTCCCATCTGCGGCGAAGCCTGAGTATAGATTTGAGGCCGTCAAGCAAACCGTCCGAGAAGGAGTATATCCTGTGGAACAATGGATTGTGTGACAATCTCTTGCGAAGCATGAAGAACATCACCAGGGCAGTAACTGCCAGGAGCAGGACAATCACCGTGATAAAGGTGGCGGAACCGAGTGAGGAGGAGATTTTTCTCTCTGCCGGACCAAAAACGTTTTCCGAGAGGAAACTGCCCGTTGCCGTGGTGCCGGCAATCAGAGTCACGGCAAGTATTACAAGTACGGTAACGATATCTATGGTCCGTTCAACCAGCATGGTGCCTACCAGCCTGTCAAAGGGGATGTTCTCCTTCTTGCCCAGCGCGGCACACTTGGCCACTTCGCCCAGTCTCGGGAAGATCATGTTTGCAAAATATCCGGTGACGACGGCATGGTAGGTGTTCATCAGCCCCGGGGTTCTTCCCAGGGGCTCGATGAGCAGTATCCATCGGCGGGCCCTGATAAAGAAGCTGAGCAGTGAAAAGATCATGGCAGGCAGCAGCCACCAGTAGTTCGCCTTGCGCAGTACGGCCCACAGGTCTCCGAAACCGATGCCCCGGAATGAAACCCACAGCAACAGCGCAGCGAGGCCTAGAAACAGTGCAGCTCTGAGTGATTGCTTCAGACCCGTTTTCAACTATCAGATGATTTTGTTGGTGGCTGAATCAGGGAAAAGCATCAGCGGCCTGAAGGTTTTTGCCTCTTCGGGTGTCAGGTGGGCATATGACATGATTATGACCACGTCACCCACCGCTATCTTCCTGGCAGCAGGACCGTTAAGGCATATCTCGCCGGAGCCTCTCTGTCCTGTTATGACATAGGTCTCAAGTCGCTCACCGTTGTTTCTGTTCAGTACATGCACTTTCTCGTGCTCTATCAGGCCGGCAGCATCCATCAGGTCTTCATCAATGGTGACGCTGCCCACGTAGTTGAGGTCCGCACCGGTTACGGTGACGTTATGTATCTTTGATTTAAGTACTTCAATTGTCATCTTCGTGATTCAATATTGCATTTTATGGGTGCAAAGATAAATATCCTTTCATTTATCGCAATGCGACTTCGTGATTGTCTATAAGCCTGACATCTCCTGCCCAAAGGGCGATACATGCAAAAAAGTTCTTCTCCGGGGACATTGCGATCCTTGAAAGTACCGGGCTGAGAGTACCCTCTTCCACGATCTCAAAATACTCGAGCCTGAAGTCGGGAATCATGTTTATCCGGTCAGCCACGAAATCCTTTATCTCCCGGATCTCGTAGTCAGAGATCATTGCTGCGGCTGCGATGAGGGTTCTGTAGATCTCGCCGGCCCTCTCGCGGTGGTGAGTGAGAAGCCTTCGGTTACGGCTGCTCATGGCCAGACCGTCATGTTCGCGGACTATAGGGCAGGCGATGATTTCGGTCTTTGGGTATTCACGCCTGGCCAGTTCCCGTATGATTGTCAGCTGTTGAAAATCCTTCTGCCCGAAGAATGCGCATGACGGCCTGATTATGTCAAAAAGCCGTGACACCACCTGAGCCACGCCGTTGAAGTGGCCCGGCCGGTGCAGACCCTCCATCACCCTCTCGAGTTCGCCGAAGTCGAACCGGCGTGTGTCAGGCTCAGGGTAGATCTCTTCCACTGACGGGACAAAAACAAAGTCGTTTTCCCGCAGATGCCCGGAAAGCATCTGCAGATCGGCCTCAACCGTTCTGGGGTATCTGATAAGGTCATTGGGGTCATTGAACTGGGTCGGATTGACGAAGATGCTCACCGCTGTCATCCGGCAGCTCTCCGTCGCTTTGTCAACCAGAGATATATGTCCTTCGTGAAGGGCCCCCATCGTGGGCACGAAGCCGGGGTTTCTGAGAGCGGTTACCCTGTAGTGCTCACGCACATCCTTGACTGTTGTCAGTACTTTCATTGCAGTGACTGTTACCGTACACCGGACCGGCTGCAGATGCGAACCGCAGTCCGATACTGCAAAATAACACCATTTTTGTCAGTAACCCGTTGTATTTAAGCTTGGAAATTAATTCTGTTTTTTTTATTATCTTTGTACTTTCAATTAACATCCAGTTATATCGGGAGGTTTTAATGGAGAGCAGAAGGGTATTGTTTGTTTCACAGGAGATCATGCCTTATCTCGGTGAAACAAAGCTTTCAAAGATCAGCCGTGATCTGCCGCAGGGCATACAGGAAAGGGGGAAGGAGATCCGGACATTCATGCCCCGATACGGTTCAATCAATGAGAGAAGAAACCAGCTTCATGAGGTCATTCGGCTTTCAGGGATGAATCTTATCATCGATGATACCGATCACCCCCTGATTATAAAGGTAGCCTCAATTCAGTCAGCCAGGATGCAGGTTTACTTCATTGACAATGATGATTATTTTCACCGTAAGCATACTGTGGCTGACGCCTCCGGTAACGAGTACGAGGATAATGACGAGAGGGCCATATTCTTTGCCCGCGGCGTCATAGAGACAGTACGCAAGCTTCGCTGGAGCCCTGACATAGTTCACTGCCACGGCTGGCTCGCTTCACTGGTGCCGCTCTATCTCCGCAAACTCTATTCTGACGACCCTGTCTTCAGCAAGGTCAAATCGGTTTATTCAGTCTACAATAACGGATTCAAAAAGCCGTTAAAATCTTCAATCTCAGCCAAGCTCGAGGCAGACGGGATAGATTCCGCCTCCCTGGCTGCAATAAAGAAGGGCGCTGATTTTCTCAGCATTACAACGCTGGCCGCTGAAAACTCTGACGGCATAATTTTTGGGTGTGAGAAAATCGACGATGAAGTGAAGAAAAAATTAAATGCCATGGGAAAGCCTCTCCTTGAATTCCAGGGTGAGGATAATTATATAGATGCATACAATGACTTTTATGACAAGCTCTTACTTGAAACTGCCAAATAGAAACCACGGCTCATCCCGAAAAGGAGCGCCGGCACTCAGACTACTACTCCTCATATTGATCCTCGCAGCTCTTGCCTCATGCAAGCAGGATCCGGTCAGTATCGGACTGGGACTGCTTCCTTCAAGTGACTTTATCGAGATCAAATCCACTGACACAGTCGGCATCAGGGCTTATACAATGTACGATGAGCTCTCCCTCTCCAACGACTATTCGAAGATGATTGCCGGATCACTGTATGATACATATTTCGGCAGTACTTACTGCGACTTCGTGACGCAGCTCAGGGTTATGTCGCAATGGCCTGCCAAACCATTCGTGATCGATTCGGTGTTCCTTACCTTCGTTCCCTCCAAGGTCACCGGCGATGACTCCACGGTGGTTCACTACATTCGCCTTTGCGAAACAGGAACTGAACTTACTGACTCAACCGAGTTCTTTACGGGACAGGATCCGGATACAATAAAATACCTCGGCGAATACCGCCTGCCCAGGGTCACGGCAGGCACCCCCGTTGCCATAAAACTCTTTAATTGGGTGGGGGATCATATAATGCGTGATACCAGCATGTTCAGCCCGGCATCACAGTTCTACAAAGAGTACTTCAGAGGTCTCTACTTCTCCATAAGGAGCGAAACGACACCGATCCTAGTTGAGATGGACGCAACCGAAAATGCCGCCATCGATCCGCTTGGCCTGACCATCTTCTATCACTCGGACACACTTAACTATAACTACTCATTTGTTGCCACACCGAGGGCCGTGAACTACAACAGGTTCACCCATGACCGTACCACTGCCGACCCCGCCAAACAGATCAGTCACGTCAATGACCTGGTGATTGATACTGCTGTGTTCCTGCAGACCTACGCCGGAGTCTATACAAAGCTTGACATGCCTTCCCTGGAGGCGTACCGCAACGTTGAAAACCTTGCAGTGAACAAGGCCAGGATCATTGCGCCTGTGCACCTTGACGGGGAGGCCTATCTCGAGAAAGACCTGCCTGCACGGATTTATGTTCGATACCGCGACGCCGACGGCAGGGAGGTGCTTATTCCTGACCTGTCACATGACGTCAGCTTCATGGACGGCACTTTCTACAATGACAGAGACAGCTATATCTTCAACATAACCTCATTTGTCCAGAAATACCTCAGGGGAGAGATAGACGAACCTTCAGTTGAACTCTTCTTCCCTCTCTCAGCTGTTCAGAACGTTATCTTCAAGGCCAATACGAACGAACCGGCCTTCAAGCTGGAGTTCGCGTATACACTTTATTGATTAACTAACACTAACGTTTGTTTATGTGTGGAATTGTAGGATACATAGGTTCACGTCCTGCCCGTGACATCGTTATTAATGGTCTTAAAAGACTGGAATACAGGGGTTATGACTCTGCAGGCATAGCCATCAGCAATGGTGAGAGGACAGAGATCTTCAAGTGTGCCGGCAGGGTCCGGGACCTGGAGGAGATGGTCAGGAGCAAGGATTTTGACGGCTCCATAGCGATGGGCCACACACGGTGGGCCACACACGGCGAGCCCAACGAGATCAACGCTCACCCGCAGGTATCATACCGGGGGCATTTCATAGTGGTGCACAACGGCATCATTGAGAACTATGCCCGTATCAAGAAACATCTCGAGAGCCGTGACGTGCGGTTCACAAGCCAGACTGACACCGAGGTGCTGGCCAACCTTATGGAACACCTTTACCTTGAGGGCGACCTCTCCGCGGAACAGGCGGTAATAATGGCGCTTAACAAGGTGGAGGGCACCTACGGCATTGCTGTTTACTGCCGCGACGAGCCGGGCAAGCTCTTCGCCGCCAGGAAGGGATCACCGCTGGTGATAGGAGTCGGTGATGGAGAGAACTTCATTGCCTCGGACGCCACCCCGATAGTAGAACATACCCAGAGGGTCATATACCTGAACGACGATGACCTCGCCGTTATCAGGAAGGATGAGATGATCCTGAAAGCAATCCGGAACAAGAGCTTCGAGCCGGAGGTGAAGGAGGTGGATCTCAAGCTGGGTGAGATTGACAAGGAGGGATTCCCTCACTTCATGCTTAAGGAGATATTTGAACAGCCGCGGGCAATTCATGACACATTCAGGGGCAGGGTGCTGCCCAACCAGTCGGGGCTGATGCTTGGCGGCCTTCATAACGTGTTTGACACCATGGCTGCTGCCGACAGGATCCTGATCGTGGCCTGCGGCACATCATGGCATGCAGGACTGGTTGGTGAGTATATCATTGAGGAGTACTGCCGCATTCCGGTGGAGGTGGAGTATGCCTCTGAGTTCAGATACCGTGACCCTGTCATAAAGAAGGGAGACATCGTGCTGGCCATCAGCCAGAGCGGTGAGACGGCTGACACGCTGGCGGCGATCCGTCTGGCGAAGGAACGGGGAGCCCTTGTGCTTGGCATATGCAACGTGGTGGGATCATCAATCTCACGCGAGACCAACGCCGGCGTCTTCACCCATGCCGGGCCGGAGATAGGTGTGGCATCCACAAAGGCATTTACAACTCAGGTAGTCACCCTTGCCATGATGGCTTTCGAGACAGGATACCGCAAGGGACTGCTCGATGAGGCCCGCTACCGCGAACTGATATCCGAACTGACCTCCCTTCCCGGTAAGCTGGAGCAGGCACTCAGGGTGAATGACAAGGCCCTCGCACTGGCACGGATATACAAGGACTCGACAAATGCACTCTACCTGGGACGGGGCTTGCTCTATCCCGTGGCAATGGAGGGAGCCCTGAAACTCAAGGAGATATCCTATATCCATGCCGAAGGCTATCCGGCTGCGGAGATGAAACACGGGCCGATAGCCCTGATAGATGAACACATGCCTGTGGTTGTCGTTGCCACCAAGGAGAATTCCTACGACAAGATCGTAAGCAATATCCAGGAGGTCAAGGCGCGCAAGGGGCAGATAATTGCAGTAGTCACGGAGGGTGACCAGGTGATAAGCCAGATGGCTGATCATGTAATGGAGGTTCCGGATACCATATCGGTCTTCGCACCGGTGCTGGCGGTGGTGCCGCTGCAATTGCTCTCATACCATATCGCCGTCCTTCGCGGATGCGATGTTGATCAGCCCAGGAATCTGGCCAAATCAGTCACAGTGGAATAATAAAAACAGGGAGCTATGGCTGACGGTTACAGAAGTTTGAGTATTGGCGAGATTCGCGGCCTCGAGGCAGCAGGCTGCAGGAGCAACTCATGGGAGAGCGTTTTCGTCAAGGACCCCTTCAATGCGGAGAGGATACAGAATGTCACATTCTCCGGCGTTGTCAGACTGGGTCTCTTTAACGGCGTGGCACGTGAAAGATGCGGTCTGCCGCTGATGCACGGCATAAGAAACGCACACATTCACAACTGCAACATTGAAGACAATGTCACAATCACCGACATCACCGGTTTCATTGCCAACTATGACATCGGAGAGGGAGTGGTGATAAGGAACTGCGGCCACATTTCAACCGAAGGCCGGACCTCGTTCGGCAACGGCACCCGCGTGGCAGTACTCAATGAGACCGGTGGCAGGGAAGTACCTATATGGGACCGGCTTACATCGCACATGGCGTACATAATTACGCTCTACAGGCACAGGCCTGCCGCCATCGAAGTGATAGAGAAGCTGATAGCTGATTACACCGGGAGCGTCATGTCAGACCGTGGTGAGATTGGCTCGGGGTCATATATCGCCGGGTGCGGCACAATTAAGAACGTCAGGATAGGCCACGGGGCAGTCATAGAGGATGTCTCCAGGCTGGCTGAAGGATCGGTGAACAGTTCCTTTAAGGATCCGGTGTATATCGGAAACGATGTGATAATGGACCACTTTATCATCTGCTCCGGCTCGAAGGTGAATGACGCGGCCGTGATTGACAAGTGCTTCATAGGACAGGGATGCACACTCTCGAAACAGTACTCTGCCGAGAACTCTCTCTTCTTCTCCAATTGCGGCGGTTATCACGGCGAGGCTTGCTCTATTTTTGCAGGGCCGTTCACAGTGACTCACCATAAATCAACGCTGCTGATTGCCGGCATCTTCTCATTCATGAACGCCGGCAGCGGCTCCAACCAGAGCAACCATATGTACAAGCTGGGGCCGATACACCAGGGGATCATGGAGAGGGGATCGAAGACAACCTCCGACTCATATGTGCTGTGGCCATCAAGGATCGGACCCTTCACGCTGGTGGTGGGCCGCCATTACCATAACGTGGACACCACACAATTCCCGTTTTCATACCTTACCGAGGTGAGCTACGAATCACAGCTTATTCCCGGTATTAACCTGCGCTCCGTGGGAACCATCCGTGATGCACAGAAATGGCCGAAACGTGATGCCCGCAAGGATCCGAAGAGACTTGACCAGATAAACTATAACCTTCTCAGCCCCTTTACCGTGGGCAAGATGATGAAGGGCAGGGATCTGCTGAAACAGCTACTCAGTGAGAACCCTGACAAGCCTGTCTTTTCCTTTGACCGGATGAACATGAAGGCAAGCGCGGCAGAGAGGGGCATTAACCTGTACCAGATGGGCATCAACAAGTTCATCGGCAACTCGGTGATAAAGAGGCTTGAGGGCGCAGAATTAAAGACTGACGCTGATATCCGAAACAGGATGAAACCCGGTTCGGGAAAGGGTACTGGCGACTGGATTGACATGTCAGGTCTGCTTACCCCGCTGAGCGACATTGAGGAGCTGCTCTCATCGATTGAAAAGCGGGAGATGAAGACTCCTGATGCGATAAACAGGCAGTTCGAAACGATTCACAGGCACTATTATGATCTGGAGTGGGCGTGGGTCTACGACCGCCTTCCGGAGGAGACCGGCAAGCCGAATGATGAGCTGACCGCCGATGACATCATAGCTATTGTGGAGAGATGGAAGAAGAGTGTTGTTGACCTTGACAGGATGCTGTACGAGGATGCACGCAAGGAGTTCACTCTCTCGTCAATGACAGGGTTTGGCATTGACGGTGATGATGAGGTGAAGAAGCGCGATTTTGAGCAGGTAAGGGGTGATTTTGAGAAGAACAGTGTTGTACTGGCAATACTTGATCACATAAAGGTCAAGACGGAGCTGGGAGACGAGCTAATCGGGCGCCTGCGTAGCAGGTGACAGGGCATTCGGCAGGAAGGTAGCAGACCTTCAGGAATTGGAGCAGCAGATACCCATTCGGAGGCAGCCTGTAGTCGGCAGGAAGGTAGCAGGCCTTCAGGTATTGTAGCAGCAGATACCCACCCGGAGGCAGCCTGTAGGGCTGCAGGAATTGTATTATGCGGGCCTCGCCCACCCCGGCGGTTTTATTTTGGGGTCACACCCTGTTACAATTCTTGACCCTCTACGAGGGTCTGATTCATATATTCCTCTGTTCTACAATTCTTTAATCTCTACGAGCTTTCATTGCCAACACTATTGCCTTCTGCCCATTGCCTATTGCCTCACCTGCCCCGGTACATATCTTCGTAGTACTTTGCATAGTCACCGGAGATAATTGCTGCCAGCCATTTTTCATTCGCCAGGTACCATTCAACCGTCATCTCGAGACCCTGCTCGAAAGTGACCGACGGTTTCCAGCCCAGCTCCTCCTGTAACTTCCTGCTGTCAATGGCATAGCGCAGATCATGACCGGCACGGTCAGTGACATATGTGATAAGTTTTTCCGAACTGCCTGAATCCCTGCCCAGCTTACGGTCCATGATGCTACAGAGCAGCCTGACCAGGTCAATATTCTTCCACTCATTGTCGCCGCCAACGTTATAGGTCTCACCGGGTCTGCCGCGGTGGAAGATTACATCAATCGCAGCTGCGTGATCCCCGACATAGAGCCAGTCACGGATATTCTCACCTTTACCATATACCGGTATGGGCTTCATGGTCTTTATATTGTTGATAGTGAGAGGTATGAGTTTCTCGGGGAACTGGTTGGGACCATAGTTGTTGGAGCAGTTGGATATCACGAACGGAAGCTTGTAGGTATTGCCGAATGCCCTTACCATATGGTCAGAGCTGGCCTTGGATGCTGAATAGGGACTGCGCGGATCATAGGGTGTCTGCTCCGTGAAAAAACCGCCATGTTCCAGCGAGCCGTACACCTCGTCGGTTGAGATATGGTAGAACAACTTGTCCGCACCGGTGGCAGGGGTTATGTCACGGAATGCGGTCAGCAGGTTAACGGTACCCAGGATGTTTGTATGGATGAACTCATCGGGTGAGGTGATGGACCTGTCAACGTGTGACTCGGCTGCAAGATGGATCACCCCGTCAAACCTGAACTCGTTAAAGAGTTCTGTAACTGCCTTCTTGTCAACGATATCCACCCGGCGGAACGTGTAGGTCGGCGCCTTACTGATATCGGTGAGGTTTCCGAGGTTCCCGGCGTAAGTCAGCTTGTCGGCATTGACTATGGTATATTCGGGATATTTTCTCACGAAACGCCTTACGACATGTGATCCGATGAATCCTGCTCCGCCGGTAATAAGTATTGTCCTCTTCATTATTCCTTGTTTTTCAGCCTGTTTTCCCATCGCCATGCGGTCTCCATGGCCTCCTCGATGCTTATCTCGGTCTTCCATCCAAGCTCCCTGTTTGCGAGTGACGGATCTGCCCAAATCTTTTCTATGTCGCCTGCCCTGCGGCCAGTGACAGTATATTTCAGTTTAACGCCAGTGGCCTTTTCAAAGGCTGCAATAGCCTCAAGAACCGAAACTCCCTTGCCCATTCCGAGATTGAACACCTCGTAGCCGGCTTTGTTCTCACCTTCCAGAATACGGCGCAGCGCCATCACGTGTGCCTTCGCCAGGTCAACAACGTGAAGATAGTCGCGTATGCATGAGCCGTCCGGAGTGTCATAATCGGTTCCGAAGACCTTCAGTTCATCGCGAAGCCCAATAGCAGTCTGTGTAATGTAAGGCACCAGGTTCTCCGGCACTCCGCGTGGCAGTTCGCCGATGAAGGCTGTGGGATGTGCTCCTATAGGGTTGAAATACCTGAGTGATACGGCCTTATGTGCTGGTCTTGACGCAATTGTATCACGAATGATGATCTCTCCGGCCTGCTTGGTATAGCCATACGGTGAAGCAGCTTCCTTCACGGGCGATGACTCCGTTACAGGCAGCGTGTCAGGCTGACCGTAGACGGTGCATGACGATGAGAACACAAGCACCGGGGTGTCATGACGCTCCATCGCATCCAGGAGGTTCATGAGCGAGGTGAGGTTGTTTCGGTAGTAATCCAGGGGTTTCCTCACCGACTCTCCCACTGCTTTATAGGCAGCGAAGTGAATTACTGCATCCACCTTCCCCTCTGCCCTGAAGACCTCCTCCAGCTTTTCCCTGTCGCACAGATCATAGTCCCAGAACTTCGGGGTAACGCCGGTAATGGCCCGTATCCCTTCCAGAACCGATATATCTGAATTGTACAGATTGTCAATTATGACAGGTTCATATCCGCTCACAATCAGCTCTACCACCGTATGTGATCCGATGTAGCCTGTTCCTCCGGTTACAATTACCTTCCTTCCCATCACAGACTCCAGTATGTCAGCCATCTCATCCTGTTCCTGTATAGCCCCTTGAGGTCTACAAGTATGCCTTTCTCGTTCAGCAGGTCAAGGAAGAATTTCTCATCCAGGCCACAGTATTCCCTGTGAGCCACTGCCACAATTATGGCGTCATATTTCCCTTCGGGCTCCTTCTTAAGGCCGAGGCCGTACTCATGCTTAACCTCCTCGTAAGATGCTCCCGGGTCAATTACATCTACTTCCACGCCGAAATCACGCAGTTCGTTTACCACGTCAATTACTTTCGAATTTCGTATGTCAGTCACATCCTCCTTGAAGGTCATTCCCATCACCAGCACGCGCGACCTGTCGGGACTCTTGTGAGCCGCAATAAGCTTCTTCACTGTCTCCTTGCCGGCGTAGGCGCCCATGCTGTCATTGGTGAACCGGCCGGAGTCTATCATCTGCGGGTGGTAACCCATGGCTTTGGCCTTGTATGAGAGGTAGTAGGGATCGACGCCGATGCAGTGGCCGCCCACCAGCCCGGGGTAGAACTTCAGAAAGTTCCATTTTGTTCCGGCTGCCTCTAGTACCTCGTATGTGTTGATTCCCATCCTGTTGAAGATGATGGAGAGTTCGTTCATGAAGGCGATGTTGATGTCGCGCTGCGTATTCTCGATGATCTTTGCAGCTTCGGCAACCTTTATTGATGAGGCGCGGTGTACGCCGGCCTCAATGATCAGTTCATATGTTCTGGCAATGGTTTCTGCAGATTCGGCATCGCAGCCGCTGGTCACCTTGACTATCTTCGTCAGGGTGTGGTTCTTGTCACCCGGGTTGATACGTTCCGGGGAGAAACCAACCTTGAAATCGGCCGGGCACTTCAGGCCTGAAAACCTCTCGAGCACCGGTATGCACTCCTCCTCGGTACAGCCGGGGTAGACCGTTGATTCATATACCACATAGTCTCCTTTCTTCAGGATGCGTCCCACAGTTTCGGAGGCTTTTAATACAGGTTCCAGGTCCGGCAGGTTGTGCCTTGTCACCGGCGTGGGTACGGCGATAATATGAAAAGATGCCTCACGGAGATCTTCAGGATTGGCGGTAAATTTGATGTCAGTCCCGTCAAAGTCCTCATATTCAAGCTCATTGCTGGGGTCTATTCCCTTTTTCATAAGCTCCACACGGTCAGGCCTGATGTCAAAGCCAACCACGCTGATCTTTCTGGCAAATTCCAGCGCAATGGGAAGGCCTACATAGCCGAGGCCGATGAGAGAGAGCTTTGTCTCCTTGTTTTTAAGTTTATCGTACATATTTATTTTTTAATGAGGGGGTGATATTCTCCTGTCAGCACTGACAGTGCCGAATTTCTTATCTGGTATACTGTTTCAATGCTCTGGCGGGCATCTTCTATTCCATAGCCGTTGCCTTTCATGATCTCGCGGTAGGTGACGGTGTGCAGGTCGGTGAATCCTTCCGAAAACTCAAGTTCCTCGCCGTCAACCGTGATATTCCTGTAGGTTCTCTTTCCCTTTTCCTTTACCGGGCCGGGGAGGTCATTGATATCGATGCTCAGGAACCATCTGACGCGGGCATTTTCCAGTTCCAGATAACCGGAGGCCTTATCGGGTTCAAGCAGATGCACCCTGTTTGACATAACCGGTCCGAAGATCCATCCGAGCATGTCAAAGAAGTGGACGCCGATGTTTGTGGCTATGCCGCCCGACTTGTTGACATCGCCTTTCCATGAGATATGGTACCAGTTGCCGCGGCTGGTGATATATGTAAGGTCTATGTCATGCTTCTTGCCTGCGGGTGCGTTCCTGATCCTGTCACGCAATTCCATTATGACAGGGTGATACCTGAGTTGCAGGATGTTGTAGATCCTGTGCCCGGTCTCCTTTTCTATCTCCTGCAAAGCGTCAATGTTCCAGGGGTTAAGCACCACGGGCTTCTCGCAAATGGCGTCAGCCTGGTGGCGCAGGGCGAAGCGGATGTGTGAGTCATGAAGATAGTTGGGCGAGCAGATGCTTACATAGTCGAGCTGAACGCCGACTCTCTTAAGCTTGTCAACGTGTCTGTCAAACCTCTCGAACTCCACGAAGAAGTCGCTCTCCGGGAAGTAGCTGTCGAGCTTCCCCACGCAGTCAAATTTATCGAGGCTTGCCAGGAGGCGGTTATTGGTATCTTTTATGGCTCTCAGGTGCCGTTCGGCAATATAGCCGGCGATCCCTATGAGACCGAAGTTTCTAGGTGTATTGTTCATAAAAATGTTTTTGTTGAAGGCATAAATCAGTTAAATAATCTTTGTCACTTCCCCGCCGGACAGTCTGTATTTCTGGCCGCTCTCCGGGCAGGCGGCTATACCTTCGTCATCAAAGGAGAGTCTGTGACCGTATTCGGAGACCCATCCTGTCTGGCGTCCGGGGTTACCCACCACGAGGGCGAAGGGTTTTACCGGCTTCGTTATCACCGTTCCGGCGCCGATAAGTGAATATTCACCTATCTCGTTGCCGCACACGATGGTTGCATTGGCGCCAACAGAGGCTCCGCGCCTGACCAGGGTGGTGACATACTGGTCGCGCCTTATGACGGCGCTGCGCGGATTGGTTATATTGGTGAATACCATCGACGGTCCGAGGAATACATCGTCCTCACATATAACTCCGGTATATATTGATACATTGTTCTGGACCTTCACATTATTTCCCAGAATCACGCCGGGAGAAACCACCACGTTCTGACCTATGTTGCACCGCTCACCGATGACCGAGTCCTTCATGATGTGGCTGAAGTGCCATATCTTTGTTCCGCGGCCGATTGTGCATCCGTTGTCAATCACCGCGGTGTCATGTGCAAAATATTCTTTGTCCATATTATTTCAATTGTATTTTGACCTGATGCAGCCGGTGATCCAGGTCAGTTGCTCTTCGTCAAGTTCGGTGTGCATCGGCAGTGAGAGCACTTCGCCGGAGAGGCGTGAGGTCACGGGGAATTCATCAGGCCCGTATCCAAGGTGCAGGTATGCTTTCTGCAGGTGCAGCGGCACCGGGTAGTAGATCATTGAGGGAATGCCTTCATTCTCCAGGCACTCGCGCAGGCTGTCACGTCTGCCATCCCCGATCCGCAGCGTGTACTGATGAAAGATGTGTGTCGAGAAAGGAGATCTGACAGGTACGTTGATGCCGGGCAGTCCCGACAGTTCCCTGTCATAGTGTGTCGCTGCGCTTCGGCGTGCCTCGTTGAACTCATCAAGGTGGCGCAGCTTTACCCGGAGGAGTGCTGCCTGGATGGTGTCAAGGCGTGAGTTGACCCCTATTGTGTCATGATAATATCTCACCTTCATTCCGTGGTTGGTGATGCTGCGTATGAGCGCAGCCAGCCCGTCATCATCGGTAAAGAGCGCCCCGCCGTCGCCGTAGCAGCCCAGGTTCTTCGAGGGAAAGAAGGAGGTGCAGCCTATTGTGCCCATGGTGCCGGCCTTTTTCTCTGTGCCGTCACTGAACTGGTATATGGCTCCGGTGGCCTGAGCCACATCCTCAATAACATAAAGGCCATGTTCGCGGGCCATCTCAAGAATAGGCTCCATATCGGCACACTGCCCGAAAAGATGAACGGGTACTATGGCCCTGGTTCGCGGAGTGATTGCCTTGCGGACAGCTTCGATGTTGATGTTGAAGGTGTCCGGCTCCGGCTCCACGAGTACTGTCTTCAGGCCCAGAAGCTCTATGACCTCCACGGTCGCGATAAATGTAAAATTGGTCGTGATCACCTCGTCACCGGGCTTTAGACCCAGTGCCATCATGGCAATCTGGAGGGCATCGGTGCCGTTGGCGCAGGAGATGACGTGCCGGACGCCCAGGTAACGCTGCAGATCCTCCTCGAAGCACCGCACGTCAGGACCCTTGATAAAAGCGGTGGAGCTGATCACCTCAGCCACCGCATTGTCAATGTCAGCCCTGAGCCTCTCGTACTGCGACCGGAGGTCGACCATCTCTATCTTTTTCATCTGCCGTGAAATATCTTTAAAAGCGAAGATAATGGATTTTATTTAACCCTTTTTCCCGAGGAGAACTCCGGTTTCTTTTTTATATTTGTTCATTATTTGCTATACATGGCGAGGGATATCAGCGGACTGATCAGAGAACTTCTTTTAAAGCATGACTGCGTCATTGTACCGGGGTTTGGTGCATTTATAGGAAACTATTTTCCTGCCCGGACAGACCGGAAGGAGGGGCTTTTTGAGCCTCCCTCGAGGAAGATAACATTTAATCGTCACCTTACTGGTAATGATGGCCTTCTGATAGGACATGTCTCTTCTGTATTCGGAATAGGTTATGCCGGTGCACGTGAGATTGTCAATGAGTGGTCAGAGGATCTGAGAAGAAAAATCCTGTCCGACAAACCGGTGACGATTGATATGCTGGGTACATTCACTCTCAATTACGAAAGAGCGATTGTCTTTGAACCGGATCTGTCGGTCAATTACCTGTTGTCGTCTTATGGCCTCAGTGCCTATTACAGGCAGCCGGTCAGCGACTTTGACGTACGAAAGAAAGCGCTTGAGAGACGCAGCGAACCTGCGGTGAGCCAGCCCTCCATGAGGAGCCTGATTACGAGAGCCGCGGTAGTTGGTCCTGTGCTGATTGCACTTGCCCTGGTGCCGTTCAATGATAAGATATTCAAAAGCGATGTTGAGGAATCCAACCTGAACCCTCTCGCGAGGGCTGAGCTGGAGTTCAACCGTGAACAGATTGATGCTGAAAGGGAATCAACTGCGACAGAATATCCTCTCTCTGCAGTGAGTGACAGTGGAACCGTGATTCTGCCTGAGACGGCGCAGACAACAGCTCCTGCAACCGGTCAGAATGAAGAAACTAAAATCACATCTTCCGCACCGGTTAAGACTCCTGCTGTTAAGCCTGCAGCCAGGTCACAGACCCCCGCCGTTCAGCCTGAAGTGACTTCCGGGACCTCCTCCGCAAAGCCGGCAGTAACGTCCCAAACGCCAGCAAGAAGGGCACCTGCTGTGGTAGTTGAAGAATACAGATACCTTATAATCATAGGCAGCTTCCAGGGTGAGGAGAACGCCCTGACTATGGTCGAAAAACTGCGCAGGGAGGGATTTGATCCGGAAGTGGCCGGTGGCCCTGACGGCTATCTGCGCGTCAGCGCACAGTCGTTCCCGACATTGGACGAAGCAAAAGTCGTTCTTGAAAAGCTGCGGAAGGAGTATTCCGGGGCGTGGGTTTACAAAAGCAGGTAGTAATTGCGAGTTGCGATCTGCGATTTGCGAATTAACGGGGAATCGTAATAGATTTCAGCCTGGCATACAATGCCATTAGCATCGGGAATTGTCGAAAGAATAATCTACCGCCCACCAATTCGGAATTCGCAATTCGGAAATTGCAAATCTATTACTTGACTGGGCTTCCGTTCCGGATATTCTGTTCGGGGGTGACAAAGACAAGCTTGCCGTTCTCATCCTCAGCCAGCAATACCATCCCCTTTGACTCGATACCTTTGATGGTACGTGGTGCCAGGTTGACAATCACCGAGATGATCTTCCCGGGCAGTTCCTCAGCGGTGAAATGCTCTGCAATTCCCGAGACTATTGTGCGGACATCAATACCCGTATCCACCTTGAGCTTTATCAGCTTGGCAGTCTTTGCCACCTTCTCCGCCTCGAGGATGGTTGCGGTACGGATATCCATCCTGGTGAACTCCTCAAAACTCACATCCTCCTTCTGCGGGATGGCAGGGGCAACAACTGCCTCGTTGGCCTTCTTTGTATTGAGCAGCTTCTTAACCTGTTTTTCGATCTCTGCATCTTCCACCTTTTTGAACATGAGTTCCCCAGAGGAGACCATGTGACCCGGCACCAGCAGATCTGACCTGCCTGCCGCATCCCATTTCAGCTCAGCAATTCCCAGCCATCCTCTTAGCTTGTCCATCGAGAAGGGGAGGAAGGGCTCAAGAAGTATTGCAAGATTGGCCGTTATCTGGAGAGAGACGTACAGGATAGTCTTCACCCGCTCCGGATCAGTCTTGACCACCTTCCAGGGCTCTGTGTCTGCCAGGTACTTGTTGCCCAGACGGGCCAGGTTCATTGCCTCGGCCAGTGCCTGCCTGAAGCGGAAGGCTTCAAGATTGTTCTCTACATTTTCACGGCAGGTCATGATTGACTTAACCGTATCGTTGTCATAATCAGTCATTACACCCGGTGCGGGGACTACACCCTTGTAGTAGTTCGAGGTCAGCACCAGGGTGCGGTTGATGAAGTTACCGAGTATTGCAACCAGTTCGTTGTTATTGCGGGCCTGGAAATCCTTCCAGGTGAAGTCGTTGTCCTTGGTCTCAGGAGCGCTGGCGCATAACGCATAGCGAAGCGAATCCTGCTTGCCGGGGAAATCCTCGAGGTACTGATGAAGCCAGACTGCCCAGTTTCTCGATGTGGAGATCTTGTCGTTCTCCAGGTTAAGGAATTCGTTGGCCGGCACATTGTCGGGAAGGATATAGCTGCCTTCAGCCTTCAGCATAGCCGGGAAGATAATGCAGTGAAATACGATGTTATCCTTACCGATGAAATGGATCAAACGAGTCTCAGGATCCTTCCAGTACTTTTCCCAGTCAGGTGTCAGCTCGCGGGTAGCGGATATATAACCTATGGGTGCGTCAAACCAGACATAGAGCACCTTGCCTTCAGCACCTTCAACAGGTACCGGCACACCCCAGTCGAGGTCCCGGCTGACAGCCCTGGGCTGCAGACCCTGGTCTAACCACGATTTGCACTGACCGTAGACGTTTGTTTTCCACTCAGTATGATCCTCGAGGATCCATTTTCTGATCCATGGCTCGTATTTGTCGAGCGGCAGGTACCAGTGCAGCGTGTCACGCATCACCGGGGCGCTGCCGCTGATGGTTGAGCGCGGGTTAATGAGATCGGTGGCACTGAGTGACGTACCGCACTTTTCGCACTGGTCGCCGTATGCATTTTCGTTGCCGCAGTGAGGGCATGTACCTGTGATATATCGGTCTGCCAGGAAACATCCGGCTTCTTCGTCATAATACTGGCTCGCTGTTTTCTCGATGAATTCGCCCTGGTCATAGAGCTTGCGGAAGAACTGCGAGGCGGTCTCGTAATGGATCTTATTTGAGGTGCGGGAGTAGATGTCAAAGGAGATGCCAAAGTCGGCGAATGCCTTCTTGTTCAGCTCATGATAGCGGTCAACCACCTCCTGCGGGGTGATGCCCTCCTTACGGGCCTTGAGGGTGATAGGAACGCCGTGTTCGTCGGATCCGCAGATGGAGATAACGTCCTCGCCGCGCATCCTGAGCCAGCGTGTATATATATCAGACGGCACGTAAACCCCTGCAAGGTGTCCTATGTGAATAGGCCCGTTGGCATAAGGAAGGGCTGAGGTAATGAGATGGCGCTTGAACTTCTTCATCTGTAGATGGCGGTGATTTCTAACCCGGCAAAGATAATGATTTTCAAAAAGCGCCGCGAGGCTCACTATTCAACATGTCCGAAGGCTGCAAGCACCTCGTGCATGTATGTGCGCGAGACCGGCACCTCTGATGGCGGAATGCTGTCGAGTTCAAGCAGAAGTCCTTCCTTCTCCCTGCGTATCAGCTTGACTTTCTCAATGTTGACCAGCCATGACCTGTGGCAGCGTATGATTGCAGCTTCCCTGAGCTCTTCCTCCATGGCCCTCAGGGTGTTGCGGAGCATGAACCTGCTGAGCTTGTCCGGACTCTGGTAGCAAACGGTAACGTAGTTGTCACTGCCCTGCAGTGTGAGGATGTCTGAATGCTTCAGCGACATCCTGAGAACTCCTTTCTCGTCTCTGAAGTGTATCATCGGGTGCTGTCCTGCAGCCTCGGGCTGTTCCATTATCACGGATAGCTTCGCCTTGCTGTCACGCCATGAGAACCATAGCCACAGGAAGGTGTAGGGCAGCAGCAGGGTGAGAGAGGTATTCTGTACTGATCTTGCAAGAAGTTCGGTAAAGAGGCGCTGGTCATCAAGGATCACCACCTCGAAAAGGGTGTAGAAGAGCGCCATTGCCAGTATCTCAGCTGCCACCCATACAAGGTAGTGCCAGATGCGGAGAATACCGCCCCGTTTCACGAGATGATACATTATGATGCGGCTTACAGCTACCACCAGCACACCGGCAAGGATCACACCACTGGCGTACAACAACAGGGTAGGTTTTGAGACCTCGAACCAGGTTCCGACACCGAAGGGGGTGTACAGGTTGAGGAACAGCAATGCAAATCCGGCAGTGAAGAGTATCGTGGTGACGATATTCCCCTTTTCGGTCAGATATCCCGGGAGCTTTTTGCCGAAGTCAATATTCATAGCATCTTCAGTCAATGCAAAAGTAACACTTTTACCGGCCTGCCGTTTTCCGGCCGGAAACAGCCCTGCAATTTCACCCCTTGGGCAGCTTTTTCACCCCTTCATGTGGGATTATGGCCCGCAGGGTGGCAGTGAAAACCTATTTTTTGGTATCACCGCTACAATCTCTTTTGTTTGCCGGAAAATATGAGTGATGGGTTATACGGAGACAGAAAGAGTGTTTGCCGGACACTTCAGGGGAGGGATGACTACAGGGCTTATTCCCGGTACGGGTGTGACCCTGACCGAACAACGGTTCCGTTCGCCGGTTGAGGTCTCCTTTTCCGACGGTAACACAGTATCGGAGATGTTCCGTTTTCTCTTCAGGTCACGCGAGGCGGAGGAGCGCAACAGGGAGTTCAGTTACTACATAATGAGGCCGGCATCTTTGCCAGGAAAGAGTGAGGTGCAGGTGACGAATTTCCCGGAGGGTAAAGCCAGTATACCCGGTTCCGGGACACGGCAACAGGGTATGAAAGCTGCTGCTGCCTCACGCTTACGGCATACTCCGGTGCACGCAGGAGAGGGTTGCGGCAGAGGTGCCATCATCCTTCTTCACGGACTGAATGAGAGGAGCTGGACCAAGTATATCCAGTGGGGGGCAGCGCTGGCCGAAGGCACTGGCAGGCCTGTTGTTCTTTTCCCGCACGCCTGGCACATGAACCGCTCACCGCAGACATGGATAGACAGGCATATAATGACTCCCCTGGTTGCTGCCCGTACCTCGCTGTTGCCGGATACCCGTCTGACGACCTTTGTCAATGTAGCCCTTAGTACCCGTATGACTGTCTCGCCTCAGCGGTTCATGCTGTCAGGCTACCAGACAGTCAGGGATCTGTCGGCCTTCATAGCTTCGGTGAAATCGGGAGCCATGCCGGGAATTGACGCAGGCGGACCTGTTGACATTTTTGCCTATTCAATCGGGGCACTGGCTACTCAGGTGATGATGCTGTCAGAACCGTCACCGCTGCCTGCTGACAGCCGGGTGATGCTCTTCTCTGGCGGGAGCGCCTTCTGCATGATGAACGGAACCTCCAGACTGATAATGGACAGCATGGCCTTCGAGATGCTTCTCTCATTCTACCTCGGGTGGCCCTCCGGCTCGGGCAGAGAGAAGAGAGACACCTTTTCTTCCCTTATGAATGACACCCCCGAGGGAAGGGCTTTTTTTGCAATGACGTCCCTGCAACGACTGACAGCTATCCACGGTTCACCCTTCAGGAAGTGGGACGGCAGGCTTCGTGCCGTGTCCCTGGAAGGCGACAGGGTCATTCCCCCGGGTGCCGTCAGGGAGGCCCTGTCGGGTGCTGACTTTGAAGCCTGGGATGCCGGCTACCCGTGCACCCATGAATCGCCTTTTCCTGTTCTTGCCGGGGATAATGCCGGCGCTGTGGACCGGACCTTCGGCAGGCTCTTTGAGACTGCAGCGCGATTTCTCTCATGAAATGACTATTTTTGGTACGGACATCATTCCGTATCAACATGAAATCACCTGTCATTCCGCCGTTTCTTAAGGAAGGCGACCACATAGAGATCATCACTCCTGCCAGCCATATCGAAGCGGATCCTGTGAACAGGGCGGTGCAAAAACTAAGGGATTCAGGCTTCCGTGTCACTCTGGGAGAACACGTCCTCTCGCGCAACGGCCCGTTTGCCGGAACCGAAGATGAGAGGCTGCTTGACATCCAGAGGGCAACTGATGACCCTGAGGTGAAGGCGGTGCTCTGCTCACGAGGCGGCTACGGCATGACCAGGATAGTTGACCGTATAGATTTTTCGGCACTGAAGAATCACCCGAAGTGGTACGTGGGGTACAGCGACATCACCTCGCTGCACATGTGGCTCAATAATGTTTGCGGCATAGCCTCGCTGCATGCCGAGATGCCGCTGAACTACTCCAATCCGAAGTGCTCGCCACGCTGCTACGAAACTGTAATCGAAGCCCTTACCGGAAGAACTGAACCGGTCAGATGGATCGCGCAGAGCGACGCATCATTCGAAGTTTCAGGCAGGGTAACGGGAGGCAACATATCTCTCATCTACAGCCTTAACGGCACTCTCGCACAGCCGGAAACCGACGGCGCAATACTGTTCATCGAAGAGATAGGGGAGAAGTTCTACCACCTTGACCGGATGCTGGTGGGCATGCGTATGGCCGGCCTGCTGAAGAATCTTGCTGCACTGGTCGTCGGAGGGATGGAGGAGATCACAGAGGGTGAGCATATTTTCAACCAGACGGTTGAACAGGTGGTGATGAATGTTGTAAGCGGTTATGATTACCCGGTATTGTTCAATTTTCCGGCAGGCCATATTCCGGACAACAGGGCAATATTCCTGGGACGGAATGCGCGCATCAGCCAGTCAGGCAGAGAGGCTGTCCTGTCCTGGCTCTAGCTCGCAAATCGCACATCTACAATTCCTGAAGGTCTACGACCTTCGTGGTATTGATGGATGCTCTGTGCTACAATTCGCAATTCGCAAATCCATGGGATCAGAATGCAGCAAGCAGCAGGTTGATATCCTTTGAGAGGATGCCGAATTTCTGGCCCAGCACTTCGTTGGTGAGGATGCCGTTGTAGATATAGACACCGCTGCGAAGGCCATTGTTGAACTTGAGCATGGGTGTGACACCTCCGGCATCTGCAATGTCCTGCATGAGTGGCCTGAAAACGTTGCTGAGGGCTATGGATGCTGTCTTGGGTACCCGCGACGGCAGGTTCCATGCCGAAAAGTGAATTACTCCGTGCTTCTCATAAATAGGATCCTTCAGCGCCCTGGGCTCGGCTGTCTCTACGCATCCGCCGGTGTCAACACTCAGATCAATGATCACCGATCCGCGCTTCATCCCCTGAACCATATCTTCCGTCACATAAAACCATGGCATCAGTATGTCTGTGGAGAGGGCACCTATGAGAACGTCGGCTGATTTGAGCGCTTTCTGCAGTACCTGCGGATGAAAGGTTGATGTATAGAGTCGTTGTCCGACCAGGCTCTGAAAATTGCGCAGGCGGTGTACCGATGTGTCAAACACCTTCACTATGGCTCCCAGGCCGAGGGCAGCCCGTGCGGCATATTCACCTGCGGTGTTGGCCCCGATGATTATCACCTCCGTTGGCGTCACCCCGGTCACTCCTCCCAGCATCACTCCCTTTCCTCCCGAGGTGGTGCTAAGGTATTCCGACGCGAGAAGCACCGAGGTGATGCCGCTGATCTCGCTCATTGACTCCATAACGGGAAGCATGCCGTCACTGTCCTTGATGATTTCACTGGCCATGGCCGTCACCCGCTTGCGCATCATCACCGAGAGGGTATCCTCTCCCAGTGTTGCGGCGTTCATGAAGGAGATCACCGTCTGTCCGCTCCTGAGCCGGGAGGCTTCCTGCTGGGTGAAGGGCGCTATCTTGATCACGATGTCACATCCGAAGACCGTATCCGGCACATCACTAACCATCGCTCCATTGTTGCTGTAATCAATGTCAGCAAACCCGGCTTCCGTGCCGGCTCCCCTCTCCATGAAGACCTCGTGGCCCGCATCTGTGAGTATCTTGACTGCCTCAGGGGTGAGCGCGATACGCTTCTCCCCGTCACGGTAGTCATGTGGCATGCCAATCGACATCTGCTTCCTGCCCACTGCTCTCTCTATCTGCTCTTCGCGGGGCATGAAGGCGCTTCTGGCCGGTTCATTCATCTGGCTTCGTTTTAAAGGTTTACCGGGAAAGATCACGGCAGACCAAATTTAAGACTTTAATTGCAGAGATTGCTGGTTGAAAGGGAGAAATCAGTAATTGCCTGCCGGCAGACAGGTTGCCGGGGGCGTTGCGCCCGCGGATGTACGTCACTGGTCGGGAGCACTCAGACAATATTCCGGATAAAACTCACATTAAAGATACTTCCGGAGGCCCGGAAACAGTCTCTATGACCCTGCTGCCATCAGGCTCAACAGTTATTGAGATTCGCAATGTTCCTTCAGGAAGCAGCGACTCGATAAGCTCCGGCCACTCCATGAAGCATGGCGCTCCGGAAGAGAAATACTCCTCGATGCCAAAGTCAAGCACCTCGGTGATTTTTTTTATCCTGTAAAAGTCGAAGTGGTATACCGGACTGTAGCCGGGACGCCGGTACTCGTTGACGAGGGTGAAGGTGGGACTGGTGACAGTGTCTGAAACACCCATCTCACTGCATAATGCCCTGATGAAAGTTGTTTTTCCCGAACCCATGCGTCCATAAACGGCAAAGATGGTGTTGCCTGCCGTCTCTTTCAGGAAGTGCCTGGCTGCATCACGCAGCCGGCTCTTGTTGGGGACCACAATCTTCATGCTGCAAAAATAACAAATCAGACCGGTTCCAGCGATACCAGCGGAAGAAGCATCTCCTGCATAGAGATGCCGCCGTGCTGGAACGAGTCACGGTAATATGAAACGATGTGATTGTAGTTGTTCGGATAAACGAGGAAGTCATTCGCACAGGCGAAGATGTACCTTGATGAGATATTGCTCATCGGGAGGCCCGCTTTTGACGGAGCGGTTATCTCAAACACTTCGCGCGGATTGTAATCGAGGTTCCTGCCAGTCTTATATCGCAGGTTCATTGATGTTTGCCTGTCTCCCACCACCTTAACCGGCTTCTGAACCTTTACGGAACCGTGATCGGTGGTTATCACGACCCGTGCCCCCCTGGCTGATACGAGCCGGAGAAGCTCAATCAGCGGTGAGTGAATAAACCATGAATGGGTAAATGAGAGCCACGAAGCCTCGTCTCCCGTCATCTCCCGTATGACGTTGACTTCGGTGCGGGCATGGCTCAGCATATCGACAAAATTATATACAAGCAGGTTCAGGTCGTTGCCCATCAGCTGCATGACCTTTTCATTAAGGCTTCTCCCTTCGGCGTCAGTGCTGATCTTGTTGTAACTCCAGCGGCAGTTTATCCCGGCCCTCTGGAGATTCTTGGCAAGCAGTTTTTCTTCGTTCAGGTTCTTACCCTCATCCTCATTCTCGTCAATCCAGAACTCCGGCATTATCTCGCCTATGGCTGCAGGCATGAGACCGGCGAAGAGGGCGTTGCGTGAATACTGCGTGGTGGTGGGCAGTATGCTCAGGTACAGCTCCTCATCAACGGTTCGCATTATATGCCTCAGATCACCGGCAATGGTCTGCCACTGGTCGAGGCGCATGTTGTCAACAATGATGAAGAAGAGAGGAGATCCCTTGCTTATCATCGGAAAGATCCGCTTCGTCATCACCGCCGGGGAGATGAGAGGCCTGTCAGCGGCATCGGTTGAGATCCACCTCATGTAATTGTTTGAGATATACTTTGTAAAAGCCCTGTTGGCATCAGACTCCTGCATTCGCAACACGTCACGCATCCCGGTGTCGGATGACCTGATAAGCTCTCCCTGCCAGAAGGTGAGACGGCGGTATAACTCACACCACTCCTCATAGGTCGAAGCAGTGGAGATCATCCCCGAGAGAGTGCTGAACTCCTCACGGAAGACGGCGGTGGTCTGCCTGGTGACAATCTCTTCAATGTTAAGGATTCGCTTGAGGGTCATCAGTATCTGTTGCGGCTTAACGGGCTTGATCAGGTAATCAGCTATCTGTGAGCCTATTGCAGCATCCATGATATCCTCTTCCTCACTTTTTGTGATCATCACCACCGGGATAGAGGGCCTGACTGCCTTTATCCGGCGCAGGGTCTCAATACCGCTAAGCCCGGGCATGTGCTCATCGAGGAAGATGATGTCATAGGCTTTTTCCCTGACCATGTTTATGGCATCATTGCCGGACTGGCAGGTATCAGTCTCAAATCCCTTTTCACCCAGATAAAGGATATGAGACCTGAGAACTCCGATCTCGTCATCAACCCATAGAATTCGTATTTGTCTCATTATTAGCCCTTAGCGTTACCGCAGGTTCGAATATTCCTTCGAGTGAAAGATAGCATATCTGTCAATATTCTTGTCTTCCCTGAATTTCTGCAGGTTGTCACGGCTGATGAGGTAGAGGGTCAGGCCAGCTGCGGAGGCTTCCCTGATGGTTTGTCCTGGATTGAATGTCTTCAGCCATGCGGCTGCTCCGGCAGCGTTTTCGAAGGGTCCTGTTGTTATAAGGAGGTAACCGGCGTCGACAGCCGTACCCTCCGTACGGTAATTTTTGTTGGCGAAGTTATCGAGGTTGTAGTTTATAACATCAAAGACAATCTGGTTCATGTTTGCCTTCGGGTTGGAGACGATAATAATTACGAAATGGGGCTGGAGGGTGTCAGGGTGGTAAATCTCCTCCGCAATTCGGGTATCTTCAGCGATCCTTATTTCCGGTTTTGCCTGTCTGAGGAAGGCGATGATCTCCGCAGCACGCTTGCCCTCGTCTGTGGCGGGATATCTTGCCACAAGCAAATCAAGTTTCTCCTTGTATGCAATTTCTCCCCTGGCGGCGCCGGCGGTCATGGCATCGAGCAGCATGAATTTCGGTACCAGCAGGTCTTCGGGATAAAGCCTGATGGCTTCCGCACACATTGCTTCTGCCTCTGCGTATCTTTCTTCGTCATAGGCCGTGTAAGCCGCTTCATAGCTTCTGGAAGCCCTGGCTTCCATCTCATGGTGTTTGGTGACATAGTCGGGGTCTGAGAGGATCAGTGCGTATTCTGACTGTGGGAATGATGCCAGCAGTTCAGCCCTTCTCCGTTCAGCAGCCGGGGGGTCACTCAGGCGGAGCAGGCGGTAGAGTTCATAGAGTGCCTCAGCCCTGATGTTATCATCGTGGTCTGGTTTTGCAGCTTCACTGAGAGAAGAGGCTGCTGCCACTGTATCATTAAGCCGTGATGCCAGTATCTTGCCTTCGCCCAGCAGTGCCTCGGCGCTGCGTCTGACGGACACGGACATGAGCGAGTCGGTCAGGGGCAGGTTCCACAGGTAGTATTCCTTTGTGCGTTCGGGAGCTATCCCGGCGCTGTCGCTCTTGTCTGCCTCTCCTTCATTTTCATTCTGCTGTCCGCTGAAGGCAGCACGGGCCTTGTTTGACCTTCGCCAGTTATCCTCAAGCCGCCTGTCGCCCCACCGGCGCCTGAATTCTGTCCGGCCGAAGGTGAGTGCCGACTGGTTGTAGAAGTACCATCCGCCCTCGGCGGAGATGGCTCCGCGGTAGCGCTGTTCGTTTTCGTAATACTGGCCCATGTTGTACCTGTCTCCGCCATCGCCTGTGCGGGCTTTTGTCATCTCCTCCTCCACAGACCGTATCACGCCGGCTATCAGAGCGTCACGCTCGGCGGCACTCATCTGCGCCACCCTGCGGAGACTGTCCTCGGTGACCACGACGGTATGAAATCCGGCATATTCCCCGAGATCCGTGACTCTCCGGCTAATGAGGTCATAATCCGGGAAACGGTTGTCAATGAGGTAGGAGGCACTGTCATAATAGAGCCAGGCCTTCATGTAATCAGGCTGACCGTAGTAATGTTCTGCCAGTGCGAGGTATGAACGTGCCTTCTGACGCGTGTTGACGGTGCTGCTGGCCGCAGCCTGCGACCAGAGTTTAAGTGCCTCGCCGGTGTTTCCCATGCGCTGCTCCAGCTCACCTAGCGCGAAGTAGATCTGATCAAGATAATCCTTGTTCTTGGAGTCACGAAGCATCCTGCGCAGCGATTTCATCAGATCTTCGGCATCGCCGTGCGTGATATCCGCTACGCCTGCCAGGTTAATGCCGGCATTGAACTCAAGGTCATAGGGCGGATTCATCCTGAGTACCTTCGTGAAGTACTTCGTTGAGAGCGCATTGTCTCCCGCAGCCTTGCATACCTGTGCAAGGAGGTAAGTCCAGCGCACTCTGGTCTCATTGTTGCTGCTGTTTTCTATGGCGCGCGTCAGGGGGACCACCGCATCACCGTATCTCTTCTGCCGCAGGGCGATGTCAGCCTGCGTGGAGTAGTACATCGTCTTAAGAGAGCGGGATAGACTCTCCGGGTCGGGCATCTCCTGCAGCTGTCGCGATGCCTCGGTAAGGTTACCCTCTTCGGTCTGTATGCGCGTCATCCATATTCTGGCCTCGGTTGTGAGGTCAGGATCGGTGGTTATGCCGGTGGCGAAGGAGAATGAGGAGCGGGCAGCCATGAAATTCTTCTGGTAGAACTGCGCTTTGGCCATCAGCATGTAGGAGTCGTCAACCCATTCATTGTACTCCCTCCGGTTGTAGAATTCCGCGCTCCTGTCTGTACTGCTCCGGCGATCCTTTTCCTCAGGCCGTGCGGTTATGGAGTGGAGTGCAATAACCTTGGAGGCCTTCTGGACGGCACGTTCCATATCGGATGCAGCTGCGCGGGCCGACTCCTCGGCGGAGTATTCGAATACCGGCAGGAGGTCGGTGTAGTCATCGCGGTGCGAATCCCTGACCTTTTTCACCCCGGTCTTATATGCTTCATTACCGTGGAACCAGATGTTGTATTTGGATATCAGTGAGTTGTAAAAACGGCTCGCGCCGGTGTTCTTTTCAACGGAACAACCGGCCAGAATCAGGGCAACCGCGAGGGTCACCGCTGCAGCGTATTCCCTATGCCGTAATCTCAACAAATATGCTTTATACTCTTATAACTGAAGAGCCCTGCCAATAGTATCCAAAGTTAGGAAAAAGAGGCAAGAATGAAGGGGGTCTGCCAGCCGTCGGTTCCGGGCCCCGGGGGCAGGGCTGCGTCTCCTCATTCTGCCCTGACGGAACGGGGTGGGCGTCAGCAGGCTCACTTAACCTCGACTCTCTTCGTGGGAGCGGCCTCTGCATTGCGTTTTTCCACCTGTTTCACAACCGTCTCCGCCAGGTCTGCGAATGCCGCCCCTGTGAGGGTGTCTTCCAGCGCCACCGGTGACCCTGTGTCACCTCCGTTACATATTTTTTCGACGATGGGTATCTGCCCCAGCAGCTCGGTGCCGCTTTCGGCGGCAAGTCTGCTGCCGCCCTCCTTACCGAAGAGGTAGTATCTTTTTCCCGGCAGCTCCGGTGCTTCGAACCATGACATGTTTTCAACCAGACCCAGCACGGGTACGTTGATAGCCTCACTTCGGAACATGGCTATTCCCTTTCGGGCATCGGCAAGTGCCACCTCCTGGGGAGTGGTCACCACGATGGCACCGGTGACAGGTACCTCCTGCACGAGGGTGAGGTGTATGTCGCTCGTCCCGGGAGGAAGGTCAAAGATGAGATAATCAAGCTCTCCCCATTCGCCCTGCGTGATCAGCTGCTTAAGGAAGCTGCTGGCCATAGGACCGCGCCATATAACTGCCTCGGATCCCTTGACGAAAAAGCCGATGGAGAGGAGCTTTACGCCGAACTTAGTCATAGGGATGATCATGTCTTTGCCTTTCACGCTGTGTACATCAGGTTTATAGTCCAGGGCGTTGAACATCCTGGGCACCGACGGTCCGAAGATGTCTGCGTCAAGCAGTCCGGTGGCATATCCCTTGCGTGCCAGAGCCACGGCCAGGTTGACTGCGATTGTGGATTTGCCCACTCCGCCCTTGCCGGAGGAGACGGCGATGATGTTTTTCACTCCCGGCAGCACCTCTCTCTTCGGGACCGCCATCTTCTCGACTACAATCCTGGGTCTGACCTCGATGGATGCAATGACGGCATCGGGACCGAGATGCTCCTTGACTGCCCTGACGCAGCTGCTTTTGATTGACGCGAGGAAGGGGTCGTTGGATTTTTCCGGTACAAGCACGAGGGTTATTCCCTCTGCAGATACGTTGATTTCACCGACCATGCCCAGTGTGACGATGTCACTTCCTTTTTCCGGGTGGGAGACCATCCGGAGGGCCTTGAGAATGTCTTCTTTTTTATACATGATTTTACAATTCTTCACCCTCTACGAGGGTGGGGTATTATTCTATGTTGCTGATTTACAATTCTTAATGGTCTACGACCATTTTTTATACATTAACATTTTCATCTACATTTTTATACGCCCGGCCCTCTATTGCCTCTGCTCATTTATAACACAGCCTTTCTCCTATAGTTCAGCGGACGGATCCCAGAACCGTTGCCGAAATTCCAGGACCCGGTCATCTTCCACGGTGAAGCCCTCGTTCTCCAGCAACTGCTGCATTGTTGACGAGGTTCCGAAATGATGCTTGCCGGTAAGCAGGCCGTTGCGGTTCACCACCCGGTGAGCAGGGATAAACCCCTGTCCGTGGTGCGAGGAGTTCAGCGCCCACCCTACCATCCTGACTGAGCCCCCGGAGCCCAGGTACCTGGCAATGGCGCCGTAGGATGTTATCCTGCCGTAGGGTATAAGCTTCGTTACCTCGTAAACGCGGCTGAAGAAACCTTCACTGTCAGGCGCCGGGGCTGATGATTTCCTTGTCATTTGGCAGTCTGAATGATAGGTAAGTAATCGGAACGCCCTGCTTAAGAAAGAGTTCCTCGTAGTGAGTCCTGATTGACAGCAGAGGGTCGCCGGGCATATCAGCATGCAGGTCAGTGACCCTGGTGATCACCTCCAGGCCGTTGACCCGGGTCAGTTCAACAGTATAATCATGCAGCTCACGACAGTCGGTTTTGAGATGCACAATACCGCCGTCCTTAAGGTATTGCCTGTACAGGTTCAGAAACTGCGGGCCTGAGAGCCGCTTCTTCTCCCTGATCCTCTTCATCTGAGGGTCAGGGAAGGTAAGCCATATCTCATCCACCTCGCCGGGGGCGAAGAAGGAACCGGTCACCTCGATACGGGTGCGAAGGAAGGCGGCATTGGAAAGCCCCATGTTGTGTGAGTCCTTTGCTCCCCGCCACATGCGGGCACCCTTGATGTCGATGCCTATAATGTTTCTCCCGGGATAATGGCTGGCCAGCCCCACTGTGTATTCACCCTTGCCGCAGCCCAGTTCCAGTATTATGGGATGATCATTTTTGAACCAGTCGCTGTGCCATTTGCCCTTAAGTTCATGGTCATGTCTGAATACATCCTCGAAAGGCGGTTCAATCACATGATCGAAGCCTCTCAGCTCAGTCCACCGTGCAAGTTTGTTTTTACCCAAATCCCGGTTATTTTGATCTTTCTTACCTCCGGGAGATAATCATCCCTATGTCATGGACGCCCTGCAAGACGGTGTCTCTCATGCCATGCATCACCCTGAAGTGATACTCGCCAGCTTCGGGAAACCAGACATTTGACCTGATGGGAAGGGTGAGCTCCCTGATATTACCGGTGCCCTTCCCCAGCCAGCGGCCCTTTTCATCGGTCACCATTGCATGAATTGTATCAGTCACGCTGGTCCCGGAGGGGAATGTGGTAACCATGAAGAGGTATATGTTTCTGTAGGGGTAGTCCGTGGTTGTGCGCAGCGACAGTCCTATGTCATAGGTCATAACTGTGTCGTCTACTGTACAGGAGTATTTTGCAGGATCATACATATTCCACTGGCCTTCTTCAATCCTGTGGTTCTCAGAGTATTGTATGCCACTGTTGCATGCTGTTGCAGCTGCTGCCAGCATCAGGGCGGCAACAATGATCCTACTTCTGTTTCCTGTCATTTCTCCTGTGATATGGTTTATTTCTGCTTTTGCCATCGCGCGGCTTGCTTTTGGATTCGAACCTGTCCAGTCCGCTGTTCTGCAGCAGAAGGTCATTGCCTTTCTCCATCTTGTTGCTTGCCGGGCCTGCCAGCAGGTTTTCGGGTTTGACACCCCTGCGGTTGAGCTGGATTATTTCGCGTACGCGTGTCACCGGCACTGCCGTCATATTTGCCGCTATCCGCTGGTCAGTGGAGTACCAGTAGACACCTGTATGAACTTCCATCTTCATGAAGTAAGCGGTGCCTCCGGCCAGTTCGAGATTGACCTCCCTGGAGGGAAATTCTCTCTGGGCGTCTATATAGCAGTCGAGCTCATAGTTCAGGCAGCATTTCAGTTTACCGCATTGTCCGGCTAGTTTCTGGGGGTTAAGCGAGAGGTCCTGGTAACGGGCGTGTGATGTTGTCACCGAGACAAAGTTTGTCACATGGGTCGAACAGCACAGCTCCCTTCCGCAGGTGCCTATACCGCCTATGCGACCGGCTTCCTGGCGTGCACCTATCTGCCTCATTTCTATCCTGATATGGAACTCTTCAGCGAGCACCTTGATAAGCTGCCTGAAATCGACTCTTTCTTCGGCCAGGTAGTAAAAGATAGCCTTCGTCTTATCACCCTGGTATTCCACATCGCCGATCTTCATTGCCAGTCCAAGGTTCTCGGCTATCTTGCGTGACCGAAGCATTGTAGGAACCTCAAGCTTCTTCGCCTCTTCCCATTTCTGCAGGTCAACAGGTCTCGCCTTGCGGTAGACCTTCTTCATCTCATCCAGGACGGGCTTGACCTTCATCTTCTTCATCTGCTCGCGAACGAGATAGCCGGTCATGGAGACATACCCGATATCATGTCCGGGGGAAGCCTCCACGGCCACGATGTCGTCAACATCCAGCCTCAGTCCGTTTATATTGCGATAGAACCCCTTGCGGGTGTTCTTGAAGCGTACTTCGATGACATCGTTGCAGCGTGCATCGAAGGGGAGATCGGCAAGCCAGTTGTACTCATTCAGCTTGTGCTCTCCGGTGTTGTATTTAATTTCAGGCCTTACCGGTTCCTCTCCGGGCTGGACCTGTATATCCTCATTTGTCATGATGTCTTTTTAACGGTTCGGGCAGTCGGTATTTATTTCCATGCTGCCGGAAGGTGATTGCAAAATTAGGAATAAATGAGCTATTTTCAAGTGATTCACATCACTTACCTTATAAGTCTCATTGTCTTCAGCGCAAGGTCGAGGAAAATCATCTTCGTGTTACCGTTGCTCTCCACATGTGCATATGCCAGGTTGAACTCGCGGTTGAGGGCATTGATGTTCTTCTCATTGATAAAGGGGTGGAATTTTCCTGAGAATTCGTCCTCAGCCCTGGTAAGGTAGACGAGCCGGTGTTCCCTTCCGTTGAAGTTGAGTATAAAATTTTCCCTTATCATCCTTAGCGAGTAAGAGAGGAAGCTCTTCTGTCTCTCCCTTCCCAGGGTTGCGGTATCCTCTGACCATGTCACCAGTGCATGTATGTCACGTGTCCAGGCTGTCCTCATCAGCTTTGTGAACCTGTCCAGATGCACGGCGGCGTTGTCACCCTCCCGTGCCAGCTCCATCGCTCTTACCATGTTCCCGTTGGCGATGGCAGCAATCTCCGGAGCCTTGACAGGATCAATTCCCATTGACCCTACAAGATAGGAACTGAGATCTTCAGAAGGGATGGAGGGGATTCTTATGTGCTGACAACGCGAAGTGATGGTTGGAAGAAGCTTCTCATCCTCTTCGGAGACAAGTATAAAAAGAGTCCGGGCGGGAGGTTCCTCAATTATCTTAAGTATCTTGTTCGCCGTCTCGGCATTCATTTTCTCAGGCAACCATATTATCATGATCTTGAAGTCAGATTCAAATGACTTCAGGCTTAGCTTGCGGATGATCTCCGCTGATTCGGCAACGGGTATCAGGGCCTGCTCGTTGGCCACCTCCATGGCTTCGGTCCAGGTGGTTAGTGAAAACCATGGTGACCTTAGCACCATCTCCCTCCACTGTGATATGAAGTGGTCACTCACCGGTTCGGTGTTCGATTTCTTTTTTATCACCGGGAAGACGAAGTGGAGGTCCGGGTGGATCAGTTTGTCATACTTGGAACACGACGGACATTTGCCGCAGGCATCTTCCGCTGTGCGGTTTTCACAGCTGATATACCTTGCAAAAGCCAGGGCGATTGCAAATTTCCCGCTTCCCTCCGGGCCGTAAAAAAGAAGTGCATGACTGACACGGTTCTCCGCTACGGAGTTCCGCAATCTGTCAATCACTGCCTTCTGTCCCGGTATCTGTGAAAAATTCATTGTGCCTTTCGCCTGACGAAGAGCAAATGTAGTAAAAAATAGATGATCTCAGTAACTGGAGCGGATGCCGTTAAGGGGTCTCATTCAGGGAGCCGTGCGGTCCTGTCCTGTACCCCCGAGGTTCTGATCTGGCAATTCTCGGAGCGCCGCCAGCACCCTGTTCATTTTGAATAATGAACAAACAGAGAATGATAAGATTTTTCAAATTGGTTAACTTTGTATTCCTGAATAAGCAAATATTAAACAATACGGACTATGAAAATCATTGACAGCTTTAACTTTAAAGGTCTCAAAGCCATTGTAAGGGTTGATTTCAACGTGCCTCTCGACAAGAAAACGCGTGAGGTAACTGATGATACCCGCATTCGTGGGGCTCTTAAGACGATAAGGAAGATAACGGCCGACGGCGGCTCTGCAATACTGATGTCACATCTCGGCAGGCCTGAAGGGGTGATGGAGAAGTATTCTCTCAAGCCCATACTGCCGGTACTGGAAAAGCATCTCGGGATGAAGGTTGCATTTGCCCCCGATGCTCTCGGTGATGAGGCAGCGGCAATGGCCGCAGCCCTGAAGCCGGGTGAGGTGATGATGCTTGAGAATGTCAGGTTCTATCCCGAGGAGGAGGGTAAGCCCATCCTCCCGGAGACAGCAACTGACGAAGAGAAGAAAGCTGCCAAGGCTGCCCTTAAGGTGAAGCAGAAGGAGATGGCTAAGAAGCTGTCGACATATGCTGACATCTATGTCAATGACGCCTTTGGCACGGCTCACAGGGCTCATGCAACCACTGCCGTGATAGCTGACTTCTTCCCCGAGGACAAGCGGATGTTCGGATTCCTTATCAACAGTGAGCTGGCTGCAATGGACAAGGTCCTCAGAAGTTCCGAGAAACCCTTCACGGCCATCATGGGCGGTGCAAAGGTCTCCGATAAGATTGGTATCATTGAAAACCTGCTTGACAGGGTTGACAATCTGATAATCGGCGGAGGCATGACATATACATTCATCAAGGTCATGGGCGGAAGGATTGGCAACTCTCTCTGTGAGGATGACAAGCTTGAGATGGCTAAAGCCATCATCGAAAAGGCCAGGGAAAAGGGTGTTAACCTGATTTTCCCCGTAGACAGTGTCAATGCCGACAAGTTTGATGCGGAGGCCAACGTCTATATTTCAGACATTGATGATGTGAATGACGGCTGGATGGGACTTGACATCGGCGAGGAGAGTGTCAGGCTCTTTTCTAAGGTGATCAGCAATTCGAAAACCATTCTCTGGAACGGCCCTATGGGGGTCTTTGAGATGGCCAAGTTTGATGAGGGGACGAAGGGCATAGCAATAGCTGTTGCTGAGGCCACCGATAATGGAGCCTTCTCGCTTGTCGGCGGAGGTGACTCCGTGGCTGCGGTGAATAACCTGGGCCTTGCTGACAGGATCAGTTACGTATCTACCGGCGGCGGAGCCATGATGGAATACATGGAGGGCAAGAAACTGCCAGGCATAACCGCGATCAGGGGAGAATAATGAAACTAAGCTTAATACCGGCTCTGGCTGCCGTACTCCTTTTTTCAGGGTGCGGTGGCGAGGAGCAGCGAATATCCGGAACGATCACGCTGACGAACGAGCTGTATGACGGCGGTTCATATTATTACGCGATGGGGCTCTCCTTCGATGAGGCGAAGGAGGTTCCCACGCTTCCCGATGCATACAGGGCTGACATCAAGCTGATTGCAGGTGCCGTGGAAGACGGCGGGCCTGTAGTGGCGTTCCTCTCTGCCAATACCCTTAATCCACCCTTTACCCTTACCGGTACCTATGCCTCTGAGAGCGCTGCGAAAAGCGCCTTCAGCGCCCTGACAAGCGTGGGTACCAACACATGGGTAGACCTTGCTGCGCCGCTGGAAGCCAACCAGGTATGGGTGATAAAGACCCGTGATGCCACCTATGCAAAGCTGAGGATCATCAGTGTGGCACTCAACAGTACCGTCAATCCCCCGACTGCTTCATGCTCCCTTGAGTGGGTCTGGCAGCCCGACGGCTCCGCCACATTCCCGGTTAAGTGATGAAGGCGCCCACAGCCGAAGAGATCTTCACTGTCTCCGGTGGCCGGTCATTTGAACAGCTGGCGCTGAAGATATTCCGTTTTCAGGCTGCGGGATGCCCTGTCTACAGGAAGTACCTTGCTCTCCTCGGTGTTGATCCGGAGATGGTTGACTCCCTCTTTTCCATCCCTTTTATGCCCATCTCCTTCTTCAGGGATCATACGGTTCTGACAGGTGACGGCCCTGCTGCAAAGGTGTTCCTGAGCAGCGGCACCACCGGCGTCAGACAGAGCCGCCATCATGTAACGGATCCGGAGCTATATGACAGGAGCCTGGAAGAGACATTCAGGCTGTTCTACGGCGATCCCTCACGATATGCCATAATGGGACTCCTTCCTTCCTACCTGGAGAGGGAAGGCTCTTCACTCATATATATGGTTGACAGGCTGATAAGGCTGTCGGGCAATAATACGGGAGGATTTTTCCTGAATGACCATGATGCATTGTTCAGGGCAATTGAAAGGGCGCGCTCCGCAGGACTGCAGGTGTTGCTGATCGGTGTCACCTTCGCTTTGCTGGACCTTGCGGAGAGATATCCCCGCGACCTGTCAGACCTGATCATAATGGAGACGGGAGGGATGAAGGGCAGAAGGCAGGAGATGATCAGGGAGGAGGTGCACGAGATCATCATGAAAGCTTTTGGTGTCAGATCAGTGCATTCAGAATATGGTATGACGGAGCTTCTCAGCCAGGCCTACTCGCTGGGTAAAGGCCTGTTCATGACCCCTCCGTGGATGAAGGTGCTGATACGTGACAGTCATGATCCCTCTTCACACACTGCCGAGGCAGGCGCTTCAGGCGGCATCAGCGTCATTGACCTGGCCAATTTATGGTCATGCTCTTTCATTGCCACGGCTGACCTGGGACGGATGTATCCCGGCGGCCTGTTCGAGGTGCAGGGCAGATTTGACGAGGCAGATATCCGCGGATGCAACCTGCTTGTATCGCAGGGATGACGGCAGATTCAGAGTCCAAGTTTACCGTCCAGCCAGCTGAAAAGCTTCATGCGCTCCTTTTCTTCAACCTGGTCAAGGCTCTGGGCACACATATATATGATTACCGGATCACTTTCACAGAGGTTGATTTTCTTGTCAATATAACCCGGCGCCCTGTTTTCAGGCTTGAGATAAACCACGGCCGGCCTGGCAATGTTCCTGTTGCCGTTAAGAAGCTGCAAATGGTTGGAGAGTGAGATGAAGGTGAACTGACTGTGGTCACGGAACCGGAATGAGATGTTCTTCCTGAGAAGAGAGTCGTTCTTCAGGAAAAAGTCCTCAACAAGACTCCTGCCTACCGGATGCGGAGTGTGACTGTTGGTGAAATACCTGAATCTGAATCCAAGGAGTGCGGCGGCATTCCACTGACCCAGATGGAAGGAGGCCCTCGGCTGATAATCGTGCCTGCCGGCCAGATGCCTGTAAAACCATTTTCTCATCCGGTCCAGGACAACCCTTGGGCGGGCGGCCGGCACCCACCTGCCCCGCATCACGGGTGCATCGCCAACGAACCATTCCTCCGGTGAGATGCCCCTTACGAGGAAGGTGTCATCATTGAAATAGACAAACTTTTCTGCAAGGCCATTGATCCTCCATATCATATTTGCTATGGAGATGCTGTTGAAAGTAGGCAGATATTCTTCGTATCCATCAAAAATTTCCGTATGGTCAACAATTCTGACTGATCCCGCCCTTTCAGGAAAATACTTTTGCAGATCGCCTGTCAGGCCTGGATCCTGGCCGTCGGTAACAATGAATATATTCCTTACGAAGGGTGCAAAGCGAAGCACTGAGAGCACGCAATACTTTATCTCATTGGATGAGGCGAAGCGCGTCGGGTGAGCTCCTGAAGAGACGGGTACTTTCGTCTTTCCGCTGTACCTGTTTCGCTTTTCGGTCAGCTTCGGGTCACTCCCGTCTACCCAGGCTATCACCACGTCTACCGGCCCGCCAGTTGCATCGGCTCCGGATGCTGTTTTAGCTCCGGCTGTTGCTGCAGTTCGGTCTGGTGTCACGGTCCGGTCTGGTGCTGACGGCATATTCTCAGTTTCCATTATTCAGGTCAGGGGCGTTATTCAGGTTAAGGACATTATCCAGCCAGTTAAATATCTTCTCACGCTGATTGCCAGACATCATCTCGACGCTTTGAACACAGATCGATTTGATACGCTGATCTTTTGTGCAGCGATCAATTCTCCTGTTCAGCCGTTCTTCCGAATACCATGGATGCAGATACCCGAGATTGAGCCTTGCCAGATGGGCGGTTCCGTTCCGGATCTCAAGATGATAGGCCAGCGAGCTGGCAAGCAACTGTTCAGCGTCACGGAAGCGGTATGAGATGGTTTTTCTCAGGAGCTCATCGTTGGCTCTAAAGTACTTCTCAAGAGTTGTGATTCTCATCGGATGAGCAGTGTGGCAATGAAAAAAATAGCGCCATCTCCTGCCCAGCAACAGGGCTGTCTGCCACTGACGGATATAGAATGAGATTTTAGGGCGGTAATCCCTGTTTCCCCGCAGGTGTTTGTTTATCAATATCTTAATGGCATTTCCGGCAATCTTTCTGACCGGGGGCAAAAGCCATTTACCCCTCTGTACCGGTTTGCCGTCTATAAACCAGTCTTCAGCTGATGTTTCCCTGATCAGTATCATGTCATCATTGAAATAGATAAAATTGTCAGAGAGACCCCTGATTCTCCATATCATTGTGTGTATAGAGGAACTGTTGAATGACGGGAGATACTCTTCATAGTCGCGGAAGATCTCCCTGTGGTCAACAATCTTAAGGCATCCTGCCCTTTCGGGAAACCTGGCCTTTACCTCATCGTTCAGTCCGGGATTCTGTTCATCTGTGACTATGTAAATGTTCCTGACAAAGGATGCAAATTTCAGAATTGAAAAGACGCAGTACCTGATTTCATTGGATGATGCAAAGCGTGCCGGAATTGCACCGGGATGTGCACTGGTGAGCTGTTTCTCAGCCAGGTAACGCCTCCTTTTTTCGGCAAGCCTTGCGTCACTTCCGTCAACCCACAGTATTACTGCGTCAATCGGACCGTTGTCAGCAGGTTTTATGTTATCTGACATTGTTTTGTTGTAAATTTACGGCTTTATTATTTTCATGCAATTTTAGCCAGAAAAATCAAGTCGCATGTCTGAAGGCAACCGAAAAAAGATCGGGGCAGTATCAATGGTCAGGAATGACCAGTTCTTCATTCCAAGGTGGATTGATTATTACGGGAAGGAACTGGGTCATGAGAATCTGTTTCTCTTTATTGACGGTCATGACCAGCCACTGCCGGATGATCATGCTGCAATCAACGTGATAAGGCTGCCCCTGCAGAGGCTGAACAGGTCGCGTGGTGACAAAAACAGGATTGATCTCATCTCCAATTTCACAAAGTCTTTGTTTCTACGCTATGATATTGTCATAGCACATGACATTGATGAGGCCCTTGTTGTTGACCCAGACCGCGGACTTGCTCTGTCTGATTATCTGCAAAAGCCCGTAAAATCAGCTTCTCTTTCAGCCCTCGGGCTGGACGTCGGACAGCATCTCGGGCTGGAACAGCCTATTGATCCGTCGCGCCCGTTTCTGGAGCAGAGGAGTTATGCCCATGTCTCGGCACGCTACACAAAAGCCATTGTGGCATTCCGGCCTCTGAAATGGGGATCAGGGTTTCACAGGGTCAGATACAGGAATTTTCACATTGACCCTAACCTTTTCCTGTTTCATTTCGGTATGGTGGATTATGACATATCCAAACGAAAGATGGAGGATCAGTCGCTGCTTAATGCCGGCTGGCGCGGCCACCTGGACAGGAGATATGAACTGTTCGACCTGATCACAAAGAAGAATCCCGTGGATGGTGATGCCTTCTTTAAGCAGGCCAGAAGAAGGGAGAGCATATTCCGTCCGCTGTTTGCACTCAATAAGCCCGGCATGCTTCCGGAAAAGCCGGTGATCAAAATACCTGAACGGTTCAGAGGCAGTGTGTGAGTTATAACTTGCGATCAGATACATTATAAATACACGGGAAACATGAGGTTAAAATACAGGCTCAGGAAGGGATACAGGAAGTTTTTATTCAACCTCAGTGCTTCCGAGAATCCGTTATGGCTATACTATTGCAAGCATATTTACAAGCCAAAGCCCGGCACAATTGAGGTTTTTCTGGACAAATATTCAAGGCAGCGCAAGTCGGTTACCTTCCTGCAGGTAGGTGCGAATGACGGCTTCATCAATGATCCGCTGCACATGTTCATCAAGAGGGACAACTGGCGGGGTGTTCTGGTAGAGCCACTGCCGGATGTATTCAATGAATATCTCTCGAGGCTACACAGGAAAAGGCCGGAGGTCAGAGCAATCAACGCAGCCCTTGACCGCAGTGACGGGACGAGGCCTCTCTATAAGCTTTCGATAAGCAAGGAGCGCTGGGCAACCGGATTGTCAAGTTTCAGCAGGGAGGTGCTGGTGAAAAAACTCAGGGACGGCAGCATGCTGAGGAATATGCGCCGGGAAGGGGTTACACTTCCTGCCAATGAGGATGACTGCATTATACGTGATGAGGTGGCCACCATCAGCCCGGATACACTTTTGCGCTACTTCGGGGGCCGCTCGCCTGACTTGCTGGCAATTGACACAGAGGGTTTTGATTATGAACTGCTTAAGATGCTTGATCTTGACAGTATCTCGCCTGAGGTGATCATCTATGAGGAGGTTGTCTTTGATGAAAAAACCGCGAAAGAGTGCCGCGATTACCTGACAGGTCACGGCTATTCGCTACAGTCTATCAGGAGAGATGTTCTGGCGGTGAAGGATACTTTATCACCTAAGCCCGGACAGGGAGATGGTCTCTGATACCGATAATACCCGCAGGAGTGTTCATCGCGGGATTTACCTTGCATCGCTCTGCCTCATTGCGATATTTCTGCCTTCATCAAGGTGGCTGCTGACGGTCAGCGAGATAATATTGGTATTTAATTGGCTGGCGGAGGGGGATTTCAGATCGAAGTTCACCAGGCTCCGCGAGGATCGTGCTGCAATTGCTTTTATTCTGATCTACCTGCTGAACGTAATCGGATTGACATGGTCTGCAGATCCGGGATACGGTTTCAGTCATGACCTGCTTCATAAGCTGCCCACCCTTTTCATGCCGCTGATAGTGGCAACCACGGCGTTGCCGGGAAGGAAGATGACCAGGATGATCCTGTCGCTCTTCATCTCATCGGTTCTGGTCGTTACATTTATCGGCTTCCTCAGGACACAGTTACAGCCGGCCATATCATTCCGTGAAGCTTCTCCGTTCATACCTGGCATCTATTTAGGCCTGATGGTCGTGATTGCTGCGTTTCAGCTCCTGATGCTGGGATGGGAGTTCAGGGCAAAACGGGTTTATTTCATTATTTCCCTTATCCTGTCTGCATGGCTGATCTTCTTTCTCTTCTATCTGCGGGCACTTTCCGGCGTTGCTGCTTTCACTGCTGCAATGATCTGGCTGATACTGACCATTGCATCGAGGTCAGAGAGGTATCTCCTGAAGATTGCGGTGCCGGCAGGCTTCTTCGCTGTCGCCGCCGTTGTACTGTGGCCGCTGGCAGGCATTTATCGTGATACACATGCAGAGAACCCCGTCGCTCTGCAAAACCTTGAACCTTATAGCTCCGAAGGAACTCCTTACATTCACGATACCGCCAATATAATAAGGGAAAACGGGAACCTGGTCTATATCTACATTGCCGACGGGGAACTGAGGGAGGTCTGGAATGAAAGAAGCAGCCTCGATTATGACGGTACTAACCTGGCGGGACAGGAGCTAAGGGCAACACTCTTCAGGTACATGTCATCACTTGGACTCAGGAAAGACAGAGAGGGCTTTATGATGCTTGCCGGCAGTGATATTGCTGCGGTTGAAAAGGGTGTCACGAACCACCTGAACATTGACAGGCTTGGGTTCTATGTCAGAGCATACGAGGAGATGATGAGCCTCTATCTCTACAGGAAGAGCTCCGGGCGGATGACTGACTGGGGCTCGCTGACAAAGAGGATTGATCTCTGGAAGGCGTCATGGGAGGCGTTCATGGTTCGTCCGCTCCCGGGATGGGGAACGGGTGGCATACTGAAGGCAGTTGAACACGGGCTTCAGAAGAACAACTCGGAACTGTCAGGGCTGAACATGAAGCCGCACAGCCAGTACCTGTTCATTCTGCTTACCCTTGGTACGGCCGGCTTGATAATCACAATAATATTATATGCCTTCTTCGTTGTTGAGAAGAAGGCACATAAATCACTGATGTTTATTCTTTTCCTGATAGTGTTCCTGGTGGCTTTTACAGGGAACAACGTCCTGGAATCTCAACCCGGACAGGACCTTTTCGTGTTCTTTTCAATGATCTACGGCTATTTTTCTCCGCCGGCAGACCTGAGGTAACGGTTCAGATGCCCAGTTTTGTCTTTATGTCTTCAGGAATGGCGTCCTTGTGGACCATGATGAATATCGTCTTGGCCCTTACATAGCTCTCGGACATGTTGAGGTAACCGCCATGAGGGTTACGGTCAGTACCCCATGAGTTCTTGGTTCTGTAATACTTGTTGCCGTTCTGGTCTTTCACTATGCCGGTGAGATGCATAAGGTGATCATCTGAGGTGACGAAAGTCTCATATCCCTTCTGGCGGATCTCCTGAGTCACATTAATTTCGGGACCCGGCTTGTCGAACATTCCGGGTATGGGTGTGCGGTCTGAAGGCATCCCCTCGAAGCGGGCCCTGTCAGTCATCGCTGAGAGGTCCATTTTTGTCAGGTCCGGATTAATGGCCACGCCGTTGGCATGGGAGAATCCCCTTTCACTCACGTCTCCGTCCCAGTTAACCGTATATCCGTTGTTCAGGGCATAGTCCATGATACTGATCAGTTCATCCAGTGGAACGTTATGGAAGCGGTTCATCTCCCAGTTGTCAGGTACCTCGATGAGTCCTTCCGTATAGAATGGGAAATGGGAGAATGAGGTGATATGGACATAATCATTCATATTAAGTCCAAGGCTGGCGGCAAATGATTTTGGGGTGTAACTCTGGCCATTATAGGTGAATGTTTCGGGTACTTCACCAAGATATATATCCAGGATGGCACCTGTAACCTCGTCAGATTCCTTGCTGATCCGTTTCATCTTGACAGGGACTGAGGTTACTGCATCGATATATAACTGGAGCTCGCTGTGGTTATGAACCGGAGAGTTATAGCTGATACCCGTGTAGGCTGCGTCCGGCACCAGGCCGTCTTCATTGAAGACCCTGATCCATGAGGGTGAGAGGCTGCCCGGCCCCAGGTTACCTTTTCCCTGGCGCAGGTAGTTGTCGAGTATCCTGTTTTCATATGTTTTCCTTACAATGAACATCTCGGAGAGATCATATTCCCCCTTGCCCATGCGAAGCAGTTCCGACTCCATGAAGGAGGTGGTGGCGAAGCACCAGCAGGTTCCGGTGGCTGACTGGTTTTTTACAGGGGTGGCCGGGAGGGAGACGACAGTTGTGAATTTAAATCCCTCGGGTTCAGCTGCTGCCTGTTTTTTGGTTTTCTGAGCTTGCAGCGGCATGGCGGCAATAGCCAGTGCCATCAGGACAAATACTGATTTTTTCATGAGTATATGATTTTGGATGATTTTTAGCACGGATAAAATTATTCAAATATTCTTAAAGCGGAAATGTTGTTGAGCAGCCGGCAGGTATGGCCGGTGGTCACATCGTAGGGTAATAGGCGCTCTCCATGTGGTCTATCTCATGGCTGCTGCCTGTGATGATGACGGTTATGATATCAAACCTTGCCTCCTTACATACACCATATGTGTCTATATAGTTTGATGCCGCATTAATAATGGTTCTCTGTTTGGGGACATTGACGGCCTCAGCGGGATGGACTGCATAATCAGCGGAGCGGCTCTTGACCTCAACGAAGACAACATAGAGGTTATTTTCTGCAATGATGTCGATTTCGGTACGTCCCGAGCGCCAGTTTCTGTGGCGTATATGATAGCCCTGCCGGATGAGGTATCCGGCGGCAAGTTCTTCGCCTTGCGGACCCAGTGAATGCCTGTCGCTCATCTCAAACCTCTATCAGCCTGTTCCTGATGGCGTAGAGAATAAGGCTGGCAGTGTTCTTGGATCCGGTTTTTGCGAGCAGGTTGGCGCGGTGTTTGTCAACTGTCCGCTTGCTGATGAACAGGGCATCTGCGATTTCGTGGTTTGAAAGCCCCTCACAGATCTTGAGCAGAATTTCCTTTTCACGCCTTGAAAGGCTGGAGCTTTTCTCCTCCTGTTCTCTGTTCTTTATGCGCCTGATGACATGGTAGAGCAATTCCTGTGAGAAGTAATTGCCGCCTTTATGAACTGCCATGATCGCGTCATGCACGTCAGAGATGTCCGAGTCCTTAAGCACGAATCCCTTTGCTCCTGCGTCAACCATCCGGTAGTAGTATTCCTCCTCTCCGTACATTGAGAGGGCGATGATGCTGGAGGCGGGGTGCTGGCGTGTAATACGGGATGTGGCTTCCACCCCGTCCATCTCGGGCATGCTTATATCCATTAGGATTATGTCAGCGGGGCATTCGCCGAGTATTTTAAGCAGTTCGGCGCCGTTGGATGCCTCGGCCACCACCTCGAATTCGCTGTAGCCGCCAAGGAGGATTTTCAGGCCGTTGCGAAACAACTGGTGGTCGTCAGCCAGAGCGATTCTGATTTTTTCCATATGATCTCTGTTACAATTCTTTATGCCCTACAGGCATTATCCAACATACGGTTATTTGTCTGCAATTCTTTTTATTCAACTCGCAATTCGCAATTCGCAAATCGCACATCGACAATTCTTTATGGCCTTACCTCCGCATCCCCATCCACCCTGATGAGTGCGCTTGTGCCCTTGCCCCGTGAGCTTTCGATAACGAAGACTCCGTCGACTGACCTCACCCTTGTCTCGATATTGGGTATTCCCATCCCCACCGCCTCTTCGGATGAGAGCTTCTCCATGTCGAACCCGCGGCCGTTGTCAAGGTATTGCAAGGTAATAATTTTTTGGTGCCGCCGGAGTTCAATTTCTATCCTTGAGGCTCCGGAGTGCTTCATTCCGTTATTTATCAGTTCACAGGCAGCCCTGTAAATCACCACCTCCTTATCGCTGTCAAAACGTTCACCCTCCATGTTCGTACGGAAATCGATCTTCACGCTCCGGGTGCTGTTCACTTTTGCGGTAAAGGTGCTTATTGCACTGGCGATTCCAAGGTTTGTGAGTACATGCGGGCTCATATTGTTGGAGATCTCCTTGATTGTGTTGATGGCTTCGTTGACAACATGAGACGTGTTATTCAGAATCTCCGTTCCCACAGGATCCGTTACACGGGTTGTTAGTGCTGACAATGACATCTTAACCGTGGAAAGCAGCGGGCCCAGTCCGTCATGAAGATCCTTGGCAAATCTCTTTTTTTCAGTCTCTTCGGTGTTTATGACAGCGTTCAGCAGCCGGCGTTCCGACCTCGTCCGGTCTGTCTCTGCACGCTTCAGCGAGTAGAAGAGCTCCCTGATGAGTACTACCCCGGTGATGATCATTACAGATATGAGGACGTTCATCCACTCGTCTGCCATCATGAGTTCAAACGAAGGTTTACCCTGAAAATACTCTATGAGCTGTATCAGGGTGCGCACTGCCATCAGTACAAAGGAGGAGGAAAGGAGTATCCAGGAAAGGCGGTACCGCGTCAGCTTCATGAAGCGCAGGGCTATGCCTGCGGCGACTATCTGGAGGACAATTGAGATGAACAGGGCTATCAGGCGTATCATTGAAACAAAAATTTAATTTCTGTAAAAGTAGGAGTTTATTACCTTTGAGGCTCTAAAAAACCGGAAATGACCTGCTCATATCTTTTTGATAACACGTTAAAAAGTTGTTAATAATTACAAAATGACAAGGCTGGCTAATTCTGCCCGTAAATGTAATTTAACCTTCTGCCCCGACAGCATCGGGGTTCAACCTGAATCACCTGAAAATCATTATTATAATACAGAACAATAACCATAACTTTTCTAACTTAATCCAATCATGCGAAAACTAAAGCTAACTTTCATTCTGTTGTCCTTGTTCATAGGGTCTGCTACCCTGATGGCGCAGGTGACAACCTCTTCCCTCAGCGGGAAGATCACTGACAGCAAGGGCGAGCCTCTGGCAGGAGCCACCGTGGTTGCTGTGCACGTTCCTTCAGGTTCTCAGTATGCTACCTTCTGTGACGTGGCCGGAAACTACAGGATCCAGAACATGCGTGTCGGTGGTCCTTACAAGGTTGATGTCTCATTTGTGGGTTATTCAACCAGTACCTATACTGATATCTTCCTGAGACTTGGTGAGAACTATGTTCAGAACGGCCAGCTGGCCGAGACAACCACCTCACTTCAGGAGGTTGTTGTAACAGCAGGTCTCCGCAACTCCATCCTCAGCTCGGAGCGTTCGGGGACTGTGACCAACGTCAGCGGGCGTGACATTGTCAACATGCCGACGATCAGCAGGAGTATAGCCGACTTCACAAAATTCACCCCGCAGGCGCAGGGAAGCTCTTTTGGAGGTCGTGACAACCGTTTCAATACGATTACAATTGACGGTGCTGCCTTCAACAACAACTTCGGTCTGAGCAGCAACCCGCTGCCTGGTGGCAATGCACAGCCTATAGCACTCGATGCGATCGAGGAGATTTCCGTCAGTATGGCTCCCTATGACGTGCGTCAATCGCAGTTCACCGGCGCCAGTATCAACGCCGTTACCCGCAGCGGTGATAACACTTTCAAAGGCTCTGTTTACACGTATATCCGTCCGGAATCATTTACCGGAAATACAGTTGATGGCAGAGAGGTCAAGGGTGCAAACGACAGGAGCTCGATCAATGTCGGCGGACGCATCGGCGGCCCCATTATCAAGGACAAACTCTTCTTCTTCCTCAGTGGTGAATATGAAAAGGAGAATATCCCCGGTGTAACGTGGAATCCCAGCATAGACGGCGTTGCCAATCCTGATCTGATGATATCCAGGACAACCGAGGCTGACATGATCCGCGTCAGGGACCATCTCATCAACACCTATAATTACGATCCGGGCAAGTACAAGGATTTTGACCCCTTCAAGAACCAGAATTACAAGGTTCTGGCCAGACTCGACTGGAACATTAACAAGGCTCACAAGCTGACCCTCAGGTTCAATAACGTTGTAGGTACATCAGACCAGACTACCAACTCCAACAGTGGACCACCCAACAACCCGCGTAACTCAAGCCGTATCAGCAGCCAGTCGCTTGCTTTCTCAAATGCATTTTACGGCTTCAAGAACACTGTACGCTCGATGACCGGTGAACTTAACAGCAGCTTCTCACCGAAGATCTCCAACAAGTTCCTGGCAAGCTACACCTTTATACAGGATACACGTACCAGCAATTCAGACCTGTTCCCGTTCGTTGACATCTGGAAGGATGGCGACCAGTACATGTCATTCGGTTATGAGCTCTTCACCTTCAATAATGATGTGACGAACAAGACTCTGACAATCACCAACAACATGACAGTGAACCTGAACAGGCACACCCTGACTGCTGGTGTATCGTTTGACCGTCTCTTCTTCCGTAACTCCTATATCCGTGAAGGAACCTCATACTACCGCTATGCGTCGGTTGATGCCTTCCTTAACAACCAGGCACCTTCCGGTTTCGGAGTGACCTACGGATACAACGGCGTTGATGCCCCGGGTGCAATTGCAACTTTCGGCTTCGGATCAGCCTATCTGCAGGATGAATGGCAGGTCATTCCCAGGATCAAACTGACCTACGGTGTCCGTCTGGAACTACCGATGTACCTGGATAAAATGGAGGATAACCCTGCAATCTCTGCACTTACCTTTATTGACGGCAAGAAGGTGGATGTCAGTACATGGCCTGAAAGTCAGCTGATGATCTCCCCTCGTTTCGGCTTCAACTGGGATGTGAAGGGTGACCGTTCACTGCAGGTACGCGGAGGAACAGGCATCTTCACCGGCATGCTGCCTTTCGTATGGTTCACCAACCAGCCTACAAACGCAGGTACAATTCAGTCGCCTGAGATCGGCTGGGGTTCACAGGGCGGTCAGGCTAACCTCACCGACCTGAGGTTCAATCCTGATTACAAGGCCCTTCTTGCATCCAACACGACACTTTTCCCGACCACTCCGGGTTCATTACCAAACAACTCCACCCTGACGCAGGTTGGCAAGGAGTTCAAATTCCCGCAGATATGGCGTTCAAACCTGGCATTTGATGTTGAGCTTCCATGGAACATGGTATTCACTGGAGAGGCAATGTACTCAAAGGATATCAACGCAGTACAGCAGATCAATATCAACCTTGCACCTTACTCAGGCAATCTGGCAGGAGCTGACAACCGCGGTTACTGGGCAAGCAGCACAGCTTCCAAGGTCAACAGCACCGTCAGTGCAGCCACCGAGCTGGTCAATTCCAAAGAGGGCTACCAGTATTCTCTCACAGCCATGCTCACCAAGAACTTCAGCAAAGGCTTCTCAGGCATGTTTGCCTACACCTATACAATGGCCAAGGACATAAGTGCCAACCCAGGTTCATCAGCATACTCTGCTTACTCTTCAAACGCTTCATACGGAAGCCTCAATGATCCCGAGCTGAGCTACTCAGGTTTTGCAACACCTCACAGACTTATCGGTAATGTCTCTTACCGCCTTGAGTATGCGAGCCACCTGGCAACAACCTTCTCTCTCGTATACCAGGGCTTCCAGGCCGGCAGATGGACCTACACCTATTCAAATGACCTGAATGGTGACGGTGTATCATCTGACATTATGTATATTCCCGGTCAGCCCGATGATCTGAAGTTTGTTGCCTACAACAACATGTCAGCTGCTGATCAGGCTGCAACATTCTGGAATTATGTCTATGAGAATGATTACTTGTACAGCCGCATGGGCAAGTACGCAGAAAGATTCGGCGAGGTTGAGCCATGGACACACAGGTTCGATGCCAAGATCCTTCAGGATGTTTTCACCAACTTTGGAAGTGACCGTAAGTACACCCTGCAGATCAGTCTTGACGTCCTCAATGTGGGCAACATGATCAACGACTCATGGGGTACCTACACGTACAACCCGCTGGCCAGCTATGATAATATAAGGCCTCTTACGGTTGTCAGCAGGGGAAGTGCAACAAGCCAGCCCACCTTCAGGCTTAATGCAACCTCACTGCAGGACTTCAGGAACAAGACCACCCTCACGAAGGACCTCAGCACAGGAAGTACATGGGGATGCCTTCTCGGAGTGCGTCTTATCTTCTAATATTAAGACATTCAGTTAGTTTGGAGAGGCCGGATTTCCGGCCTTTCCTTTTTAATACGGGGCGGTGCAAAAAGTTAATATGTATGTTGATAAAAGAGAACTTTTCTTCTTGCCTCCTCTTGCCGGCTTGCCTATTTTAGCAAAACCCGTTCATATTTACGGAAGGTAGACTAACTAACTTATTTTCAAACCTTAATATTATTTAACAATCAATGGGAGATTCAACTGTCCATTCGGGCACCGTCGCCTCTAATGAAAAGGAGCTTTTAACAAAAGAGGAGAGGAAGATCAAAAAAGAAGAGGCGCTGACGGAGAAGAAAAGCAGGTCCGCCGGCGAGAGTCCGAAAAAGACTTTCACCTACGATGATGCCATTAAGGCGACTCGTCTCTACTTCGGAGGCGATGACCTGGCGGCGAAGGTATGGGCAAGCAAATATGCTCTCAAGGACTCGTTCGGGAACCTCTATGAGAAGACACCCGATGATATGCATCAGCGTCTTGCCTCCGAGATATACCGAATCGAACAAAAATATCCCAACCCTGTTCCCGCCGAGGTCATCTATGAAGCTTTCAGGGACTTCAGATATATCATCCCGCAGGGCGGGCCAATGACCGGCATCGGCAATGAATTCCAGGTAGCCTCGCTCTCCAATTGTTTCGTCATAGGCAACAAGGGAGACTCTGACTCATACGGCGGTATCATGAAGATAGATCAGGAGCAGGTACAGCTCATGAAGCGTCGCGGTGGCGTAGGGCATGACCTGTCACACATCCGTCCCAAGGGATCACCTGTGCTCAACAGCGCCCTCACATCCACCGGCGTGGTTCCCTTCATGGAACGTTATTCCAACTCTACCCGCGAGGTGGCGCAGGACGGTCGCCGCGGAGCGCTGATGCTCTCTATCTCAATCAAACATCCTGACTCTGAGAGTTTTATAGATGCAAAACTCGAGGCGGGCAAAGTCACCGGGGCCAATGTCTCCGTGAAAATCACAAACGACTTCATGCAGGCGGTAATTGACGGCAAATCATTCCGCCAGCAATACCCCATCAACTCAGATAACCCGAAGTTTGTCAGGGAGATTGATGCCCGCAAACTCTGGAACAAGATAGTGCACAACGCCTGGAAATCAGCAGAGCCGGGCGTACTCTTCTGGGATACAATCAGAAACGAAAGTGTTCCTGACTGCTATGCCGATCTCGGTTACGAGACCGTCTCCACCAACCCGTGCGGTGAGATACCACTCTGTCCTTATGACAGTTGCAGGCTGATTGCAATCAATCTCTTCAGCTATGTGAAGAATCCGTTTACGCCAAAGGCGAAGTTTGATTTCGACCTTTTCAAGGAGCATGTGCATCTCTCACAGCGTATTATGGACGATATAATCGATCTCGAGCAGGAGAAGATCGATGCCATCATCGCCAAGATTGACGCTGATCCGGAGGATCCGGAACTGAAGCGTGTCGAGCGTAATATGTGGGAAAATATCCGTCACAAGACCGGCGAAGGCAGGCGTACCGGCATCGGCATCACAGCCGAGGGCGACATGCTTGCTGCGCTTGGTCTCAGGTACGGGACAGACGAAGCCACAGAGTTCTCGGTGAGCGTTCACCGCACGCTGGCCATCGAGGCGTATCGAGCCTCAACCAACATGGCGGAGGAGAGAGGCGCATTCCCCATTTACAGCGCAGAACGTGAAAAAAACAATCCTTTCATTAGCCGCCTTCGCGAAGCCGATCCCGGGATGGTTGAAGTGATGGAGAGCAAGGGCAGGCGCAATATCGCCCTGCTGACAATTGCCCCAACCGGCTCCACCAGCCTGATGAGCCAGACAACATCCGGGATAGAGCCGGTGTTCATGCCTTACTACAAGCGCCGCCGCAAGGTCAATCCCAACGACAAGGACGTGAAGGTGACCTTTGTCGACGAGGTGGGGGACTGCTGGGAGGAGTTTGTTGTCTTCCATCACAAGTTCATCGACTGGATGAAGGTGAACGGCTATAAGTACGAGGAGGTGAAGGAGATGACGGAGACTCAGCTGAATGATATCGTTTCCGCTTCTCCGTATGACAAGGCTACTGCCAATGATGTCGACTGGGTTGCGAAGGTGAGGATGCAGGGTGCGATTCAGAAATGGGTTGACCACTCCATCAGCGTTACAATCAACCTTCCCGCCGAGGCGAAGGAGGAGCTTGTCTCCGAACTCTACCTCACGGCATGGAAAGAGGGATGCAAGGGTGCAACCGTTTACCGCGACGGCTCCAGGGCCGGTGTGCTGGTATCAAACAGCAAGGAGGAGAAGAAGGGCGACTGGTCGCCGCTAAGGCCCAAGGTGCTTGAGGCTGACGTCATCCGGTTCCAGAATAACGAAGAGAAATGGATCGCATTTGTCGGACTGAAGGACGGAGTACCCTACGAGATCTTCACCGGTCTCCAGGATGATGAGATGTTTCCCATTCCAAAGAGCATTATCAAGGGGAGGATCATCAAGAACAAGGATGATGCAGGCAACACCAGGTACGACTTCCAGTATACTGACAAATACGGCTACAAGAACACACTGGGCGGTCTTTCGCACATGTTCAAACCGGAGTTCTGGAATTATGCGCGTCTCATCTCGGGGGTTCTGCGCTACGGTATGCCCGTCAAGGACGTGGTTGAGCTGGTCTCCTCGATGAAGCTTGATAACGAATCTATCAACACCTGGAAGAACGGGGTGGAGAGATCGCTCAAGCGTTACATCCCCAACGGCACGAAGGCCAAAGGCAAGTGTGAGAACTGCGGTTCCACTGCGGTGGTTTACCAGGAGGGATGCCTGATATGCAGCGATTGCGGCACATCGAAATGCAGCTGATCATTTAATAAAACCCATATCATTAAGAAAATGGAGATGAGGCCGCGCCTCATCTCCATTTTAGTTTACAGTACGCAGTCTTTATGTGAGGACCGGGATAGCCGAGTTTTCCAGTGACTGGCTGATCTCTTCGGTTGTGGCCTCGTGGTCAGGCAGGTTACCCTCGAAATACTTCTCATAGGCTGTGATGTCAAAGTGACCGTGGCCGCTGAGATTGAAGAGTATCGTTTTTGATACACCCTCGAGGTCAGCCCGTCTTGCCTCGTCAAGAGCACCGGCGATAGCATATGACGATTCCGGTGCCGGGAGAATTCCTTCTGAACGGGCAAAGAGTATAGCCCCCTCGAAACACTCGCGCTGGAACTTCGCCTTGGCCTCCACGAAGCCGTCCTTACGCAGCTGGCTTACGAGTACACCTGCCCCGTGATAACGCAGACCGCCGGCATGAATCTTATCCGGGATGAAGTTATGGCCGAGGGTATACATCGGAAGCAGCGGGGTCATTCCTGACTGGTCGCCGAAATCGTATGTGAATTTCCCTTTGGTAAGCTTGGGGCATGATGCAGGTTCAATAGCCACCAGCCTGGTATTCCTGCCATTGACGAGATTCTCCCTGAGGAAGGGGAATGATATCCCGGAGAAGTTTGAACCACCGCCAAAGCAACCTATCACAACATCCGGGTAGTCTCCTGCCTTCTCCAGTTGCAGCATCGCCTCCTGGCCAATGATTGTCTGGTGCAGGATAACATGGTTGAGCACGCTGCCCAGAGCATATTTGGTATATGGATCCTGTGCCGCTATCTCCATGGCCTCTGAGATGGCTATACCCAGGCTGCCGGGGGAATCGGGATCAGCCTCGAGGACTCTGCGGCCTGCCGCAGTCATTGTGCTGGGTGAAGGCACCACCTTGGCATTATAGGTGTTCATCATCAGTTTGCGTCCGGGCTTCTGGTTGTAGCTGACCCTGACCATGAAGACCAGCAGATCGAGCCCGAAGTGGTTGCATGCAAAACTCATCGCACTGCCCCACTGCCCTGCACCGGTCTCCGTGGTGATGCGCCTCACACCCTCCATCTTGTTGTAGTATGCCTGGGGGATGGCGGTGTTGGCCTTGTGTGAGCCGGAATAGTTACCACCTTCGTACTTGTAATAGATCTTGCTCTTTGTGCCGAGGACCTTCTCCAGGTTGTGCGCCCGGAAGAGGGGAGAGGGACGGAATGTCCGGTAGAGATCGAGTACCTCATCGGGGATGTCAATGTATCTCTCTGTTGAGACTTCCTGCTTTATGAGCTCCATCGGGAAGATGACCGAGAGGTCCTCAGGGCCCACAGGCTTGCCCGTGGCCGGATTAAGCGGCGGCAGAGGCTTGTTGGGCATGTCTGCCATGATGTTATACCATTGCCGGGGCATTTCGTTTTCAGACAGAAGAATTTTTGTGATCTTTTTCATTTTCGTTAATGTTTAACAGGGTTAATAAAAAACAAGAAGCACGCTGTGATCAGCGTGCCTCTTTGTATAATTATCCTATACGGGTTATATAACGGCGTGATTCACAGCTTCAATCTATGAGCTGCACCAGCGCCAGTTATATACCTTGAATCGTTTCATCAGTGCAAACATAGTGATTATTTTATACCACAGATGCTGCGAGGTAAATTTTTTTTAACGGCTCTCCAGCTTTTGTTTCATTTTGTCTTATGTCTCTGTGAGAGCACCTCTTCAATCTCTGAAAGTGTCGTTGACCGGGCCCTGAGGAGAACCAGCAGGTGGTAAAGAAGGTCAGCAGCCTCGTTTCTGAAGAGGTCAATGTTGTCGTCCTTGGCCTCTATCACAAGTTCAACAGCCTCTTCCCCAACCTTCTGGGCGATCTTGTTAATACCCTTATGAAATAATTTGTTTGTATAAGAATCAGCGGCGTTTTCACTTATCCTCTCACCGATTATCTTCTCGAGCCTGTAAAGAAATCCTTTTGTCTCCCTGTCGCCGAAGCATGAGTTTGTTCCTGTATGGCATACAGGTCCGGCAGGTTCAACCCGTATCAGCAGGGCATCACTGTCACAGTCTGGAAGAATCTCTTTTACCGTCAGGAAATTTCCTGAGGTCTCTCCCTTGGTCCAGAGACTCTGCCTGCTGCGGCTGAAGAAAGTCACCCTTCCTTCGCTTACCGTTTTGCTGTAAGCCTTCTCATTCATGTAACCGACCATCAGCACCTGCATTGTGCAGCTGTCCTGTATTACGGCAGGCACCAGGCCTTCACCTTTTTTAAAATCGATATTCATAATCTTACGTTTATATTATTATTCTGAAGGTATCTTTTCAGATCAGGGATCAGTATCTCGCCGAAGTGGAATATCGAGGCCGCCAGGGCAGCGCTGCAGGAAGTCTCTTCGAAGACCTTTCTGAAGTGCTCCATTGTACCTGCGCCGCCAGAGGCAATGACCGGGATGTTTACCCTGTCGCTGATTGCAGAGGTTATGTCAATTGAAAAGCCCTTTTTTGTACCGTCGCGGTTAAATGAGGTGAGGAGTATCTCTCCGGCGCCCAGTCTCTCAGCCTCCCCGGCCCAATCCAGGGCCCGTAATCCCGTAACCTTCCTTCCGCCGTTGATGCAAACCATCCATTCACCGTCAGTGAATTGAGCATCAATTGCAACTACTATGCACTGGCTTCCGAAGCTGTCAGCGAGACTGGAAATCAGCCGGGGTTCGATTACAGCAGCCGAATTGACGCTTACCTTGTCAGCCCCGGACCTGATAAGAACTGATACATCCTCCCTGGTGCTGATGCCTCCTCCGACTGTGAACGGAATGTTTATTGCATTTGCAATCTTTTCAACCAGTTGTGCCAGCGTCTTTCTCTTCTCATGTGTTGCCGTGATATCAAGAAACACAATCTCATCTGCGGATTGGTCAGCATATGCCCTTGCCAGCTCCACCGGATCACCGGCATCCCTCAGATTGACAAAGCTTATCCCTTTTACCGTTCGCCCGTCCCTTATGTCAAGGCAGGGTATGATTCTTTTCTTCAGCATAATTCAGCCAGTTCCTTAAGTGATATTTTACCTTCATAAATTGCCTTGCCAACGATGGCTGCTTCACAGCCTGTTTCCCTCAGTTTCATTAAGTCTTCCAACGAGGTGATGCCTCCGCTTGCAATGAGTGAGAGACCTTCAATCTGCACGATCTCTTTATACATGTCAACGGATGGTCCGTCGAGCATCCCGTCCTTTTCAATGTCAGTGCACATGGCATATACCACCCCTTCAGACCTGTACTGCCGGAGGAAGTTCATAATATCAGTTTCAGATCCTGACAGCCATCCGCCGGTTGCCACCTTTCTCTGCCTGAAGTCGGCTCCGAGGATTATCCGTTCAGGACCGTAATCAGCCAGCCATTGAAGGAAGAGACCGGGCCGGGATACGGCAATGCTCCCGCATGTGACCTGTGAGGCGCCGCAACGAAAAGCAGTGCGCAGATCTTTATCATTTCTGATGCCACCGCTGAAGTCCACCTTCAGGCCGGTCTTGTCGGCAATGACCTCAAGCACCCCGTGATTCCTGATTTTTCCTTCCCGTGCCCCGTCAAGGTCAACCAGGTGCAGGTATCTGATTCCATGTGCCTCCAACTCCCTGGCTACCTCAACCGGTTCCCGGCTGTAAAGAGTCTTCCTGGAATAATCGCCTTGCGTCAGCCTTACGCACCTGCCGTCAATTATATCTATTGCCGGAATAATTCTCATAGACCGATAAAGTTTTCAAGTATCAAAGATCCGGGCGCAGCTGACTTTTCGGGATGAAACTGCGTTCCAAAGAAGTTGTCGCATCGCATTGCTGCCGAGAATTCAATGCCATAGTCACAGACAGCGGTTGTGTATTCATTGACTCCTGCGTAATAGCTGTGCACATAATACACATCATCGGAAAGATTTATTCCCTTAAGGATCGGATCTTTGTCCAGAGAGACAAAGTCATTCCATCCCATGTGGGGCACCCTGGCTCCGTCCGGGAATCTTTTTACTGAGGTATCGAATATACCAAGGCATTTTGTGTCTCCCTCTTCCGAATATTTACACATGAGCTGAAGCCCCAGGCAAATGCCGAGTACCGGTTGTTTCAGTGAGACAATCACCCTGTCAAGGCCTCTCTCCTTAAGGTGTTTCATTGCAGACCGCGCTTCTCCCACCCCTGGTATGATCACTTTGTCAGCAATGGAGATTACCTCCGGATCTGATGTGATTACCGCCCTGTGTCCCAGTCTCTCCAGTGCCACCTTTACAGACATTATATTGCCTGAGTTGTATTGCAGAACAGCTATCATAATGTTCCTTTCGTTGATGGGAGAATGTTGTTGTCCGTGGCTTCCACGGCCATTCTTACCGCCCTGGCAAAAGCCTTGAAGATGGCTTCGGTCTTGTGGTGCTCATTCTCCCCGGCGGCATGTATGTGGATGTTGCATTTTGCACTGTCACAGAATGACCTGAAGAAGTGTGAAAACATCTCTGATGGAATGGTTCCCACCCTTTCTGACCTGTAGGCAACATCCCATGTCAGCCACGGTCTCCCGCCAAAGTCGAGCGTCACCTGCGCGAGCGAGTCATCCATCGGGAGGGTGAAACCGTACCGTCCGATCCCTTTCTTGCTTCCAAGGGCAATGTTAAAGGCTTCTCCCAGCACAATGGCCACATCTTCAACAAGATGATGCTCGTCAACTCTCAGGTCTCCCGTTGCCTTCAGGCAGATATCGATGCTGCCGTGACGGGCCAGCTGGTCAATCATATGATCAAGGAAGCCTATGCCTGTGTCAATGCTGCTCTTTCCTGTTCCGTCAAGGGTGATCTCAGCTTCTATCATTGTCTCACTGGTCTTCCTGGAAACAGTCGCCCTTCTCGGTATCCTTTTCAGGAACCGGCGGATCTCATCCCAATCTGTGGTGTACAGAGCTGCATCCAGGTTCCTTTCATTTCCGAAGAAGATTGACTTACACCCCAGGTTACGGGCCAGTTCAATATCTGTGAGGCGATCTCCGATGACAAATGATGATCCGAGATCGACTCCCTGTGCCAGATATTTTGTCAGCATTGCCGTTCCCGACTTGCGATAAGGGGAGTTATCTCTTTCGAAGGAGCGGTCAATGAACCGGGCTGCGAATATGACTCCTTCACCTTCGAGAATGGAGAGCATTTTATTGTGGGGGGGAAGGAAGTCTGCTTCAGGGAATTCCGGTGTGCCCAGCCCGTCCTGGTTTGTCACCATCACGAGTTCAAAGTCGGTTTCCCTGGCAATTGCAGACAGGGCACCAATCACACCCGGCATGAATTCCAGTTTTTCCAGGCTGTCCACCTGCTCATCGGCCGGTTCCTTCAGTATGGTGCCATCCCTGTCTATAAACAATACCTTTTTCATATGAGTAATAATTTCATCCTTATTTGTGTCTTTAATGGTGCGGCCTTCATATCACGATTTTACTAAGCTCATCCAGGAGCCTGTCGTTCTCACTCCTGGTGCCTGCCGTAATGCGCAGGCAACCGCTTACTTCACGACTCCTGTTTCTGACTACTATATTCTTATTAATAAGTGCATTATAGACGGCGTCAGCATCCTTTACCCTCACCAGGAGGAAGTTTGCATCAGAAGGCCAGACCTTCTCCACCAGCGTGATAGCTTCCAGTTTTTCATGCAGCCTCCGGCGTTCGGCAATAATCGTTTCTGTCTGTATCGTGACAGGTTTGAAATCACTCAGCCGTTCCAGGGCTGCCACCTGGTTCAGTGTGCTGATATTGTAGGGTGGCTTTACGCGGAAGAAATATTTCAGGATGGCCGGTGATGCAAAGGCTATCCCTATCCTTGCGGCAGCCATGCCCATGGCCTTGCTGAAGGTCTGGATCACGATCAGGTTGTCATACTGCCCGATCTTTTCGATGAATGAAGGTTTCCCGCTGAAATCGGCATAAGCCTCATCAATAACCACTATGCCGCTGAAATTCCGGATAATGAACTCAATCCTGTCCGGGTCCATGCAGTTGCCTGTCGGATTGTTCGGGGAGCAGATGAAGATCAGCCTGATGCGTTCATCATCAAGAATCGGGGTGACCGCCGGGATATCGATATTAAAGTCCTGATCAAGCGGCACTTTTATAACCTCAACGTCGTTGATTGCCGCCGAGACGCCGTACATTCCGTATGTCGGAGGGAATATCACCGCCCTGTCGGTTCCCGGGTTACAGAAGATCCGGTAGCAAAGATCAATCACCTCATCGCTGCCGTTGCCGAGAAATATATTCTCTAAAGCAATCCCTTTCAGGTTGCTGATTGCAGCCCTGAGCTCCCGGTGGCGGGGATCGGGATACCTGTTGAGCGGGCCAAAGGGACTTTCATTGGCATCAAGGAAGATGCCCTCCCTGCCTTCATATTCATCCCTGGCAGAGGAGTATGGTACCAGCGCTCTCACGTTAGCCCTTACAAGCCGGTCAATTCTGTTCATCGTTCAGGTATTTGAGTCTGACAGAAACTGCATTCCTGTGTCCTTCAAGCATCTCTGCCCCGGCGAGCAATTCAGTCGCCGGACCGATAACTCTCAGCCCGCGGGCTGTCACCTCCTGGAAGAAGACTCTTTTTCTGAAGCTGTTGGTTGTGAGTCCGCTCCAGCTCCTGGCATAACCTGAGGTAGGCAGGGTATGATTGGGCCCCGTCATGTAGTCACCTGTGCTTTCACTGCTGTAGTTTCCAAGAAATACTGACCCGGCGTTGACCACGGCTGAGGCATGAATATACGGATTATATGTTGCAATTATCAGGTGTTCAGGAGCATAGAGATTGCTGACTCTGATACATTCATCAAGATCAGGGAGCAGAATCAGGGAGCTGTTTGCCAGTGATTTTCCGGCAATATCACTTCTCCCTATTTTCATTACCTGCTCTTCAACTTCTCTCTGTACCTTTTCCATCATTGCTCTGCTGTCAGTCAGCATTATGACCTGGCTGTCGGTACCGTGTTCAGCCTGCGAGATAAGATCGGCAGCCACAAAGGAGGGGTTGGCGCTCTCGTCGGCAATGACGAGCAATTCACTGGGGCCTGCGGGCATATCTATTGCAATTCCCTCCAGCTGTACAAGTTCCTTGGCTCTGGTGACGTACCTGTTTCCGGGACCGAATATTTTACAGACTGCGGGAATCGATTCCGTACCGTAGGCCATTGCAGCAATGGCCTGTGCACCTCCTATCGTATAGATTGCGGTAACTCCGCACAGGCTGGCAGTATAAAGAATCAGCGGATTGATTTTCCCGTCTTTTCCGGGAGGTGTACAGAGGATGATGTCACGGCAGCCGGCCAGTCGTGCGGGAATGGCCAGCATAAGGAGAGTTGAAAAGAGCGGGGCTGTTCCTCCGGGGATATATAACCCTACCTTCTCAATAGCCAGATCACGGCTCCAGCACTTAACCCCTTTTGTTGTCTCCACTGTCTCCGGTTCCTGCAACTGTGCAGTGTGAAAGGCTGTGATACTGGCAAGGGCTGCACGCATTGCATCCCTTATTTTCTCCGGAACATGTTTCTCTGCCTCCTGAAATGAAGATTCTTCCACTTTAAATGATGCCGGGGCAAAGCCATCAAATTTCAGTGAGAATTCACGCAGGGCGACATCTCCTTCTGCCCTGACCCTGGCCAGCACTTCCTTTACAATGATGTCGATATCGCCGATGCCTGCCGAAGGCCTTTCGAGGGCCTTGCTGATCTCAACCGGCGAAGGGTAAATAAGCCTCTTCATCACACGATCATTTTTTCTATAGGTATGACCAGGATTCCTTCTGCCCCTGCTGCCCTGAGCTGATCGATCCTCTCCCAGAACTCATCTTCCTTGACCACTGAGTGCAGGCTGCACCATCCTTTCTCCGCCAGTGGCAGTATTGTGGGGCTCTTCATGCCGGGAAGGATCCTGCATATCTTACTCACTGCCTCTTCCGGGGCATTGAGCAGTATGTACTTGTTCTCCCTGGCGTTTTTTACAGCCCGTATACGGAATAGCAGCTTATCCAGTATCTGTTTCTTCTCCCCGCTGATGTCCCTGTTTGCAATTATTACCGCCTGGCTCTTCATGATGGTTTCCACCTCGCGCAGGCCGTTTGTCAGCAGGGTGCTGCCGGAGCTGACGATATCGCAGATAGCATCGGCAAGGCCTATTCCCGGGGCTATCTCAACGCTGCCGCTCAGCTCCTCTATCTCGGCATTAATGTTTTTTTCGGCAAAATACTCGCTGAGAAGCACCGGGTAACTCGTGGCTACCTTCCTGCCCATGAAGAATTCCGGGCCCGTATATGCCTCGTCCTTCGGGATGGCCAGGCTGAGACGGCATCCGGCAAACCCAAGCTGCTCCAGCACATCCACATCCTTCTTTTTCTCAAAAACCGTGTTTTCCCCCACTATTCCGATGTCAGCTACCTGCTGTTCAACGTACTGGGGGATGTCATCATCACGAAGAAGGAGTATCTCTGCGGGGAAGTTTCCTGCGATGACCTTCAGGCTGCCTGATCCGTTGGTGATCTTGATGCCGCACTCTTCAAACAATTTGCGGGAACTCTCACTCAGTCTTCCGCTTTTTTGGATTGCAATTTTCAGTATGCTCATTTGTCTGTTCTATTTTTTCCCGAGCAGACCATGCAGCAACAAAAAACCCGCCTGATCTGCTCAGACGGGTTTATGAAATCAGTGGTTACAACACACCATTCTCATCTCGCCTGAGAGCAAGTATGATGATGATGGTGGTGATGTAATTTAGTCGTAAACATTGTTAATTATGCCGCCACAAATATAGCTTTTTATTCAAAAAATCGTTATCCGGAATAGGTTTCATTAATTTTTTTTTCTGATATAATCTGATATCCACGTGCCAACCTCTGACGTCGGTTTCGGATGTTCCGGGTCAAGATCAGCGGTTACGAATCCGGTCTCAACTGACTTTTCAACGGCGCCGGTTATTGCTGCTGCCTCTATGTTCAGTCTAAAGGCAAGATCGAGCATCATGGCTGCCGAGAGTATTGTTCCGCAAGGGTTGGCAATGTTTTTACCAGCTGCCTGGGGGTATGATCCGTGGATAGGTTCAAAGACAGATGTTGATGTACCTATTGATGCTGACGGCATCATCCCCATTGAGCCGGAAATGACGCTGGCCTCATCGGAGAGGATATCTCCGAACATGTTTTCAGTGACTATGACATCAAAGGAGGAGGGATGCTGTATCAGCTGCATGGCGGCATTGTCAACATACATAAAGTCCATTGTTATCGCGCTGTACTTCATGGCAATCCTTTTGGCTGTCTCCCGCCACAGTCTTGATGTAGCCAGTATGTTTGCCTTATCGATAACGGTTACCCTTTTCTTTCGCTGCAGTGCATATTCGCAGGCGAGCCGCACAACACGTTCTATCTCGTAACGGCTGTAAACACATGTGTCATAGGCAGTGTTTCCGTCTTCCGATCGCCCCTGCGGCCGGCCGAAATAGATACCCCCGGTGAGCTCCCGTACCATTATTATATCCGTGTTCATGGCTATTCCCCTCTTCAGTGGCGACATGTCAACCAGTGCGGGGAATGTCTTTACCGGCCTCACATTGGCATAGAGGCCAAGCTCCCGGCGCATTTTCAGCAGTCCCTGCTCAGGCCTGACCCTGGCCGAGGGGTCATTGTCATATTTCGGGTCACCGATGGCGCCGAACAGCACGGCGTCAGACCGTCTGCACAGTTCAAGCGTTTCTTCTGGAAGGGGGCTTCCGGTCCTGTCTATGGCGACGGCACCGATCAGTCCTTCGGAGAAATGAAATGTGTGACCAAACCGTTCTCCGGTGGCCTGAAGCACCTTGCATGCCTGTTCTGTGACCTCAGGACCGATTCCATCACCGGCAAGAAGAGCGATATTAAATTCCATCTGAAATAGTTATTAAATTTTTATATGCAGGTTTGATCTCGTTGTTTTCAATGATGTTGAGCATCTTCTCAGTTGCCTTGATGGCAGACTCAGCCTGGTCGGCATCCAGACCCTTTGTCCTGAACTCCCGGCCCCGCCAGCTCCACCTGATGACTGTCTCAACAAGAGCATCTGTCTTTCCTCCGGGAGGGATGGACACCACATAGTCAGTCAGAACCGGCAACTCCTTTCCCATCAGGTCATAAATCTTCCTGACGGCTTTCATAAAGGCGTCATACTGACCGTCGCCTGACGAAGTCTCCTGGTAAAGCGAACCGTCAATCTCCAGCTGGACACTTGCAGATGGCTTTAATCCGTAGGAGAGTGAGAGGGAATAGTTTTTAATGAATATTTTATAGGCTGAGGGGTCATTGCCAAGTACATCAGCTATAATGAACGGAAGATCCTCTGTTGTGACGGTCTCCTTCTTGTCTCCCAGTTCAATGACCCTTTCAGTTACCCTTATAAGTGATTCCTGGCTTAGTTCAAGACCGAACTCCTCCAGATTTTTTCTGATCGTTGCCTTGCCCGACTGCTTGCCGAGGGCGTATGTTCGTTTCCTGCCGAACCGTTCCGGCCGGAGGTTGCTGCAGTAGAGGTTGTCTTTGTTATCACCGTCAGCGTGTATGCCTGATGTCTGGGTAAATACATTTGCCCCGATCACCGGCTTATTGACAGGTATCCTTATGCCGCTGAATGTCTCCACCAGGCGGCTCACACGTGTGATCTCGAACTCATTGACAGATGTTTCCGCCCCGATGTGATCATTTAGCAATCCTATGACACTTGAGAGCGGGGCATTGCCGGCTCTCTCGCCAAGACCATTCACGGTCGTATGCACTCCCCTTATTCCTGCAGTCAGAGCTGCATAGACATTTCCAACAGCCAGATCATAATCATTATGTGCGTGAAAATCAAAATGCAGCGAGTCATATCTTTCGGTCATCTGCCTGCAGAACCGGTATGTCTGCCCGGGATTAAGAATACCCAGGGTGTCGGGAAGCATAAACCTCCTTATATTTTCATCCTTGAGTGAGTCAACCAGTTTCAGTACATAATCTTCCGAACTGATCATCCCGTTTGACCAGTCTTCAAGATAGACATTGATCTGCATGCCTTTTTCCCCGGCACGCTGCACTATCTGTCTGATATCCTCAATATGTTCCCGGGGTGTTTTCCTCAGTTGTTTTTCAAGATGGCGCAAAGAGCCCTTGCACAGGAGGTTGACCACCCTTCCTCCCGCATCCCTGATCCAGTCCAGGGAAGTATCACCGTCAATGAAGCCGAGCACTTCTATCCTGTCAAGCATTCCGTTCTGCGAGGCCCATCGCGTTATCAGCCTCACTGCCTCCTGTTCCCCGGCTGAAACACGGGCTGATGCAACCTCAACACGGTCGACCTTCAGGTCCCGTAAAAGGAGGGTGGCAATATTCAGCTTTTCAACAGGTGAGTAGGAGACACCCTGAGTTTGTTCACCGTCCCTGAGCGTGGTATCAAGAATCTCTATTCTCACGGCGAATATCTCTTTTCAAATGCAATTATCTCATCCTTCATGCCAAGCAGGTAATCGATATTGTCATAACCTCTGAGGAGGCATTCCTTCCTGAAGGGGTTGACCGGAAAAGGAACCGAGATCCCCTGCGCCTCAACTGAAAGCAGCTGGCGTCCGAGGTCTATTGTAACAACTGTTTCAGGCTTCAGGATTATCATTGTTGTAAGCTTTTCCAGCGTATCTGAAGGAATCACCACCGGCAGGAGCCCGTTATTCAATGCATTGCCGGCAAAGATATCGGCAAAGGAATCTGATACCACCGCCCTGAATCCGTGGTCAGCTATTGCCCATACGGCATGCTCCCTGCTTGACCCGCATCCGAAGTTGCTGCCTGTCACCAGTATGCTGCCTGTATACTCAGAACGGTTCAGGACAAAATCCTCATTTTTGTTTCCATGCTTGTCATATCTCCAGTCGCGGAAGAGATTTTTTCCAAACCCTTCCCGGGAGGTTGAGCTCAGGAAACGGGCCGGGATGATCTGGTCAGTGTCTATGTTTGCCAATGGCAGGGGAACGCAAGTCGATTTGAGTATTGTAAATTTTGTTCTTTTCATTGCATGACGCATTGGTTAATCACTATTCCGCAGCAATTTCCGGGGGTCTGTTATCACTCCTGTCAGTGCAGCGGCTGCTGCGGTAAGCGGACCCGCAAGGATGGTTCTTGCGCCGGGTCCCTGTCTCCCCTCGAAGTTGCGGTTGGAGGTTGAGACGGCATATTTGCCGGGAGGGATCTTGTCATCATTCATGGCGAGACATGACGAGCATCCTGGCTGCCTCATCTCAAACCCGGCCCTCCGGAATATTTCTGAAAGCCCTTCCTTTTCTGCCTGGCGCGCAACCTGTTGTGATCCGGGCACGATAAGCACAGTGACCCCGGGGGCTTTCTTCCTCCCTTCCACCATTTGCGCAAAGGCACGGAGGTCTTCTATCCGTCCGTTGGTACAACTTCCCAGGAAGACATAGTCGACAGGGTGGCCGAGGAGCTTCATCCCGGATTTGAAGCCCATGTATTCGAGCGACTTGCGGTATGAACTGCTGCTTTCAGTATCGGTTCCTTCCTCAGTAGGGATGGTTCCGTTGACGGCCATTCCCATCCCGGGGTTTGTGCCCCAGGTTATCATCGGTGGAACTGCCGAAGCATCAAACGCCAGTTCACTGTCAAAGACAACTCCCGGGTCACTGCGGAGCGAGAACCATTTTTCGAGCAGTCTGATGGCGTCCGGGTTACTGCTGAAAGCAGGTATCTCCGACAGGTATCCGAATGTCACTTCATCAGGGGCTATCAGGCCTCCGCGGGCCCCCATCTCAATGCTCATGTTGCAGACGGTCATTCTTGATTCCATGCTCATCTGTGAGATTGCCTCTCCGGCGTATTCAACAAAGCAACCGGTGGCACCGCCTGTTGAGAGCGAGGAGATGATGTAAAGTATCAGGTCCTTTGAAGTCACTCCCCTGCGAAGGGATCCGTTGACGGTGATCCTCATCCTTGCAGGTCTTGTCTGAAGAAGGCACTGGGTTGCCAGTACCATCTCAACCTCACTGGTGCCGATGCCGAAGGCTATAGTTCCAAATGCCCCGTGGGTGGAGGTATGACTGTCTCCGCACACTATTGTCATGCCAGGCAGGGTGTATCCCAGTTCCGGGCCTGTTACATGGACAATTCCGTTGTTAGGGTGTCCGATGCCGAAGTGCTCAATACCGAAGGCCTTGCAGTTTTCCTCCAGGGCTTCCACCTGCGCCCGCGATACGGCATCCCTTATCGGCAGATGCTGATCAGCCGTGGGAATGTTGTGATCAGCTGTTGCAACAGTCCTTTCCGGCCTGAACACCCCGATGCACCGCTGTTTCAATCCATTGAATGCCTGCGGGCTGGTCACCTCATGGATATAGTGCCTGTCAATATAAAGTACGTCCGGTCCGCCCTCAACAGACTTCACCATATGGGCATCCCAGATCTTGTCAAACAGCGTCCGCGGTTCCATCTCCTACCCTTGAAATTGCATCGATGAATGCCTCGACTGAGGCTGTAATAATATCAGTATTTGCCGAAAAGCCGTAGTAGATATTTCCCTCGTGCTCAAGCTGGATATGGACCTTTCCTATGTCATCGCTACCCCTGGTGATAGCCTGAATCAGGAACTCCTCGAGGTGTACATTTTCATGTATCAGGTGTTTGACGGCAGTGAACGCTGCATCAATGGGACCGTTGCCCGGGGCGGTGGAGGTATGTACCTCTCCGTTGATCCTTATACCTACAGTGGCCACCGGCATAACCGAGTTGCCGCACAGAACCTGCAACGACTCCAGCTTGAGCCTCTTCTCCCCATGGAAGACCTCTCCTGAAAGGATCTTAATGTCTTCGTCATTGATCTCCTTCTTCTTGTCTGCGAGGATGAGAAACCGGTGGTAGATCTCATCAAGCTCTTCCTTTCCCAGCCTGATACCCAGCAGGTCAAGCCTGTGATTGAGTGCTGCCCTGCCGCTGCGTGCCGTGAGGATTATGGAAGATTCCCTGATCCCCACCTCTTTTGGGTCAATGATCTCATAGTTCTCACGGTTTTTGAGCACTCCGTCCTGGTGTATCCCTGACGAGTGGGCAAAGGCATTCCGGCCAACTATTGCCTTGTTGGCCTGTACCGGCATGCTCATAAGTGTTGAGACCAACCTGCTGGTGCTGAAGATCAGTTTCGGGTTGATGCCGGTGGTGAGATTAAGGTCGTGGTGGCTCTTGATGATCATGGCTATCTCTTCAAGCGAGGTATTGCCTGCCCGCTCACCTATTCCGTTTATGGTCACCTCCACCTGCCGAGCTCCGTTGATGATTCCCATCATGGTGTTGGCGGTAGCCATACCCAGGTCATTGTGACAGTGTGTGGAGATAATTGCTCTGTCGATGTTCGGGACATTTTCTACGAGGTACCTGATCTTGGCGCCGTATTCCTCCGGCAGACAGTAGCCTGTTGTATCAGGAATGTTGACAACTGTTGCACCGGCTTTGATTACGGCCTCGATTACCTGAGCCAGGTAGGCGTTGTCACTCCGGCCGGCATCCTCGGCATAGAACTCCACGTCGTCAACTAATTTCCTGGCGTACTTTACGGCATCAACAGCCCTTTTTATTATCTCTTCGGGAGTTGTCTTTATCTTGTACTGTATGTGGTAGGGTGATGTCCCGATGCCGGTATGGATCCGCTTTCGCTCTGCGTATTTCAGTGCATCGGCAGCTACCTCGATGTCTTTCTTCACGGCTCTTGTGAGGGCGCAGATCACCGGGTTTCGGACTGCCTTTGAGATCTCTACCACTGACCTGAAGTCGCCGGGACTGGATACCGGGAACCCGGCCTCAATCACATCCACCCCAAGTGCTTCAAGGGCCCTTGCCACCTCGATCTTCTCCACCGTATTGAGCTGGCATCCCGGTACCTGTTCCCCGTCACGGAGGGTGGTATCAAAAATTATTACCCTGTTGTTTTCCATGATCACTGCTCCCTGTTTATCACTTCAACGGCCTCAGTTTTCTCACGGCTGCCCCGGCTCTCCACAGCTCTGATCCGCCCATCTCATCAAGCTCTGCATTAAGTTTTTCACGGTAGTCAGCAGAACCTGTTGAGGTGAGGACCCTGACACACTCTTCGCCCGAGCTGACTTTCTCATACAGTTCTCTGAAGACTGGCAGAGTAGCCTCGCGGAACTTCGGTTTCCAGTCCAGCGCTCCCCGCTGTGCCGTGGCGCTGCAGTTGGCGTACATCCAGTCCATACCTTTTTCATCAACAAGTCTTATCAGGCTCTGTGTCAGTTCCTCAACCGTTTCATTAAATGCCTCGGAAGGTGAGTGTCCGTTATCGCGAAGCACCTGGTACTGTGCTTCCATGATCCCCTCGAGAGCGCCCATGAGCACGCCCCGCTCGCCGGTCAGGTCGCTGAACACCTCCTTCTCAAAAGTGGTGGGGAAGAGATATCCCGAGCCAATGGCTATGCCCAGGGCAATGGTCCTCTCTTCGGCCCTGCCAGTATAATCCTGAAAGACTGAGAAGCTTGAGTTGATCCCGGCACCGGCAAGGAAGTTGCGCCTGACACTGGTGCCGGAGCCTTTGGGTGCACACAAGATGACATCAATATCCTCCGGAGGCACCACGCCGGTGTGCTCCTTATAGGTGACCGAGAAGCCATGTGAGAAATAGAGCGCCTTGCCCGTTGTAAGATGAGGCTTCAGTTGTGGCCACAGTAAACGCTGGGCTGCATCAGAGACGAGGTACTGGATGACAGTGCCTCTTGCAGCCGCCTCCTCAACAGGGAAGAGGGTGGTGCCGGGAACAAATCCGTCGGCCACGGCCCTGTCCCAGTCATTTTTGAATTCAGGGGACTGTCCTATTATCACGTTAATGCCGTTGTCTTTCATGTTCATTGCCTGTGCCGGCCCCTGGACACCGTAGCCGATGACGGCGACAACCTCATCCTTTAATACTTCGCGTGCCTTGGAAAGTGGAAATTCCTCCCTCGTCACAACTGTCTCAGTTACTCCTCCAAAATCGATTTGTGCCATAATTGTCTATTGTTAGATTAGTGTTATTCAGTTAATTATATACTTCTGACGGTTCATGCCTGGTTCTTTCGGCATCATCCATCTCCTTCAGATAGGCATTCAGCTCCTTGACCTGCCGGGTGATGGCTATCCTTCCCGACCTGACAAACTGGAGCAGACCGCTGGGCTCAAGAAAGGCAAGCAGAGCGGTAATCTCCTCCCTGCTGCCGCTCTTCTCAACAACTATATATTCCGGTGTCACCTCAAGGATGCGTGCATGGTACGACCTGACGAGATCGTCGATCATGCTTCCGGACATCAGTCCCCTGGTGGTGACTTTGTAAAGGGCGATCTCCTGGCTGATAATCTCCTGGTTGGTGTGTACGAATACCTTTATGACGTCAACAAGCTTTTCAATCTGTCTTGCCACCTTATTAATCATGTCAGGGGTGGTGGTGACGACCATTGTAAGCATCTGTATGCCTCTGACGGCAGATTCCGATGCGGTTATGCTGTTAATGTTTATCTGCCTGCGGGTAAGGATGAGTGTTATCCGGCTGAGGATGCCTATATGATCCTCTGTGAAGAGTGATATTGTATATTCCTGTTGCATGACTGTTATCTGTATGTTAGTGTTACATCTGATACTGATGCCCCCGGTTCTACCATCGGGAGGATATTGGCTTCGCGGCTTATCACTGTTTCCATGATATATGGTCCTTCGGCGGCAAGCATTGCCCCGATAGCTTCGCGGAGCTCTTCGCGTTGCGTTACCCTGTGAGCTTCGATGCCGTAGGCTCCGGCCAGGGCCACGAAGTCGGGGTTGACCATCTCCGTGGAGGCGTACCGGCTGTTGAAGAACATCTGCTGCCACTGGCGTACCATGCCCAGGAAGCTGTTGTTCAGGAGTACTATTTTGACGGGGGTCTGATATTGCATTATTGTGCCCAGTTCCTGGACCGTCATCTGGAATCCGCCGTCGCCGATAAAGGCTACGACCGGTCTGCCGGGGTTGCCGGCTGCCGATCCCAGCGAGGCCGGAAGTCCAAAGCCCATGGTGCCCATCCCTCCCGATGTCACCAGGGTGCTCTTCCCGGTGAATGTGTAGTAGCGTGCCACGGCCATCTGATGCTGTCCCACGTCAGTAACAATAACTGCATTGCCCTCAGTAAGATCGGAGATTGCCTTCACCACTTCGCCCATGCGGATTTCACCCCCTTCCGGTTCTGTCTCCGGCCTGATCACTTTCTCGTATTCAACCCTGTCGAGGATACGGAACTCCCTGATCCATTTCTCCCTGCTGACCTCCCGCACAAGGGGTATGAGTGCCGCAAGTACTTCGCGGGCATCATTGTTGATCTCCAGATCGACCCGCACGTTCTTGTTGATTTCTGCCTTATCTATCTCGATATGGATTATCCTTGCAGCAGGCGCATATTTTTTGAGGTTTCCGGTGACACGGTCATCGAAGCGCATTCCGATGGCGATGATGAGGTCAGCCTGGTTGGTCAGTACGTTGGGGGCATAATTGCCATGCATTCCCAGCATTCCCGCGTACAGTCTGTGCTTATTCGGAAAGGCCGGCAGCCCGTGGAGAGTGGCTGCGACAGGTATGCTTCCCTTCTCAGCAAGCGTCCGCAGTTCTGCAGCCGCACCGGAGATGATAACCCCGTGGCCTGCAAGGATCATCGGCTTTTCCGCGTGATTGATCATGACGGCTGCCGACTCGATATCCCTCATCTGAAGCGGGATAACGGGATTATAACTTCTTATGTATGTGCACTTCCGGTAACTGTATCTGAGACTGGCAAACTGTGCGTCTTTTGATATGTCAATCAGCACCGGTCCGGGGCGGCCTGACCTGGCGATATAAAAGGCCCGTGCTATGGCGTCAGGGATATCCTCCGCCTTCTTGACCTGCGTATTCCATTTTGTCACCGGCATTGAAATGCCCAGGATGTCTGTCTCCTGGAAGGCATCGGTGCCAATCAGGCCTGATGTAACCTGGGCAGTGATAAAGACCACAGGTACTGAGTCAAGAAAGGCATTGGCAATTCCTGTCACGAGGTTTGTTGCTCCCGGTCCAGAGGTGGCGAAGCATACTCCCGGCTTTCCGGTGACCATGGCATAAGCCTGGGCGGCATGAGCCGCTCCCTGCTCATGACGGGTGAGTATATGCCTGAGCCTGTCGGAGTAGTCGAGCAATTTATCATAGACCGGCATGATTGCTCCGCCGGGGTAACCGAATATAGTATCAACCTCCTCCTCAATAAGGCATCTCAGCAGCGCCTCAGCTCCTGTAACCTCTGCTTCAGCGTTGTTTTTTTCCTGCTTACCGGAAGTCATCATCGTCTCCTTCATAATTACTTTTCTGTTATCAGATTAGTCTTACTGCACCCATATCCGCCGAGCTCACATGAGCGGCGTATGCTTTAAGTGATGATGCAACGACCCTGTTTCTTCCGGCAGGGAAGAACGCCAGGTCTCCTTTTTCTGCCTCCTGCCGGCGTCTCTCCTCCAGGGTCACATCATCTGCCATTATGGTTATCTTTCTTTCCGGGATACTGATCTCAATAATATCGCCGTTGCGGATCAGGGCTATAGCTCCTCCTGCAGCGGCTTCGGGCGATACATGTCCCACTGACAGTCCTGCCGTGCCTCCCGAAAAGCGGCCATCGGTTATGAGTGCACATTTTTTATCAAGCCCTTTGGACTTGAGATACGATGTGGGGTAGAGCATCTCCTGCATCCCCGGTCCGCCACGGGGGCCTTCATAGCGTATAACCACCACGTTGCCCTCTTTCACCTGCCCGTTCAGAATGCCGCTGACAGCCTCCTCCTGGGAGTCAAAGGTCACAGCCCTGCCGGTGAAGCTGAACATTGAACTGTCTATGCCGGCTGTCTTTACTATGCATCCCCGAGGTGCCAGGTTACCATATAGCACAGCCAGTCCACCGTCAGCATTATATGGATGGCGGACATCTCTTACCGCCCCGTTTTCCCTGTCCTTGTCGTGGGAAGGATACAGCCGTGTTGCTGTGCCGCCCTGAATGCTCCTTACTCCTCCGGGGGCGCTCAGAAAGAGCTGAAGTGCCTGCGGCAGGGCTGTCGGTCTCATGATATCCCATTTATCTATTGCCTGACCCAGGGAAGGATAGTCAACTCTTTTCACGGAGGTGTCAAGGAGTCCGGCACGTTCCAGTTCGCCGAGGATGGCAAAGACCCCTCCTGCACGGTTTATATCTTCAATGTGGAAGGAGGATGAGGGAGAGACCCTGCAGATGTTTGGCACTCTGCGTGAGAGTTCATCAATGTCTTTCATTGTGAAATCCAACCCGGCCTCATGGGCAATGGCAAGGAGGTGAAGCACGGTATTTGTGGATCCTCCCATAGCAATGTCAAGTGACATTGCATTGATGAAGGCAGCCCTGGTGGCAACTGAGCGGGGCAGTACTGATTCGTCACCTTCTCCATAGTATCTGCCGGCCATTTCAGTGATCAGTTGTGCAGCCCGGGTGAAGAGCTGCATCCTGTTGGTATGAGTTGCCACAACCGTACCGTTTCCCGGAAGGGCGAGTCCCAGGGCCTCCGTAAGGCAGTTCATGGAGTTGGCGGTGAACATTCCGGAGCAGGAGCCGCAGGTGGGGCAGGCTGATTTTTCTATTTCCAGGAGACGGTCATCCGTCACGCGGTCGTCAGCCGCGGCTACCATGGCGTCAATGAGGTCAACGGCCTTCCCGGCTGATAGCCCTGCCTCCATGGGGCCACCCGAGACGAAGATTGCCGGTATGTTCAGGCGCATGGCGGCCATCAGCATCCCGGGGGTGATCTTGTCACAGTTGCTGATGCATATCATGGCATCTGCGCAATGGGCATTGCAGACGAATTCGACACTGTCAGCAATCAGCTCGCGCGAGGGGAGTGAGTAGAGCATCCCGGTGTGTCCCATTGCAATCCCGTCATCAATTGCAATTGTATTGAACTCGGCAGCGAACATGCCGCGGCTCTCTATCTCTTTCCTGATCAACTGGCCAATTTTGTGGAGGTGCACATGGCCGGGGACAAACTGTGAAAATGAATTGACGACTGCAATCACCGGTTTGCCGAACTGATCTTCCTTCATCCCGTTCGCACGCCAGAGGCTTCTTGCACCGGCCATCGTCCGTCCGGTCATTGTCCTTGCGCTCCTTAGTTCTCTCTTCATTGCTGTCAGATTAAAAAAAAAGCTTCCCGGTTTTCCGGGAAGCTTTCGTATACATTTACTCTTAACTATATATTACTTCCCGATTATACGCTCGCAGCGATAATAAGAATGAGGACAATAATATTTAGCGACAGATAATTCATCTCGTTATTATGAGTGGCAAAAATAATAATAATTTCATAAAATCAAATAAAAACCTGATTTATTTAAATTTTATTAAATTTTATATACCTTATTATAATGACATAATGCATAATTATTTAATTATATTCAAAACACCCAGATCTTTGCCCACTTTGATGAATGCTGCAATAGCCTTGTCAAGGTGTTCCGTCTCGTGAGCCGCGGAGAGTTGCACCCTGATGCGTGCCTTGTCCTTGGGAACCACGGGAAAGTAAAATCCTGTTACATAGATGCCTTCATTTAAAAGTTTCGCAGCCATCTCCTGCGACAATTTGGCGTCATAGAGCATCACTGCGCAGATGGCTGACTGGGTGGGTTTGATATCAAAACCTGCCTTCAGCATCTTATCCATGAAGTATCTGGTGTTGTGATGCAGCTTGTCCTGCAACTCATTTGTCTCCGTCATCATCTCCACCATTTTGATCCCTGCGGCGGCCACCAGCGGAGGGATGGAGTTGGAGAAGAGGTATGGACGTGAGCGCTGACGGAGCATCTCAATGATCTCCTTTTTGCCGGTTGTGAAGCCGCCAATGGCACCGCCGAAGGCCTTGCCCAAGGTCCCGGTTATGATCTCGATCTTTCCCCTCAGGTTATGAAGCTCGGTGACACCACGGCCGGTCTCACCCACAACACCTGCGGAGTGTGACTCATCCACCATGACCATTGCATTGTATTTGTTTGCCAGCTCATAGATCCTGTCAAGCGGCGCCACATTACCGTCCATTGAGAAGACACCGTCAGTGACTATCAGCCTGAAGCGTTGCTCTTGTGACAGTTGCAGCTGAGTCTCAAGGTCTTCCATGTCAGCATTCTCATAACGGTAACGCTGGGCTTTGCAGAGACGCACACCGTCAATAATTGAAGCATGGTTCAGAGAGTCGGAGATTATGGCATCTTCACTTGTTAGCAGAGGCTCAAAAACACCTCCGTTGGCATCAAAACAAGCGGCATAAAGAATGGTGTCTTCTGTTCCGAAGAAATCAGCCAGCTTTTGCTCCAGCTCCTTGTGAAGGTCTCCGGTCCCGCATATGAAGCGTACCGACGACATTCCGTACCCATGGGTCTCAAGTGCATTTTTTGCTGCTTGCACAAGCCTTGCATTGGAGGATAGTCCGAGATAGTTGTTGGCACAGAAATTAAGCACTGTCTGACCTGTGTTGAGTGTAATCTCAGCACCCTGCGGTGAAACAATGACACGTTCATTTTTATAAAGACCGGCTTCCTTTATCTCATGGATCTGGGACCTGAGATAATCCTGATATTGATTGTACATCTGTGTGAATATTCACTTAAAACGGATGCAAAGATGGTGTTTTGCAGTGATTATTCAATGATGATAATCATCTCTTGCGGAGGAAAACTGCACAGATTTATATATGATTTCCGGAATATTAAAGCCCGAACTTTTCAATTATCTGTTCTTTGGTAAGACCCAGGATGCCCTGTTTCTTACCTACTTTGATAAATTTTTCGAGGGCTGTTTCCAGGTGATGCATCTCATGTCCTGCCGATATCTGGGTTCTTATCCGTGCCTGGCCGTTTGGCACAACAGGGAAGAAGAAGCCAATGGCGTAAATGCCTTCGTTATAGAGATCTTTTGAAAAATCCTGTGACAGCTTTGCATTGAAGAGCATTACCGGAACAATCGGGGTATTTCCTTCCTTGAGGATAAATCCCGCATCTGTCAGTCCCTTTCTCCAGAACGCTGCATTTCTCTCAAGCTTATCACGTCTTTCGGTACTGGCCGAGAGGATATCAAAGACCTTCAGTACACCTGATACAATGACGGGGGCGATTGTATTGGAGAAGAGATAGGGGCGGGCTTTCTGCCTGCACATCTCCACAATCTCCTTCCTACCCGAGACACAGCCTCCCGATGCTCCCCCAAGGGCTTTGCCAAAGGTGGTAGTGATGATGTCTATCTTGCCCATTACATTGCATAATTCATGCGTTCCGCGGCCTGTCTTCCCTATAAATCCTGAAGCATGGGAGTCATCTACCAGCAGCAGGGCGTCGTATTTCTCGCATAATTTTACCATCTCATCGAGCCTGGCGGTGTCGCCGTCCATTGAGAAGACCCCGTCAGTGATCACCAGCTTAAGCCTTTTATCAGAGTGAAGCAGGAGTTTCTCTTCGAGATGTTCCATGCTGGAGTGCTTGAATGTGTCATGCTGGGCGCTGCAGAGTCTCATACCGTCTATTATTGAGGCATGTACCAGACGGTCTGATATCATAATGTCTTCACTTGTGAGTATTGCCTCAAAGACACCCGCATTGGCATCCATGCATGAAGGGAACAGTATTGTGTCTTCAGTGCCAAGGAATTCGGTTACCTTGTTTTCAAGCTCCCTGTGAAGATCCTGTGTCCCGCAGATAAAGCGGACCGAGGACATACCATACCCCCTGGACTCAAGACCGTCATGAGCAGCCCTGATAACTTCAGGGTGACTTGACAGGCCGAGATAGTTGTTCGAGCACATATTAATGACCCGCTTCAGGTCTGAGCCTGAAGGAAACTCTACCTCTATGTCCGCTGCCTGGGAGCTGTGGATGAACCGTTCCTCCTTGAAGATGCCTGCGTTTCTTATATCTGTCAGCTGCGACAGATAGAGGTTCTTTGTTTTTTCAGAGTAACTCATGATGAAGGCGATTTATTTGTTTAAGTACTGATTTACCAGTGCCACAATATTATTTACACTGTCAAAAGCCTCAGGCGTAGCCTTGCTTGGCGGGATTTTAATCTTGAACTTGTTCTCCAGAAAAACGAGAAGTGAGACCATCGAAAAAGAATCAACATAACCGCTTGATATAAGAGGTGTCTCATAGGTTATAGTTGTGTCATCATCATCAATGTACTCCTTGATGACATACTTCAGGATCATCTCCTTCATTTCATTAAGATTATCTTCTTCCATAACAGATTCATTTTAAGGTTTATGTTTATTAACTATCTGTGCTCAGACCTTTTGACTTTAAGACTTTAGACTTTCAGACTTTCTCAGTCATTTTCCAGTGTTGAGATGTCACCAATCTCTTCACCCCACTCCCTGGCATGAAGCACTCTCCTCATGATCTTGCCGCTGCGGGTCTTCGGAAGACTGTCCACGAACTCGACTGCCTGCGGCATTGCCAGTGGGGAGAGTTTTTTCCGGATGAAGTTCATTATTTCGAGCTCAAGATCAGGACTGGCAGTGAAACCTGGCTTGAGGGTGATGAAGGCTTTAACCACCTCCATATTTATTTCATCAGGTTTTGAAGTCACAGCTGATTCGCCAACGGCCGGATGCTCAAGCAGTGCGGATTCAACCTCGAACGGGCTCACCAGGTGCCCGCCGGTATTTATCACATCGTCATCACGCCCTATGAACCAGTAGTAGCCTTCATTATCGATGGTTGACCTGTCGCCCGACAGATACCATCCATTCACGAATTTCTCCCTGTATTTTTCCTCATTTCTCCAGTATGTCCGCATCATGGCGGGCCAGCCTGGCCTGAAGGCTATCAGCCCGGCTTTCCCAGGCTCATCAATCGGGGTGTAGGAGACAGGGTCAAGCACTGCTCCCGTAATTCCCGGGAAGGTCCTGCCCATGGAGCCTGGCTTTATTTTCATCCCCGGGAAGTTGGTGATCATAATCGATCCCGTTTCCGTCTGCCAGAATGTATCGTGAAAAAGTTTTCCGAACACCCTTCCTGACCAGATCACCGCTTCTGAATTCAGGGGTTCGCCGACACTGGCCAGGTGGCGCAGGGATGAGAGATCAAACTCCCTGACAGTATCATCTCCCGCTTTCATTAGTGATCTGATGGCAGTAGGGGCGGAGTACCAGACTGTTATCCGGTATTTTTCTATGAACCTGTACCAGGCCTGTGCTGAAAACCCCGTATCGAGCACACATTGTGTCACTCCCAGACTCCAGGGTCCGATTATTCCGTATGAAGTACCGGTCACCCATCCCGGGTCGGCGGTGCACCAGTAAATATCATCATCACGCAGATCAAGAACCCACTTTGTGGTAAGGTACTGTGACATTATGGAATAATGGACATGCTTTACTCCCTTGGGCTGGCCTGTTGTACCGGAGGTGTAATGGAGTACCGAATGGGTCTCTGCACGGGTAGGGCAGAGTTCCAATTTCTCGACAGGCTCAGTATTTTCAAGGCTGAAGAGAATTTCTCCGGGTTCGAGCTCTGAAGGTTTGATGTTGTCAACAATGATTACCAGTTCCAGGTCCGGAAGTCTTGAACGGATCTTCCTTACCTTGGAAAGGTGTTTTTTCTGTGTTATGACAGCCCTTGTCCCTGCATTCTCAAGCCTCACAAAAAGTGATTCATCTCCGAATGCGGAAAAGAGAGGCTGAACAATGGCACCTATTTTCAGTATTCCAAGGAACGAAAGATACAATTCAGGAATCCTGTCCATAAAGAGGCAGACCCTGTCTCCTTCGGTGATACCCTGGTTTCGGAGAAATGCACCGATAGTGTTTCCTGCAAGCCTGATGTCATTAAAGGTGTAACTCTTCTCCGTACCTCCGAATCCCTCATAATAAAGGGCAATTTTGCCTGCCTTGCCCTTCTGGCATATCCTGTCGGAACAATGCCAGCCAATATTGATTATATCTCCGGGACTGTATTCAAGCTCTTTTTCTGCAATGGCCCAGCTGAAGCCTGTTGTCAGTTCGTCATACGAGGAATGATCAGACATAGATGTCAGGATTAGTTCTACACTATGACATCAAGATAGCACTAATTATTGAAATAGAACTCTGGCTCTGTGAAATTTACAGGTCATTGAAAGAGGTCTGAATTCTGAAGGTCCCGAGGCACTGAGGGCATTGGGATTTCTACCCGATTGTGATCGGGTCTCAATCTGAAGTCTGACGTCTGAAGGTTTGAAGGTCAGGAGTTGAGCAGGTTCTCACTCCCAGTTCAGGATCACTTTCCCGCAGTTACCCTCTTCCATGACGTCAAATCCCTTCTGGAAATCGTCTATGTGGAAACGGTGGGTAATGATCGGGTCAAGGTTGATTCCGCCTATTATCATCATCTGCATCTTATACCAGGTCTCCCACAACTCGCGGCCATATATTCCCTTAAGGGTCAGCGCCTTGAAGATGATATCACTCCAGGGCACCTCGAAGTTGGATGGAAGGATCCCCAGCAGGGCGATGTTTGAGCCGTTATACATGTTGGCTATCATCTCGCGGAAGGCGGCCGGCGAACCTGACATCTCCAACCCTACGTCAAAACCCTTCATGTGAAGAGGTTCCAGCACGTCATGAATCTTTTCCCCTCTTTTGGGGTTGATTACCATGGCAGCCCCCATCTTTTTTGCCAGATCCAGGCGGTAATCGCTCAGGTCTGTGGCCACCACATTGCGTGCACCGGCGAACCTGGCGATGGCAACGGCCATGCTGCCTATCAGTCCTGAGCCGGTGATGAGGACATCCTCACCCAGGAGCGGGAATGCCAGCGCAGTATGGGTGGCGTTGCCGAAGGGATCCATGATGGCCGCCCATTCGTCCGGTATGCGATGGTCCAGCAGTACTACGTTACGGGCCGGCACTTTAACGTACTCAGCAAAGGAACCGTCAATATGCACGCCTATGCCAACCGTGTTCTCGCATACATGCTCACGGCCCCGGCGGCAGTTACGGCACGTGCCGCAGAAGAGATGTCCCTCGCCCGTCACCCTGTCGCCCACTTTCACGTTGGTGACGCCGGGACCGGCTTTCTCTATATAGCCCATGTACTCATGTCCGATTGTCATTGGCACCTTTATGGTTTTCTGTGCCCACTCATTCCATTCGTAAATGTGAAGATCAGTGCCACAGATGGCAGATTTTTTGACCTTGATTATGACATCATTGTAACCGGGCTCCGGAATGGGTACTTCCTGCATCCATAATCCCTTGGCAGCCTGGGCCTTTACGAGAGCTTTCATCTTATTCATCGCGACTGATGATTAATTCGTTATGATGTAAAAGTAATACAAATAGAGATTACAAAATATGATTTTTGATGTTGCCTTCGGGGGTAAATTGCCCTTCATTGCATAATATTTATCTTTGTCGGGCACTTCCGGGGCGGCTGGTCAGCAAGCGCCGGAAAACCTTTAAGCAGCAGTACAAACTTTCAGTTATGACAAACAGAAAAATCAGGGTGCGTTTCGCCCCCAGTCCCACCGGACCCCTGCATATCGGCGGCGTTCGCACCGCACTTTATAACTACCTCTTTGCAAGGCATCACGGAGGGACTTTTATTCTTCGCATCGAAGACACCGACCAGACGCGCTACGTTGAGGGAGCCGAAGAGTACATCATGGACTCCCTGGAATGGGCCGGCATCAGGGTTGATGAAGGCGTTCGCGAAGGCGGCCCCTTTGCCCCTTACCGGCAGAGTGACAGGAAGGAGATCTATCACCGGTATGCTGATGAACTTATCAGCAAGGGCGACGCCTACTATGCCTTCGATCCGGCAGAGGAGCTGGACCGTCTGAGGCAGGAGCATGAATCACGCGGCGAGACATTCAACTACGGTTGTATGACACGAATGAACAGGTGCAACTCCCTTACCCTGAGCCCAGAGGAGGTTAAACAGCGCATTGAAACGGGAGAGCATTATGTTGTCAGGTACCGCATGCCTGACAATGAGGAGATTCACTTCTCCGACCTGATCAGAGGGGATATCATGGTCAACACATCCACCCTTGACGATAAGGTGCTTTACAAATCTGACGGCATGCCCACCTATCACCTGGCAAATGTCGTTGATGACCATCTTATGGAGATATCCCACGTCATCAGGGGTGAGGAGTGGCTTCCGTCGTTGCCTCTGCACGTGATGCTGTACCGGAGCTTTGGCTGGGAGGCGCCGCTTTTTGCACACCTGCCGCTGCTTCTTAAACCCACAGGCAAGGGGAAGCTGAGCAAGCGTGACGGCGACAAAATGGGATTTCCCGTTTTCCCTCTCTACTGGCCATACGGCGAAACAGCCTCGGGGTACCGCGAGGAGGGTTACTTCCCTGAAGCCTTTGTGAATATGCTGGCCCTCCTGGGATGGAACCCGGGAACGGAACAGGAGATTTTTACCATGGATGAGCTGATTGCTGCATTCACAATCGACAGGGTGGGGAAGTCGGGCTCGCGGTTTGATCCAGAGAAGGCGAAGTGGTTTAATACCAAATATTTCCAGATGAGGAGCAGTGAGGAGCTGGCAGAACTCTTCATGCCTCTTGTGAATGAAAAGGGATTCCGGCCTGATAGTGCCACACTGGTGAAGATAGTCTCACTTGTAAAAGAGAGAGCCGGATTCGTGAAGGATCTCTGGCATGAGGCTGATTTCTTCTTCGTTGCACCGGAAAGCTACGACAGTGATGTTGTCAGGAAGAAGTGGAATGCTGATTCTCCCCGGCAGCTGACTGAGCTTCGGGAGATGGTTGCCGCGGTGCAGCCCTTCGCACCGGAGGTGCTGGAGCAGAAAGTGAAAGAATGGATTGCCTCAAAGGGATACAATACAGGAGCCATGCTCAACCTGTTCAGGCTTCTGCTGGTAGGCGCCTCAAGGGGTCCGCACCTGTTTGACATTGCAGGCCTGATAGGAAGGGATGAGACGCTGCGCCGGATGGAGAACGGTATTATGCGACTCTCAGCATCTGCTTAATGATGAAGGCAGGCAACATACGATACATTGATTTTCACACCCATAATTCAGAGGGAGCGGAAGATACCGTCAGCGTAGTGAACCTGATGGCCGGAGATGATGTGCCGGCTGATTTTCCTGCCAATACGCTCTTTTCTGCCGGCATACACCCGTGGCAGCTGACGGATGATAACCTGTCAGAGCTGCAGACGGAGCTTCTGCTCACTGTTGCCCACCCTCATGTTGTGATGATTGGAGAGGCAGGGTTTGACAGGATGAAGGGGGCAGGCAGGGAGACACAGGAGAAGGCTTTCATGTTCCAGGCGTCAGTGGCAGCTGAGATGGACAGGCCAATGGTGATCCATTGCGTAAAGGGATGGGAATATCTGCTGCATGCCCGCAGAGAGGTCAAACCTTCCAGGCCCTGGATAATTCACGGTTTCAGGGGCGGCAGCAGCCTTGCGGAATCGCTGGCCGGGGAAGGCTTCTGGTTTTCACTGGGGAGTAAGGGATTAAACCCTGAAGTGCTTCGCACTGTGAGTCATGAGAGGATACTCCTTGAAACGGACGATTCCGGAGAGTCAATAGCAGATGTCTATCGCCTCTTTGAGTCTGTTGCCGGATATGCACCGGATCAGGCAGAGCGCCTGATAAGGAATAATTTCAATTCACTTTTAAACTACCGGCTGTGACGGGCGACTGGCTTTCACGAACCGAGATGCTCCTGGGCCCCGAAGCCCTGGAAAGGATGAAGGGTTCTCATGTCCTGGTGGCAGGACTGGGTGGTGTAGGCTCATGGGCTGCCGAGATGATATGCAGGGCAGGGGTGGGCGCCATGACAATCATTGATGGCGATGTAGTGACAGCGGCAAACCGTAACAGGCAGTTGCCGGCGCTCATCTCAACCACGGGCAGAAAGAAGGCCGAGGTGATGGGAGAGAGGCTGCTTGACATAAATCCTGACCTCCGGCTGAGGATCATTCCGGAGTTCATCCGCGATCAGCGGATGATAGATATTCTCGAAGAGGAGAAATATGATTTTGTGGTGGATGCAATTGATACCCTGTCGCCCAAGGTTTTCCTGGTTTACCATTCACTCAGGCTCAACCTGAGGATTGTAAGCTCAATGGGTGCCGGGGGCAAATTTGATCCCACCGCCATCCGCGTGGCTGACATATCGGAGACAAACTTCTGCAACCTGGCAAGGATGCTGCGCAAGAAGCTTCACAAGCTCGGGGTCCATGAAGGGTTCACAGCGGTCTACAGTCCCGAGGTGGTAAACAAGGGGCTGATTGTCAGGGGTTCAGATGAGAGCAACAAGGCCTCTAGTGTCGGTACGATGTCTTATATGCCTGCTGCGTTCGGGATTGTCTGCGCCTCGGTGGTAATCAGGGAAATCGCCTGTATCCCTCCGGTGTCAGACTGAACGCATGACTGGAAAACCGAAAGCGGCGGATCAGCTTAAGGTTAAAATTGAAACAACCTATTTCAATACCGATAATGGTAAAAGAAAGAACCTGGATCTCGGTTGGTGATTTTTTAGACTTGAAATTTAAAATCAAGCATAAGGGTTTGAGCGGGTTACAGTCCATACTACGATTTTCGGGCCAGAAGAGATCTATAAGCAAATGGGATAATGTCACACCTTCATCTGACTTCTGGATTTTACCAGCAGTAAGAAGACGATGGAACGAGAAATGCACAGGAAATCCTGACGTTGAATATGAGGATTATGTTGTTGAGAAACTATTTAGCAAGACCGAGAGCCTGAGGATGCTTTCCGTCGGCTGCGGAACAGGTTCAAGAGAAAGAAAATTTGCGAAATATGAGAACTTTAGTCTGATTGAGGGGATAGATCTTGCACCATCCAAAATTGAAGAAGCCCGAAAGTACGCATCAGAGTCTGATTTAAATAACATAAGATATTATTCCGGGGATTTTCGTTCATTCTCATTTGACCCCGACTCATATGATCTGATTTTGTTCAATTCAAGCCTGCATCATTTTAATGGAATAGACCAATTAATGAGGTCAAGGGTATTGCCGCTGCTTAAACAAGAGGGGTATCTCATAATCTTTGAGTTTGTTGGTCCCAATAGACTACAATGGACCATAGAACAGCTGGATTATGCAAACAGGTTATTAAGAAAGATCCCGGATAAGTACAAGACCAGATCAAACGGTACGACAATAAAGGAAAGAATTTACAGGCCTGGCCTGTTAAGAATGTATCTTGTTGATCCTTCTGAAGCTGTGGAGTCACAGCAGATTTTACCTGTTATCCACAGATATTTAAAGCCAATTGAAGAGAAAAAGGTCGGATGGGATATTCTGCATCTGCTCTTAAAAGATATTTCGCATAACTTTCTTTCCGACAATGAGGAAACAAAATCATTACTTTGCTCCCTATTTGAACAGGAGAACAATTATATTGCGGAAACAGGAAGAAGCGATTGTGTTTTCGGAATATATCAAAAGTGAAGTATTCAACGGGTTAAATTCAAGAGGGTATTACACTTCTTTGAATCTTAGATCGTTTATATTTATAGTTAACTGGTTTTCATGAACTTTGATATTTCCATATTGCGCTGTCCTCTTACAGGTGAAGATTTATATTTTGCGGATGAAAGAAAATTTGAGGAAGTATTAATTGTCATTCCTGAGATTTATAAAGGTTTGATTCACTCAGGATTGACTAACCAATCGAAAACATATTTCTACCCAATTATTGATGATATCCCGCTTTTAACTCAAGACTATGCGTTATACATTGGTAAGGGGAGAGACGAATTATTATCTAAACGCCTTGGAGAAAGCCAAAGAGTTTACAATTATTATAGTTCTATAGACTTCGAATGTGTTGATAATATTGAGAGATATAATGACACAAGCAAATGGTTGGATTTCAGGGATGTGTCACATGCATATATCTCTCAGAGCCTGTTACGAGCTAAAAGGTACCTGGGGGATAAAGGCAAGTACCTTCTTGATATCGCCTCTGGTCCCGTTGGATTAAAAGAGTATATTGAGCTATCGGACAACTTTGAAACGAGAATCTGCATTGATATTTCGATTAATGCACTCCGTATGGCCCGGAGAAATTTGGGTTCCAAAAAGAGCATCTATATCTGTGGAGATATCAAGAGCATTCCACTGAAAACTAATTTATGTGATGCGGTGCTTTGCCAGCATACATTGTTTCATATACATAAGGAGGAACAAAAAACTGCACTCGATGAATTATGTCGTACTGCGAGAGAAAGTGCCAAAATCGTGATTGTGTACAGCCTGTTCTATAGAAGTTTATTTATGAATATCGCTATTTTTCCTGTTCAAGTTTATCGCATTTCCCGTCATTTAGCCGGGAAACTTTACGCAGGAATTTTTAAGCCAAAATCACATTTGTATTTTTATTCTCATTCCCTCACCTGGTTTAAAAAATGGGCAAGCGATGGTAAGAGCATAGAGATATACTCTTGGCGAAGTGTGAATAAATACTTTTTGAATCTTTATGTTCATAAAAAGCTTTTTGGAGGCGCCATACTTAAACTACTTTCAAGTTCCGAAGAAAAGCATCCTCAATTTTGGGGTAAGATAGGTGAGTATCCTTTGATTGTTGTGACTAAACTAGTGTTATGTTAAATATAAAATG
>DFYY01000030.1 GCA_002383485.1 Bacteroidales bacterium UBA4070 | reverse complement strand
GTTATCGCCCATGCCGGGCGCACATAAAAAAAAGCGGGCAAGACCCGCTTTTTTATTTGCGATTTGCGAATTATTGCGATGTGCGAATTAAATCGGAACTCGCAAATCGCACATCGCAAATTATCTCTTGGCTGCCTTGAAGAACCTGTTGAACCTTATCTTCTTTATACCCTGGGCCTCCTTGTCAATGGAAAGCCATACCCGTACCGGGCGGCCGACTATATGATCCTCGGGAACAAATCCCCAGAAGCGTGAGTCAGCTGAATCATGCCGGTTATCACCCATCATCCAGTAGTAATCCATCTTGAATGTATAGCTGTCAGCGGGCGAGCCATTGATATAGATGACTGAATCACGGACCTCCAGGTCGTTCTCCTCGTAGATATCAATGATTGATGTGTACAGGCTTATATTGGTCAGGTCAAGCTTTACCGTCGTTCCCTTTTTCGGTATCCAGAGCGGCCCGAAGTGGTCCTCGTTCCATCGGTACTGCGGATCATGCGGGAAGACTCCGGAGATGTACTCTCCAGGCCTGCGGTAGTCGGCCTCGATCCCTGTCACATTTGCAAAGCCCCCTATCAGCTGCGCATTCTCAGCGGTCAGAGGCAACCTGTAGACCGTTCCGGACAGCATGATTGACTGGTCAGATTTTGACACTCCCATCCTTTCGAAGGCCTTGGGGTTGATACGGGTTCCGTTTGTACGCACGTAGTAGGATGTCTGCTGGGTATCGTGTACTTTGGCTTCTGCTCCGTTGACGAAGAGCTTTCCTCCTGTTATCCTCACCGAGTCACCCGGTATGCCCACACATCGTTTTACGTAATTGTCACGACGGTCAACAGGTCTGTATATTACTGTATATTCATCCCATACCATCTGTCTGGCCTGTGCATAATACTCATCCTTGCTTCTGAGAGACTTGCCCAGCCTGATATCCTCCCTGGAGAGCATCTCAATCCGGTCACGCATGATATCGTAGTAACTGACCGCCTGCTGCTCAAGACAGACAGTATCCCCTGCCGGGAAGTTGAAGACTACGATGTCATCGTTCTTTACATGCCCGAATCCCTTAAGTCTCTTATAGTCCCAGTGTACAAGATCGGACCATGACTTGCCTTTCCCGCCGGTAAACGGAAGGGTATGCTGGGTAAAGGGGAAGGCGAGCGGGGTGTTTGGCATCCGGGGACCGTAAGCCACCTTGCTGACTGCCAGATGATCGCCTACCAGCAGGGTCTTCTCCATCGAGGGAGTTGGTATGCGGTAGTTCTGGAAGAGAAAGATATTGATAAGGGTTACTGCAATCACGGCGAAGATGAGAGCATCAAGCCATTCAATCACAGTGCTGTTTTTGCCGTTGCGCTTTTTCCAGAACGCCCAATTGACTTTTTTGCTTACATAAATATCGAAGACTACAGCCAGTCCGAGCAGCAGCCAGTAATTGCCGACCCATATGACCCACAACAGGAACAGCACACCTGCCACTCCGAATTTGAAATACTTGTTCCGCAGAAGTTCTTTCATCTTGCTTTTATTTCGGAATGCAAATCTACTATAATAAATTTAATTCATCCCGCAACGGACCCGAGGTACTGAGGGTTAATGTTAATTCCGCCTCCGTCAACCGGTAATAAGGCATTATTCTCCCCTCTCCTGATGCTTTCCCCGGCAGAAGGAAAACTTCAGTTTTGTGCTTCCAGTGTTACAGGTGCAACCCTTTTCAGATCTTTCAGGTAATACCTGGCACCTGCCAGGAACAGCAGAGCTCCGAGCAGCAATGAGAACGGAAGGATGCTTATGGCTGTCTGTATATTTGTAAGGTCAGATATGCGTCCCAGTGCAATTGGTGCGGTGAAGGAACCGAGAAGGTTCTGCACCAGCACTGCTATGGCATACGAGGTTGCACGCAATCCCGGGTGAATCACGTCCTGGGTTACTGCTGCCGCTCCGCTGATGAACTGCATTATAAAAATGCCGAATATGAAGAGAGTGACAATCTGGGCGGTTCCCCTGAAGACATACAGTGCAAGAAAGAGAAGCAGTGCCGAGATGAATGTGGAGATGGCGGGATAGATCATCCTGGCTGTAGGCATGGTCTTTCTCCAGCGGTCAATAATATATCCTCCGAGTGGAGCGCCAACCAGTGCCAGCATCATAACTGCTCCTGCCAGGCTTCCTGCCTTTTGGGGATCCATTCCGCTGGTGACCTGGAAGAACTTCGGAAGCCAGACCAGGAGGGCGGTAGTCACAAAGACTATTGCCGTCATGGCGAAGTATGTGAAGATGACCGATGGTTTCCTGAGGAACTCCTTCACTATATCCTTCCTTTCCATCTTGATATTCTGGTTTGAGTCATCAACCCTGGAAAGGGCTACGGTCTTGTAATCCTTGACAAACAGGAAGAGGATAGCTATGAGAAGTCCGGGAATGGCAACCAGTCCGAAGGCATGTTTCCAGCCCCAGTTGCTGGCTATGATACCGCCGGCGGTAACCCCTATGGCAGACCCGATAGGAATGGAGGCATTCCATAATCCCATCATCTTGGAACGCTTTTCCATCGGGTACATCCCTGAGATCAGTGCACTGCCGCCAGGGGCATACCCGGCCTCTCCGAATCCTATGAGCACACGTGCCATAAAAAGCTGGACATAGTTGCCGGTGAAGGCGCACAGGAGTGTTGCAAGGCTCCAGACGATGGCCATTATACCTACTGTCTTGGTCCTGCTCCACCTGTCAATGACCAGGGAGATCGGGAAAGTCATAATGCCAATTGTCAGATATATTACTGAAACCAGCCAGCCTGACTGAAAATCATTTATACCCAGATCGGCCTGGATGTAGGAAAACATCGAGCTGACCACCATCCTGTCGGCATAATCAAACAGGTACAGAAGAAACAGGAGCATGAAAACATAATTGGAATACCTTTTGGTAAAGAGGTAGCCGGGTGGAATAACCTTGCTTTTCATAGGTTCTTGAATATTGGAGTTTATGTTCATAGGAAAATGAACATCTAAAATAATGTCTATTTTCATATCTTGCACCGGTTTTATGAAAATCGTTATTATGAAACAGGGAATATTACTGATTATGGCGTTACTGATGGTTATTGCTTCAGGCTGCGGGCGGACTGAGAAGGCTGATCTTGTCATCACCGGAGGAAAGGTATTCACTGCTGATCCGTCAGCTCTTCATGCCGAAGCAATAGCGGTAAAGGGAAACAGTATACTGGCGGTTGGCACCGCGAAGGAGATAAGCAGGCACATTGACCCGGCGGTCACAAAGGTTATAGATGCTGCTGGAAGAGCTGTCATTCCGGGCTTTAATGATGCGCACGCGCACTTCGGCCCTCTTGATCCTGACTACATTGAGCTGAGGTATACGACGGATCCTTCTGTCATTACCGCGAAGGTAAAGGAGCAGACAGGCAGGGTAAAGAAGGGTGAACTCATTTACGGTGGCCACTGGGAGCATGAGATGTTCAGCACCAGGGAATGGCCAACGAAGGATCTGGTTGACGCCGTCTCCCCTGACAATCCGGTTGTGCTGCGTCGTACGGATGGTCACAGTGCCCTGGTTAACAGCTTTGTACTGAAGCAGTCAGGCATAACAAAGGATACTCCGGACCCTTTTGGTGGTGCAATTATGCGTGATCCGGTCACTGGTGAGCCCACGGGTATACTTAAGGAGAGCGCCATGTCACTGATCCATACCGGTGCCATCGAAGTTAAAAGGACAGAGGAGGAGGAGCGCGAAAGAGAATGGACCGGGTACCTGATGGCGCTGCAGATGGCAGCTGAGAGCGGGATAACGAGCATCCAGATTCCCGGCAGTGCCGATTTTGACATGTATGACTCCATTATGGGACAGGGAAGGCTGACCTGCCGCATCGACATAGGCGGTGAGCTGACTTCAGATCCGGACCGTCTTTCCAAATATGAAGAGATGAAGAATAAATATCCGGCATCCGGTGACTGGATACGGTTCGGGTACCTGAAGGATTTCATGGACGGCACACTTGGTTCAGCCACGGCCATGATGTTCGAGCCCTTCGCTGATGAGCCTGACAAGACCGGGCTTCCGCAGATGAGCTACGAAGAACTTGAGGCAAAGGTACTGGCAGCCGACAGCCATGGTTTTCAGATAGGGATCCATGCCATCGGTCCAAAGGCAAACAACTGGATCCTGAACGCCTATGAAAAGGCCCGTGAGGTCAACGGTGTGCGTGACAGCCGCCACCGGTCTGAACATGCCCAGATACTGATTGAAGAGGATATCCCCCGTTTCAGCGCCCTTGGAGTTATTCCGTCGATGCAGCCTGTGCATTGCATCACGGATAAGAGGTTCGCCGAGAAACGGATAGGTGCTGAACGCAGCCGCTGGGCATATGCATGGAAGAGCCTGGCTAACAGCGGAGCAAAGCTTGCATTCGGCACTGATTACTCGGTAGAGCCCATCAACCCGATGGAGGGACTTTATGCTTCGGTAACGAGAAAAGACCGCAAGGGAGAAGAGGGAGAAGGGTGGTTGCCGATGGAGAAGATCACCATGGAAAAAGCAGTTGAATATTATACCCTGGGAGCTGCCTACGCACAGTTCATGGAAGATAGAAAAGGGATGCTTAAGGAAGGCTATTTAGCAGATATAACCATCCTCTCAGAAGATATCTTCAATATTCCTGAGGAGATGATTATGTCAGTTAAAGCAGATTACACAGTAGTCGACGGTAAAATCGTCTTCGAAAGGAAAAAGTAGTTATGCCTTTGTCTGGTCATCAACCGTTGCACCGGTGGCGTTCTTCTTCACCGATGTAATGCCGCTTTCACAGCTCGACTCTGACTCGTACATTTCGCTTTTGCCAATAACCTGGCCATTACCTGCCTTCAGGTTAAAGTGAAACTTGCCGTTCTTGGCAACCTTGGCCTCAAATCTCTTCGCATCGGCAGCATTCTTCATGACAGACTTGACTCCGTTCATGCAGGAAGGCTTTGAAGCGTAACCCTCGCTGGTAAGAATGACCTGGCCATTGCCGGCAAGCAGATTGAACTGAAACTCACCGTTCTTCCTTTTCGAGATAACAAATTTTCCCATGTTCTAAATTTTTGATTGTGGTTAATTTTGACTTGTCAATTTCAAATATACAAAAAAACAATATTAGATTTACCAAACAGGAATTATATGAGAATTGACATTATCACGGTACTGCCCGAACTCCTTCGCAGCCCGCTGGATGAATCAATCGTGAAGCGGGCAAGGGAGAAGGGTATAGCTGAGATTAACATCATCAGCCTGCGTGACTATTCTGCTGACAAACACAGGAGTGTAGATGACTACCCATTTGGCGGTGGCGCAGGGATGGTAATGATGATTGAACCGGTATACAACTGCATCACTGATCTCACTTCCCGGCGCCATTATGACGAGATCATCTACACCTCTCCCGACGGAATCCGCTTTACACAGCCGATGGCAAACCAACTCTCAATGAAGGAGAACATTATCATCCTGGCAGGTCATTACAAAGGAATTGATCAGCGTATCAGGGATCATCTCATCACTCGCGAGATCTCGATAGGCGACTATGTACTTACCGGCGGCGAACTGCCTGCGGCGGTAATTACGGATGCCATTGTCAGGCTGCTTCCCGGAGCCATTTCCGACTCTGAATCGGCTCTCTCCGACTCATTCCAGGACGGCCTCCTTGCACCCCCGCAATACACCAGGCCTGCGGACTTCAGAGGATGGAAAGTCCCTGAAATCCTCACGGGCGGAAATACTCCGGAGATTGAGAAGTGGCGTTTTGAACAGTCGATCAGCAGGACCCGCGAAAGAAGGCCCGATCTTCTCGGCGAAGAAGAAAGCTGATTCCTCTTATTCTTTTTGTCGAAAAAGGTTTGTATCATTGCCTCACTATGAAAGAATATAAAACCATAAAATATTGCGATATGAAATCCCATGATTACATTGAAAGAGAAGAGAAATTCGGAGCACATAACTACCACCCGCTGCCCGTGGTGCTTGACCGGGGCGAAGGACCTTTCGTATGGGATGTGGAAGGGAAACGTTACTACGATTTTCTCTCGGCCTATTCAGCCGTGAACCAGGGACACTGCCATCCGAAGATCATAGGAGCGCTTACAGGGCAGGCGTCAAAACTGACTCTCACCTCGAGGGCTTTTTTCAATTCAGTTCTCGGTGAGTACGAAGAGTATGTAACGAAGTATTTCGGCTACGACAAGGTCCTCCCTATGAATACGGGAGCCGAGGGTGATGAGACCGCCCTGAAGCTCTGCCGCAAATGGGCTTACCTGGTCAAGGGCATCAGGCAGGACAGGGCGAAGATCATTGTCTGCGAGGGCAATTTCCATGGCCGTACAATTACTATTGTCTCCATGTCAACTGATCCGGATGCACGTAAGGATTACGGTCCCTTCACCCCCGGTTTCATTACGATACCCTACAATGATCTGCCCGCCCTCGAAAAAGCGCTGGCTGATCCTGACGTGGCAGGATTCCTCGTTGAGCCCATCCAGGGCGAAGCAGGTGTCTTTGTTCCCGATGAGGGCTATATCAAAAAAGCTTATGACCTCTGCAAAAAACACAATGTGCTGTTCATTGCCGATGAGGTGCAGACCGGCATAGCCCGTACCGGCAAGCTCCTGGCGTGTGACCATGAGGGAGTCAGGCCTGACATCCTCATCCTGGGCAAGGCCCTTTCCGGAGGTGTGCTGCCCGTATCTGCCGTGCTGGCTGATAATGAGATAATGATGACAATCAAGCCGGGTGAGCACGGTTCTACCTTCGGCGGCAACCCACTGGCATGCAAGGTGGCCATAGCCGCCCTCGAGGTGGTCCGCGACGAACATCTGGCAGAGAAGGCTGAAAGACTTGGAAAGATCTTCCGCGAGGAGATGAGGGCATTGAAGTCAGACATGATTGAACTGGTCCGGGGCAAGGGTCTGCTGAATGCAATCGTCATCAGACCGAAGAACGGCAAGGAGGCATGGGATGTATGCCTTGCCATGAAGGAACTGGGCGTGCTGGCCAAACCGACCCACAGTCACATAATACGGTTCGCTCCTCCCCTTGTCATCACAGAGGAGCAACTCATGGACGCTATATCTCTGATAAAAAAAGCTATACTTCAGTTCAGCTGATATCATGGCTTAAATTTAACAGAATATGAAACATACTGCCGGGAGGGTACCGTCATTACCTTCCCGGCAGGCTGTTTTTATGCAGACCTCAACCCGCCGGCGACTCATATCAAATATCACACTCATATGGTATGAAAAGATTGCTATTTTTACCGGCACAAAAAAATGACTCATGAGAATTGTTTTCATAATATGTGCCGCCATTGCAATGACTGCCTGTGCCGGTACCGGCAGGAAGGCAGCGATCATACCGGATGAACTTTCAATTATCGCCGGGCGGCTGGCTTCCGAACAGTTTTCAGGAAGGGGCACGGGCACTGCTGGCGACTCGCTTGCCGCACTGTACATCCGTGATGAGCTGAAGAAGGCAGGTGCCAGACCCTTCGCAGGCAACGGGCTGCAGCCGTTCAGCGTGAATGTGGCCGTGGAGCCGGGCAGTAACAACCGCATGGCAGTTAACGGCCGCGAGTACCTTGCCGGGACTGACTTTATGCCGCTTGCCCTTTCTGCCAACGCATCCCTGGCGGCCCCGGTGGTCTTCTGCGGATACGGACTGTTGCCATCAGGGGACACACTTCACCGTGATGATTTTTCAGGACTGGATCTCCCGGGTAAGTGGGCGCTGGTTCTGAGGGGTTATCCCGAATCCGATCCTGCTGCGGCCGGTTACGGGCGGCTGAGTTCTGACCGCATAAAGGTACTGAATGCAAGGGAGAAAGGCGCTTCCGGGGTACTGCTTGTATCCGGCGAGAAGTGGGATCCGGGTGATAACCTTGACAGACCGTCACGCAGCGAAGCAAGATCGGGATTACCGGTGTTGCAGGTGAAAAGAAGCGTGGCTGACTCAATCCTGAAGGACTCTTTCATGACTCTCAGTGAACTGGAGAAGCGGTCAGCAGAAACGGATTCCAGGGCCGTCTTCGCTACGCTCACAGAAGTTGATGCATCGGCAGATGTAAATAAGAAGGAGGCTGTCACCTCAAATGTTGTAATGATGCTGCCAGGTTCCTCAGCTCCTGATGAATATATCATAATCGGAGCACACCATGATCACCTTGGAATGGGTGGTCAGGGGTCATCAAGCAGGGTTCCTGACACTGTTGCAATCCATTACGGTGCTGACGACAATGCCTCCGGGGTGGCGCTGATGATTGAGATGGCAGAGCGATTGGCTGCAGCCGGCGAACCGTTCTCGCGGAGCATCATGTTCGTTGCCTTCGCAGCCGAGGAGATGGGACTGCTGGGATCAAAGCATTTCGTTGATAACATGGGTATTGACCCTGCTGCGGTTAACCTGATGATCAATCTTGACATGGTGGGTCGGATGAAAGAGGGAAACGGGCTTCAGGTAGCCGGTGTCGGTACTGCTGCCGGTCTTCGCGACACGGTGCTTGCATACAGTGATACATCGGCAGTAAGGCTCTCCTTTACTTCAGAGGGATACGGTCCCTCGGACCACTCTTCGTTTTACGGAAAGAATATCCCGGTGCTTTCTGTCACCACGGGAGCGCATCTCGATTACCACACGCCGGCTGATACACCGGACAAACTCAACTACGAGGGTATGGTAAAGGTGGGAGATCTTCTCTACGGAGTTGTTTCCTCCGTGGCCGATTCGCCTGAAAGGCTTGCCTTCACCGAGGCAGGTCCCAGGGAGCCTGCGGGTCCCATGAGTCGCAGGAGAGGTATCACATTCGGGATCATGCCCGACTTTGCAGGCAACGTCACCAACGGGCTCAGGGCCGACTTCGTCACGCCCGGCAAACCGGCAGCTCTTGGCGGAATGCAGAAGGGTGACATCATTGTTGCGATAGACAGCAAGCCTGTTTCCAATATTGAGGACTACATGTTCAGGCTCGGTCAGCTGAAGGCAGGTCAGACTGTTTCGGTTGAGGTATTGCGCAATGGGACCAGGGAGGTCCTGATAATTCAGTTATAACATTTAAACAGCATAATCACAATGAAGAATTTTCTTTTCTGGACCATAGCCATAATAATCACACTGGCAGCCGCGATGTACCAGAGGACGACAGGTCCGACATATCCCCTCAGGAGTTCTGTGACACTTAACGGAGCAGAATACTCCTTCGCGCTTAAGCGCAGTCAGACCAACACCCTTCAGTGCCTGATCAAACTGGAGGTGCCGGCGGAGATCACGGGCACGCTTCATTACCGTCGCTTCAGGGTGAACGAAGAGTGGACTGCGGTTCAGATGAAACATGACGGAACCAGCCTGGCTGGCGAGCTTCCCTCCCAGCCTGCTGCCGGCAAGCTGGAGTACTATGTTGTACTGACCGATCCGTCAGGTGTCGAGACTGTAATTATGAAGGAGAAACCGGTTGTGATAAGATTTAAGGGTAACGTGCCGGCGGTGATTATGATACCGCATATACTGATCATGTTTTTTGCCATGCTGCTTTCGAACCTGGCCGGGATAGCTGCCGCAGCCGGATCAGGCACCTGGAAAAGACACGGCCGATGGGCTCTCTGGTTGCTGCTGGCAGGAGGCGTGGTGCTGGGTCCGCTGGTGCAGAAATACGCTTTCGGCGACCTCTGGACAGGCATTCCGTTTGGATGGGATCTTACTGACAATAAGACTCTTATTGCAGTCTTTGCCTGGATACTTGCAGTTGTCATGAACCGTAAAAAGGACCGTCCCGGCTATATCATTGCAGCAGCCGTGATTCTGCTGCTTGTTTACTCCATTCCGCACAGCCTTTTCGGCTCTGAACTTGATTATGCCACAGGTACAGTGACACAGGGATAAAAATATTTTTCACTCCTGCTGCTTTTTTCTACCTTGGATGCAGCATTCACTCACCTCTGCCGTCATTGAATTGAAGAGTTCAAATACGTGGGTGCAGCGTCAAACATACTTAAACCAGATCTTGCAATAAAGATGGAAAATGTTGAAGCAGCATTCAGGAACATACACCAGGACCTGATTGACGGTTGTCGTTCAGGTGACCAGAAGGCACAGTTCCAGGTGTACAAGCTTTACTACAAGGCTATGTTCAACACGAGCCTGCGTATTGTGAACAATGACATGGAGGCGGAAGATGTTATGCAGGAAGCCTTCCTGTCAGCCTTCGAAAAGATTAACACCTACTCGGGCACCGTCAGTTTCGGCGCATGGCTGAAGAGAATAGTGGTCAACAGGTCACTCGACTGCCTGGGTAAACGGAAAGCGATCTTTGAAGATATTGAAAGTCACACAGGAATCCGTGACGACAGTCCTGACGACGCCAGGTACAGGGAAGAAGTGGATGCACGCGTTGAGGAGGTCAAGGCAGCCATCGAGAGGCTGCCGGAAGGTTACCGGGTGATACTCTCTCTCTACCTTATCGAAGGTTACGACCACGATGAGATAGCAGAGATGCTCAACATCTCAAGCAGCACCTCACGGTCACAGCTGTCGAGGGCAAAGCAGAAGCTGGTGAGTGAATTGAAGAACAGAAAAATATTTGAAATATGAACAGACTTGAGGACATAATCAGAAGCAACAGGGGTGAGTTTGACGACATGGAGCCGTCAGACGGGCATTTTGAGCGCTTCAGCTTTAAACTTGCCACCAGGCTTCATGCCGGAGTGGCCAAGAGAAGCATCCTGCCATACCTTCTTAAGGCAGCTGTGGTGACCCTGCTTGTGACACTTTCGTCACTGTGGACATTTGATCACTTTGTCAGGCCAAACCTGAAGACAAAGATGACGCTCAGTGAAGTATCACCGGAGTACCGCGAGGTGGAGAGCTACTATGTGCAGCAGGTGAACTTCATGGAGAATGAATTCACCGCACTGGACCTTACCAACCCGGAACAGAAGGATGCACTTATGAAGGAAATGGCCTCGATGGACTCTGTTTATGTCGAATTACAGAAGGAGCTCAGGGCAAATCCGAATGACCAGCGCATCATTGATGCCATGATAAAGCATTACCAGACCAAACTTGAAGTAATGAGCTATATAATTGACCAGCTCAGAGAAATAAAAGCAGAAACCGAAAATCCAGTCAGCCATGAAAAAGTTGTTTACTAACAAACGGGGGTCACTGTTCGCAGCTTTGCTCTGCGCAGTCGCCCTGTCCGCCTCGGCACAAGAGGTCAGGAAGGAATTCCACAGGGAGTTTGTTCCAACTGACAACTCTACCCTGACAGTAATCAATAAATTCGGGTCTGTGGTCACCGAGACCTGGGACAAAAACAGCGTTGTTGTTGATGTCACCGTCAAGATCGAGCACTCCTCTGCCGAACGGGCCAGGAAACTCCTGGATATGATCACCGTTCAGTTCACTGAGGAAGGCGGCAACCTGAAGGCCGAGACCATCTTCGACAAGGAGTTCTCATCAATAAGTTGGAAAGGTTCCAACAATAACTTCAGTATCAACTACAATATCAAGATGCCGGCGCACATCAACCTTTCTGTCGACAACAGGTACGGGAACGTGGTAGTGGATGAGGTTTCAGGACAGACAACCCTCAATGTGAAATATGGTGATCTGACGGCCGACAAGCTCACCAGGGGCAATGTGAAGCCTCTCAACACCCTCATCGTTGCCTACGGAAAGGCTACAGTCTATGAACTGGGCTGGGCTGAGATCAATGCACGCTACGTGGGAATGTTCAGTGTGGAAAGGGCAACCGCCCTGCTTGTCGACAGCAAATATTCCAAGGTTTCGGTAACCGAGGTGAGTTCACTGGTGGCCGACAGCAAGTATGACGGATATAATATCGGTGCAGCCAACAACATAGTAGTGATGGGCGGTTATACCGATCTCAGGTTCAAGAAGGTAAACAAGAAGCTGGAGGTGGAGACCAAGTACGGCAATCTCTCGGTTGACCTGATACCTGCAGGATTTGAGACGGTAAAAGTAAAAGCAGGCTACTGTGCCGTCAGGCTGGGTATTGACCCGGGAGCCTGCTACAGGCTCAATGCCAGCAGTTCCTACGGAAGTGTCAAACTGGATGACTCGCGCTTTTCTCCCGACAGGAGGATTGTAGGTAACACCTCCACCGAGATGGCCGGAAAAGTCGGAAACTGCTCCTCTCCGTCATCCGAGGTAACAATCAACGCATCATACGGTTCAGTGAAGCTGGACTAATCTGATCAGAAAGCATCAGACAGGATATGAAAGCGGCGCCCCGGTAAAGGGCGCCGTTTCCGTTATAGTATACCAACCTTACTGCCCGCAGCCCGCGACTGCGGGGGTTGCAAGGATCACGGCTGTCAGAGTTTGTCAGGCTCTACTCTGTGCACGGCCAGTCAGAGTTTGTCCGGCTCGTCTGAGAAGATGAATATGCCCGTCTTGCCCCCTGAGGTTCTGTAGCCGCGATACATTCCCTCCGTATTAAACGGCATGCTTACATTGCCCTTTCGGTCAACGGAGACAATTCCTCCGGTACCGCCGGCCTTCACCAGCTTGTCATGTACCACAACACGTGCTGCTTCATCCAGGCTAAGGCCTTTATAATCCATCAGGGCTGAGATATCATGTGCAACGGTGTATCTTATGAAGAACTCGCCGTGGCCTGTGGCTGATACTGCGCAGGTAGCGTTGTTCGCGTATGTACCTGCCCCTATCACAGGCACGTCGCCGATCCGGTTGTAGCGTTTGTTTGTCATCCCGCCGGTGGATGTGCCGGCAGCGAGGTCACCGTTCATATCAAGGGCAACACAACCCACGGTTCCATGTTTTTCCTTCTCAAGTGCACGCTGCAGTTCCCTGAAGCGGGACTCCTCACGGAAGTAGGACGGGTCAACAATCTCGAGCCCTTTTTCGGCAGCAAACTCAGAAGCGCCCTTACCGGTAAGCATCACATGGGGCGACTGTTCCATTACAGCGCGGGCTGCGGTTATGGGGTTGCGTATGTCGGTTACTCCTGCCACGGCGCCGGCGGCGAGGCTGCTACCGTCCATCACGGCAGCGTCAAGCTCATTGCGCCCCTCGTGTGTGAAGACGGCGCCTTTTCCCGCGTTAAAGAGCGGTGAATCTTCCATCATTCTGATAGCACGCTCGACGGCGTCGAGGGCCGAGCCGCCGGCGCTCAGCACGGCGGCGCCGCTGTCGATCACGGCCTGCATAACTCTCCTGTACTCGGCATCAGCCTCAGGGGTCATACGTGCGCGGGTGATTGCGCCGGCGCCGCCATGGATCACAATTGCCCACGGAGAACCACTCTTCGGAAGCAGCAGATCAACCTCAATCACCGCCTTGATGGCGCGGTCAGAGAAGAAATCGCCCGCAGGGAAGAGCGAGAAACGGCCTGCACCCTCGTAGTTGTCCTTATCAATTATCAGAACCTCCTGCTGGTCATTGCGGTTAACTATCTCACTCAGGGTGAAGGCGGCACGGTAGCCGTCAAGACCGGCAATGACAACTATTCCTTTCTGCAAAGACTCCGGGGAAAACCTGTAGTAATCCTTTATGAGTTCATTGAGCATTGCGCCTGTAAAGGGCGTTGTACCGTGGATGCCCATCCCGCGGCCATAAAAAACGGTATGAAATGTCTCGCTGTCCATCCCTTCCGGCAGCTCTGACAGTATGGCGCGCTGCTTGCCGTTGACGCAGAGCCTCATCGTCTCCGAGAACATAGGGCTCATACCCTTGTTGATGGGATATTTGCTGTCAAGCGATTTAACTGTGATTTTCACCGGGTTGCTGATATTTCGCGAGGTAACCAGATCATTGCCGGCAATTATCTTCGTCTCTGCCGGAAGCGGCCAGAGATCCTTTGCCTTGGAGGGCACGATACGTGCCACGGAAGTGGCAATCAGCAGACGGTGCCTGTTTACAGGGTAGTATATCTCTCCCCAGGAAAAGACCACAGTCTCTCCCCTGTCATTCGTGATCTCAACATAGAGGTCAATTATAGGGGGAAATTCAGCTTCGTTCTTCTTCTTCAGAACCACCCTGTCAAGGATGTCATAAACTGAATAGCCGTCATAGCGGTAGGCTCCCGTGAAGCCAACTGCCCCGTCGCTGAGTGTTGTCTCCTTGACGGTAATGCTGTGTTTCGGCAGGCGTGACAGGTCAACCGTCACATCCTTCTCAATCTCACCTGTGACAAGGATTTTTGTGCTTCCCTTAAGCTTTACAGTGGGAGCATCATCATAAAAATCATTTGTCTGCCCGGTGACCGGAAGGATCATCAGAATCACCAGGGCGGAAATAAGAAGTGTCAGTTTCTTCATGGTTCAGGTATTTCGTTATGCAAATTTATTCATTTAGGAACTGGGACAAAATGATATAAAACAGGTTTGACTGGCGGACCAGGTCTGAAGGTCATGCAGTCTGGCGGTCCTGCAGTGATGGCGACTGGTTTGCAGGTCAGCCATACTATTGCCCACGGTCCGCCGGGACCCGTCTTCAGCAGGTCATTGTCGGATGTCCTGCTCTATAGAGAGCCTGATCCGGAATTTCAGTCTCAGATATCCAGTTCCACCAGGGTTATCCCTGCTCCTCCCCGCTCAACATGCTCATCCATTGCGCTTTTCACTGCACCTGTAGACTCGAGGTACTGCCTGATCATCTGCCTCAGTATGCCGTTGCCCTTGCCGTGCAGTATGCGCAGGTTCCTGTATTGGATCATGAGTGCGGTGTCAATGAACTCCTGCACCACCTGCAGCGCCTCCTCGGTACGCAAACCGCGAACATCGATCTCCGGATTGAACTGATTGCGCCGGGTTGTGAGCGACCAATCTATCTTCTGCGGCTTCGTGCCTGCAGATGCAGCCTTCTTCTGCTCCTCATCCGTGACCGGCTCGGTCATGCTGACATCCACATTCATCTTCAGGCTGCCGGAAATGATCTGCACCTTCTTTCCGCGTATCTCGGTCACCTGGGCCACCGTATCCGTACCGGCGATCTTCACATAATCACCAGGAGCCAGTGTTGCCTTCTTCTTTTTAACCGGTTGCGGAATCTCTTTCTTTGCCGTGATCCGCTTCACGATGCTTTCCGCAGGGGTGTCAATCCGGGGCTTTGCCGTCACCGGTACCTCAACCTGCTTTTCCTCCCTGTCAAGGTGTTCACGGAACGAGTCCAGCTCCTCGCGCACCTCCTTCGTCTTCTCCTTCTCTGCCTGTGCCTCGCGGATGGTCCGGATTGTGTTCTCTATCATCCGGTTGGTGTCGCGAAGCATCTCCTCCGCCTTGCTCTTTGCCTGGGTGATTATCTCCTTCTTTTGTGTCTTTATGTCACCCAGCTGAGTCTCATAGGTAGCAATCAGTTCCTCCAGCCGCTTTTCGTGACGGCGCACTGCCTCGCGCTTTTTCTCCCAGTAACGTTTGTCGCGCGCAATCTCCCGTAGGTTCCTGTCGAAGTCGACGTTTCCCTCCCCTGCCCTGGCTGCGGCATCTGCAAGGATCTCCTGCGGCAGTCCGATCTTCTTCGCTATCTCGAAGGCGAAGGAGCTTCCAGGCTTCCCCTGGTCGAGGCGGAACAGCGGCTGCATCAGCTGGTTATCAAACGCCATCGCACCGTTGCTGATTCCCTCCTGCGCGGTGGCGAAGTGTTTCAGGTTGGTGTAGTGGGTGGTTATCACCCCGTAGGCTCCCCTTTTGTTCAGCTCGGCAAGTATCGCTTCGGCGAGCGCCCCGCCGAGGACCGGTTCCGTGCCGGTACCGAACTCGTCAATCATCACCAGCGATCTTTCATCGGCAAACCGGAGCATTTGCTTCATGTTTATAAGATGGGAGCTGTAGGTGCTCAGATCGTTTTCAAGGCTCTGCTCGTCGCCGATATCGATAAAAAACTTGCCGAAGATCCCTGCCTCGGTCCCTTCGCCGACAGGGATAGTCATACCGCATTGCAGCATGTACTGGACCAGTGCCACCGTTTTAAGGCAGACCGATTTCCCCCCCGCGTTGGGGCCTGAGATGACAAGTATGCGCTCCCGGCTGTCAAGGGTGATTGTCAGCGGCACCACTTCCCTGCCGGCTGTGCGTGCAAAGGAGAGTGTGAGCAGCGGGTGACGGGCATTGATCCAGCGTATATGCGGGGCAGCGGCTATGGCAGGCATGATACAGTCGAGCCTGTTGCCGAAAATTGCCTTTGCCCTGATGAAGTCTATCTCTGCCAGGAAATTGCAGTTCTCCTGAAGGTCATCTATATACGGCCTGATTGAGTCTGCCAGGACCGTCAGGATGCGCACTATCTCCCTCTTCTCCTGGTGCTCCAGCTCGGTGATCTCGTTGTTGAGTTCAACCACCTCTGCCGGCTCTATAAATACGGTCTTGCCCGTTGCTGATTCGTCGTGCACAAACCCCCTGATCCCTCTCTTGTTGGAGGCGCTGACGGGTATCACTCCCCTGCCGTTGCGTACGGCCACCGTCACATCACGGTCAACGATGCCGTCGGCCTGTGCCTGTCGCAGTACTGAATGCAGTTTTCTCACAGCAGCCAGGTTCTTCGAGGCCAGCTCGCCGCGAATTGTCTTCAGGGCCGGGGAGGCGCCATCGCGAACCTTGCCCTCCTTATCTATGATCCGGTCAATAGCCTCTGAAACAAAGGGATAATAGACTACCCTGCCTGTAAGCTCCGTGAGCAGGGGGTAGCGGCCGTCCTTCCTGTTCCTGAAGAAACCGAGAATCCGGCGTATTGTATCGAGGGAACCGCGCAGCGCCACCACCTCCTCGAGCTCGGGGAAGGTGCCCTCCACGCGGAGTTTTTCGAGCATGGCGTACGGATCATTGTAATTGTCCGTCGGAAACTGTTCGCTATAGGCGAGGATCTGCTGGAATTCAGCTGTGAGGGCAAGTCTCGCCCTCACCTCTTCAGCATCGAAGGATGAGTGCATTGCTTCAGCCCTCCTGACGCCTGCCGGACTCAGGCAGTTACCGGAGAGCTGTTCCCTGATGCGGTCAAAGCCGATCTTAAGTTCATATGTATCGGGATAGATCATCTGATGGTCATCTCAGCGCAAAAGTAAAGTTAATTAATGTTAATGCCACACGGGCATAAAATTTATGACCCTATATTTATTCACTTTTATCCGTAAAAACATGAAAATCCGTTTGGTAAATCCCAGGATGGCGCTGGCAGCAGCTCTCCTGCTGGCATTTGTAATGCCTGTTTCCTCGCAGGTGACAGCAGTTGATCTTGAGATGGTTTACAAGATCAGGCAGGAGGGTCAGCGTAACTCTGACATTGAAACACTTGCATATCTTCTGACTGATCTTGCCGGACCGCGGCTGACCGGATCTGCCGGTCTTGACAGGGCCAATGAGATTGCAAGGGCGAAGATGGCCGAATACGGCTTCTCGAACGTGCGCATTGAGCAGGTCAGCGATTTCAGCCGCGGTGGCTGGGACTATACGAAGGCCTATGCCGCCATGGTTGTTCCCTACTACAACAACTTCTCAGTCACCCCCGTAGCATGGACAGCAGAGACCAACGGCCTCATCAGGGGCGAGGTGGTTCTGGTTGACATCAAGACAGTTGAAGACATTGAAAAGTATCGTGGCAAACTTAAGGGCAAGATCATCATGGCTCCTTCTTCCTCGCAGTACGAGGTCAGCTTCGAGCCGTTGGCAACACGGCTTACCGACCAGGAACTGGAGCAGCTTGCAATGGCTGATGCCGGCGGCAGGCCTTCGAGGAGGGTTATGGGCGATTATATGGCGATGCGTGAGTTACGGAGCAAGATAACGGAGTTTCTCCGCGGTGAGGATATCCTCATGAGCATCACCCAGGGAAGTGCCTTCAACATCCCAAGGTCATCGGGTGCACAGTATGACGGCAAGGGCACTCCTCCCGTGACTGAGATCAACATCCCGCTGGAAGCTTACGGTCGAATGGAGAGGCTCCTTGCAAAAGGCGAGAAGGTGGAGATTGAAGCCGAGATAAAGGCATCATTCACCCCGGGCAAGAGTGTATACAACGTGATTGCAGAGATACCCGGCACGGATCCGAAACTGAAGGATCAGGTGGTGCTGCTCGGGGCGCATATCGACTCATGGCATGGAGGCACCGGTGCCGCAGACAACGCATCGGGGTGCATAGTTATGATGGAAGCGCTGCGGATACTTAAAGCTCTTGATGCCAAACCGCGCAGGACCATACGTGTGGCTCTCTGGGGCGGTGAAGAGCAGGGTCTGCTCGGCTCAAGGGGTTATGTATCCAAATACCTGTATGACAGGGTTAAGAGCGAAAAGAAACCCGGGTTTGACAAGTTCTCTGTCTATTTTAATATGGACAACGGCACCGGCCGTTACCGCGGTATCTACCTGCAGGAAAACAATCTTGTCAGGCCATGGTTCGAGGCGATGATGGAACCGGTAAAGGACATGGGATTCAACACAATAACAATCAGGAACACCGGCGGCACTGACCATCAGAGCTTTGACGGCGCCGGCCTCCCCGGATTCCAGTTCATCCAGGACGAGATTGAATACGGCCGCGGTTATCATACGCTGGCTGACACCCGTGAGCGTCTGCTGGTACCGGACCTGAGGCACAATGCAATCATCACGGCATGGCTGGCGTGGAATGCCGCGATGTCAGAGCAGCTTGTTCCCCGCAAGCCAGAGATGAAATCAACGCAACAGAGATCACCTTACGGGTTCTGAAAAGTTGTTCCGGACGTTCCGGGCAGCTGTCCTCAGGGTTATGATCCCTGGTCCGGCCCTCCGTCATCAGGTTCCCGGTCTGGTTCACCGGTAGCTGACGCAGGGCTGAACACAATCACTGTTTTTCTATTCTGTTTGAATCGAGTAGGAGGAAAATGAAATAGGTTTCCTCCTATTTCATTTTCCGACCTCTCACACCACCGTACGTACGGGTCTCGTATACGGCGGTTCCCTAAGATACAACTTTCACCTTACTGTAGAAGTCCGAGAAGAAAACGTAACCGGCAAGGCGGAGACGCTCAGTGGTAATAGCAGTGTCGAGGATAAAACTGCCAGCAATGTGCCAATAGCCTTTCCTCGTATTCGCCCACTCATAAGCCATTTGTTTCTTAACGCCCAGCTTAATGAGGTTAGCTATCTTGGTCTTTATCCGTTTCCATTGTTTCCAAATAACCATACGTAGCCTCCGGCTTCCTTCAGATCCCACCTCACGGTGGGCACCCTTGCCTTCAGCTAACGCTTCCCACTGTCAGGGCGCGTTCGGGACTCTCACCCTAAAGTTATCGCTCATGCCGGGCGCACGCACAGAAGAGGCTGACCTGCAACAGGTCAGCCTCTTTTTTACCTCCGGTATTTAACCAATCCTGAAGAATCAGGGTTTCATTTACTGCCAGGCCGCCGGGGCTGGCAACCTTTAACGGGTCAGCCTCATTTTTTATTGATTCTGTATGATTGGAATTCCAAAAGTAAAGCAAAATTAAAGCATTTATAAATATAATCAATGTATCCGTCAAAACCATGTTGCAGAAAATCTTCTTTTTTTATAGATTGGGCTTGAATCAGATTCAAAGCAAATACGAGCTTGACGATGAAGCCGCTTCATGCTATAATTCTGGATGATGAGTACTGTTCTTGTGAAAGACTGAAGAAACTTCTAACCTCATTTCAGAACGTTTTTGTAGCAAATTGCTTCACTAACTCTCAAAAAGCACTGGGATATATTTTTGAGAACAGGCCAGATGTTCTTTTTCTTGATGTTGAGCTTGCCAACGACCTTTCGGGTTTCGAAATACTTGACAGGCTGGACATCAATCAGTGCAGACCTAATGTGATAATGGTCACAGGGCATCCGCAGTATTCAATTAAAGCCATTAAGCATGAAGTATTTGACTACATTGTAAAGCCGGTAGATATTGATGAGTTAAAGATCACTATTGACCGACTTGTTCAAAAAACCTCTAACGGACATTCAAAGCTTAATGGCAATTTTCCGGAATTAACCGGAAGGGAGAGGGAAATTCTCCAGATGGTTCTGGCAGGTGCCAAAAGTGAGGAGATTGCTGAACGTCTTTACATTAGTCTTAACACGGTTAATACACACCGGCGTAACATATTAAAAAAAACTGGTGCAAGATCAGTATTTGATCTTTTTAGAATGAACAATATCTCCCATGTGTAGAGGAAGGATACTTGAAATCCTCTATCACCCCGCTTTTATAAGTCTGATTGTGTGGATCATATTGATCATTTTCGTCCCACTACGTGTCTCGAAATACAGTCTCAGGACCATCTCACAGGATTTCTATCCTCAGAATAATTACTTCCTTTATTGCGATCTTGATTCTGACGGTTCCAGTGAGAAAATCTCTCTGGACCTGAATGACCCGGGACAGACAAAAGTGATTGTTTATAAAGAGGTTAAAGTGATGGACCAGTACAACGTGGCATACCATCCCAGCAGTATTCAATCTGTATATTTTGGGGACTATAATAATGATGAATGTAAAGAGATATATATTTTTACGATAAGCGATACAACTCTTTTCATTAGTGTCCTTGATCCTTTTGGGCATCGCAATGCCTTGGTATACAACAGGATTATCGACTATTGGCATAAGCCATCTCAAAGCACTGACACGCCAAATTTTGTACCTGTTGGGATGACTGTCAACTCAGATCTCTTAACAAAAGATCTGGTCTTCTATGTCAATACAGGCTACAGTGTTCAGCCAAGAAATCTTTACAGATACATTATTCCCAGCGACTCGCTTATTAAATCACCTGATAGTTTTGCAACTATTGGTCAATGCATTATGATTGATGAACCAGGTGAATCGGATGATTATTCTTTTCTTCTTTCAACCCAGGCAACTGGTAACATTGATGAAGCGTCACCTTACAGTGACATTTATTCCTGGTTCATGTTACTCAATGATGATCTGGAGTTCGTTTTTAATCCTATTAAAATAGGCGAATATCCTTCTAGACTAATTGCCATTCCAATCAAGGATAAGGAAACCGCAATGTATGTGGTTTTTCATGAATATTTCGGTACGGCTGACTCAAAGTCCATGTTTTACCTGTATAATGAGAATGGCGATAAGGTTAGCGAAGTGGAAGCAGTAGATTTTGAACCTATCTTCGCCAATATTTTTCCAGGTGAAGATGGCAATGCAAAATCATTCTACTTCCTCAGGAACAGTGATGGCATAGTGGAACAAATTGACACTGCATTTAACACTGTTCAAACTTATAAATTGCCGGCCCTGGAACAATGCAAACCTATCGCCTGTCTGGATGCAGACCTAAACGGCAAAGACGAGTATCTGTTCATCGGTAGAGGAGGCAATTCACTGGTTATGTGCCAGACAGATTTTAGAAATACAACTGAATACCAAATTAACGTAGGGGGGAGCAACTTCATCATTTCACAAGTAACAGCTCCTGAACACAAACCATTGATTCATATTCAACTGGAGAGGCAAGGCTGGTTTCTGTCATATGAAAAGAATCTATTCTATTATCTAAGGTTTCCCGTTCTTTTCGTGTCCTATTTCATTTTATTTCTGTTCATTAGTGCAATATATCGGATACAGAAACACCGTCTGGACCTTAAACTAGCCACCGAGAGAGAGATTGCTTCACTTCAGATGAAAGCAATCAAAAACCAGATTGACCCGCATTTTACGCTCAATGTCCTGAATTCTATCGGCAGCCTGTACTTAAATGAGGCAAACAGGCAAAAAGCAGACTACATATTTGGCAAATATGCCAAACTAATACGGCAGACTGTTATAAGTTCAGATAACATAGTCATTACTCTGGAAGAAGAAATTGATTTCATCAGAAACTACCTTGACATTGAACGTTTCAGGCTTGACAACTCCTTTAAATATTCCATTGATATAGACTCCGGAGTAGATATGGAGTTGAAGATTCCCCGGACTCTCCTCCACACCTTTGTTGAAAACTCCGTCAAGTATGGTCTCAGAAAGAGGGGTGAAGGCGGAATATTAACTATTAAAATAAGGCAAGATAAAGCCCTGGTTTCAATAGCGATAGAAGACAATGGCCCAGGACTGATTACAGACGGAAAATCATCAGCAGGGACAGGCAAAGGATTATTAATTATCAAAGAACTTGCAGACCTTTATTACAGGCTTGAAAAAACAAGGATAACCAGTTCTATAAAAAATATTACAGGCCCAAAAGGAGAAATACTGGGGACGGGGGCAATTATTGAACTTCCGCTTTCCAATTCGTGATATAGAGCTCTCAATACATCCCATTCTTTACAATTAATACTCATCGACCATTAGGTTATATACTTAACGCTAATGATTGATGGTTTCTCAAACTTTATTGACCTTTGATAAGGTCTTCAATTCATGATGTTTAAGCTTAATAATGATTTGGACAGTGAGCATCATCTGCTTTTTTACTGATTGAAATAATCTGTCACGGCTTAAAAAGAAATATCAATTGATTATGAAAAAACAACCTATAAAACTAATAGTCCTGACAATATTCATCTTAATGTGCATGCCTGCCGTTTTCTGCCAGGATATAATATATCTGAATAACGGAACGGAGTTAAAAACAAAGATAATAGAGCTTACAAGTGAGACCATCAAGTATAAGAAATTCGAGCAATTAGATGGCCCCTTACGTAATATCCCATTGCCCGAGGTATTCATGATCATCTACGAGAATGGTACTCGTGAAGTATTCAGAAAAGAGGACAGACCAGTCACTGAACCCAGAACTCAGGAGGAGCTCTTACCACGCCAGGAACCTGCTGAGGCATTTCTTAGCCGAACCAGCAACCAGGATCTCTGTTTTCAAGGGCAACAAGATGCATCGAGGTACTATACAGGATACAAGGAGGCTGCAACATGGACTGGTGCCGCAACAATTTTGGGAGGCGCCATAATAGGAATAATCCCTGCGATTGCTTGTTCAACATCTGATCCTCAGTCAAGCTCTTTCTCGGTACCTGACACGGATCTCTTAAGAAATTCAACTTATTATCAGTGTTACTCTCAGGAAGCAAGAAGAATCAAGTCAAAAAAGGTCTGGACAAATTTCGGGATTGGGGTGGCGGTAAACGTTGCAGTAGCTCTCCTGATACTATCAGCAGCTGAATAACTAACAAATTCAAAGAAATGAAAATGAGGTATCTATTATTAATGATAGGGTTTCTATTTACTCTTACAGGCGCCAAGTCTCAGGATGTATTATACAAAACTGACGGCACTGAGTTAAAGGTCAAAATATATGAGATAAAAACAGATACGGTTGATTACTTCAACTATGGAGTATCAGAAGACTCTGTAATAAGAAAAATTGCTCTGAATAATGTTTTTATGATCATTTATGAAAATGGAACAAGGGAAGTATTCAAAACAGAAGAGACAAATGATCCTATAAGTGCCACTCAGACAACACAATCCTCAACACAATCCTCAACTGGTATAGTGAAGAGTAATATAAGCTTCTCTGTTCTGGACAAAAGGCAGGAACAGCTGATCGTTGGAAAAGCACCTTCAAAGGCTGCAAGAGCTGTTGGTTTGATTGTACAGCCTACAACCGAAATAAAGGATGAGGGAAAGATAATATATAGTTATGTCGAAAAGACTCTATCTCAAATCCTTTTGGCGAATGGATTCCAAAATGACGGAATCAGTGACTATCATCTTGAAATCTTTATTAATGATTTATACAGCAAAACCGAAGTAGGATTATATGGAGGCGGAGGTAGTGTCTCCCAAAACTGCAACGTTACCATTGTTTTGAAAGACAGAGGCAACATATTGTTTAATAAAGATTTCAGCAGCATATACAGCGGAAAGACATCAGACTTTTATGATCAGGTTGAGTTACTTCGTAAGCACTACTACTCTATCAACGATAAAAAGGCATTCAAGTCAAGCAGGAAAAATGATTATAAGGAGTATTCAAATAAAGGCTTTTTTATTGACTACATCATAATCCTTGATGAAGTAGTAACCAAGTTGAGAGAAGATCAGGAATTTAATGAGCTCTTAGACTGATAAATAGCCTAATAATTAACCAAATTAAATCACTAATGGGCATTAGAAAATTATAATCGTTCTTTGAAATTATGTAATAATCGCATCCGCAGCATTTTTTTCGAGCGTGACGATTTGAAATGAAATGATGGATTTTTGCTTTATGAACAGCGTCAATCCATGAATCAAGGCAAGTATGTCTCCGCTCAAATTACAGATTTTTACCACGCAGGGTATTTGACAGAATCGTTGAAAAGTATAAGGGTAATAAACGCATAAGATCAATTACATGCTGGAATCAAATGCTCTGTATGGTGTTCGGGCAACTGACTTCAAGAAACAGTATGCGAGATTTGATGCTGAGCCTTTAGGCACAAAAATTAAAGTACTATCATCTGGGTTTTGGCTGGAATGTCTCAAGCAGAAATCTTGGTACGGCAAACGAGAAAAGAAACTGTAAGATTTTTGACGAGTTTGGCTACGTGCTGATTAAAGAAGCTCGCAGAAGCTATTACAGGAATGACTTTGAAATATCAATTGATGAAATGTTTATGCACTTGAATCCACGACCATAGACCTTTGTTTGAGTATATTTTGGTGGGTTGAGTTCAGGAAGCATAAGGGAGGGATAATACTTCACACCCTCTTTGAAATTAAGACCTTTAATCCCGGCTTTATCCAAAGCACAACATGATGCTTAACATCATGAGGCTCATTCCTTGCGAGAGAGGTAGCTTTTATGTTAGCGACAAAGACTACACCGACTTTCATAGATTGCACAGAATAGTTGACGACAGGTCGTTCTTCGTATAAAAGCAAAGAAAACCTCCAGTTACACAGAATGTACCCGTGGGCAGCAGACAAAACAACAGGTGACATCCATGATCAGTTGGCAGGTTGCTTGGTTACAAGTCATTATATGAATATCCTGCAAAGCTGCAACGAATAAAATACTATGATGCTGAGCATGATAAGGACCTTGTGTGCCTGACCAATAACACTGAGCTGAATGCCACAGAAACTTATTTTCTCTACAAGAAAAGATGGGAAGTAGAGCTGTTCTTCAAATGGATGAAGCAACATCTTAAAATTAAATCCTTCTAGGTAACAACGATGAATACAGTAAAGATCCATATATACAGTGCAATCATCGCTTTTTGTCTGGTTGCCCTGGTTGATTACAAATTGAAAGTTGGCCATTCAATCTACGAAATCTTACGTATCCTCAGCATCTCATTGCCGGATAAAGCTCCCAAAAAGGAGAGATTTTAAGATGCGATTACAATAGTGTCAAAGAACTTAAAATAAAGGGTTAATAATCAGTGAGTTTTAAATGCCCACTCGTGATAATGGTAAACAAACCATCAAATCGAAGGCTGAATATTAAGAAGACTTGAAATAGAATTTCAATAACTCGCATATGAAAAAGCTCTCTTCAATACTTATTTTTAGTCTGTTATTAGCAGATACCTATATAGTTTCAGGGCAGACGTACACATATACATGTAATACCACTACTGAGAAGTTTTCTACTGGTAGGGTTAATCAATTCTCTCTGGTCACTGGTAAATTAGATGATGAAATAAAAGCAGGCGATTATATTCTGAACAATAGGTTCTTTGGATGGGCTATTTTTAATATTTCTTCCATACCTCAAAATGCAACAATCAATTCAGTTGAACTGATAACATATACAAAAGAAGCCTCTTCTACCGCTATGCATTGTCTCTATATTGTACACCTTAAATCTGATCCAAGACTAGAATCGACTAATGTCGGCACTATTAATAATGATTTAGCTTCAACAAATATCTTTTACGCAGATTGTTCCCCCGCAATGAGAACTACAGGTGGTTATACTACCAATCTAAACGGCCTTGCTTGTGTTTATCTTCAAAATAGTGTCCAAAATAATGATGGATGGTGGGGAATATATTTTGCTGCACGTGAAGGTGACGATGCTGGCACCATTTATGGATACTCCAACAGTAATCATCCCAAACTAACTGTAAATTATACACTTCCATACCTGTATGTAACCCCAAATAACAAAAATGTCGGATCAAATTCTGATATTACCACATTTAGTATTAGTTCTAACACAAGCTGGAGTGCGGCTGNNNNCTATAAGAATAACAGGCTCAGGTGTGGATCCTCAATATGTTACTGTAACGCAAAGCGGGATAAGCACATTATCAATTACTCCTGCAAACAGGGATGTGGGATCAGCGGCTGGAAGCACTACGTTCAGCATCAGCTCTAACACAAGCTGGAGTGCGGCT
>DFYY01000037.1:145189-156728 GCA_002383485.1 Bacteroidales bacterium UBA4070 | reverse complement strand
TGGAAGAATTGTATAAGCATGCCTCTCCAAAACAAAAGGAGGGGTGGGTGGGACATGCCTTTTACAATTCCTGATGCTCTACGAGCATCGCCACTGCTTCCTGTCTCCTCTACAATTCGCAACTCGCACATCGACAATTCCTGATGCTCTACAGGCATCCTCCTCTACTTCCTGACCTCCACAGGGAACCCGGGCCGGCGGGCGGAGACGGAACCGTCATAAAGCGCCTCGCAGACCACCGCGGGCATGCTGTATGAGCCACGGTACGAGGCGGTCAGAATGATAAAAAACTGCTTCGTCTCACCCGGCCGTAACGTGAAATAGGTATAAACCCTGTCATCACGGAAATCGCGGTAGTCATACGACGCCTCCTTCATCTGCAACCCGGCCTCAAACAGCCGTGTGTTCTGTATCTCCCACCCGGAGGGGACCATCTGCGTCAGCGCCAGGTTCGACACCTGCCGGAACGTTGTGTTCGTCACATCCACCGCCATCACAAAACTGTAACCCTGCTGCAGGGATGTAACATCAACCGGCTTCTCCTCCATGTCAAGCGAGGCAACCTTCATAGTGAGATTGTTCTCCTTCACTGTCATGTCGGCAGTGGTGGGCACACCCTCCTCGGTAAACGTCACAAACAGAGGCCTGTCGCTCACATTCGCAACCACCATATTGTTCGTCGCCACCGGGCTGAATGTCCGAAGCACCGCCCCGCCGTCAGAAGACAGCTTCTCCTTCTTTCCGTTGAACTCCAGCGTCGCCTTCATCTCCCTGCTGCCGTCGGCCTTCACCGATTTCGCATAGTTCATGTATGCAAACAGCCCCCAGGCGGTGGTCTGCGTGCTGCACCACGAGTTGCTGCTGAGCTCGTTTGCCACAGTCTTCAAGAGCTCCAGCGCTTCGGCGTTGTTGCCCAGGCGGGTAAGGGTATAGAGAATGATCGACTGATCCCTGAGGCTGCTGCCGTAGTAGTGATGCACATAGTCATCTTCGGTCTTAAGGTTGCGCACATCGATCAGCGTCTGCGCCACCTCCGTCCGTCCCGAGGCGGCATAGGAAGCAGCCAGGAACCAGCGTGCCAGCGACGGCAGAGTGGTAACCTCGCGCATGCGGTTCATCGCGCCCTTGTCCGGCGCACCGGCCAGCGCCAGCGTGAAGAGCCTGTACGCCTGATCGTTGGCGGTATAGCGGTACTGCTCCTGGTACCTCCACGCCGAGGCCTGCTTACTCTGGTATCTGATCCACTTGTTCAGGAATCCCGAGGGCAGTGTATAGCCTGCTTTTTGCGCTTCCAGCGCGAAGTGACCCGCGTAGGATGTCACCCAGTCATCGGGGTACGGTCCGCCGGGCCACAGCGTCAGAGCACCCGAAGCGATCTGCCTCGAGGCGATGGTGCGCAACGCCTCCTGCACATTATAGCGTACCAGGCCGGGATCGGCCAGGCTTGATCCAAGCAGCCCGGGGAGGTACACCTGCGGGAAGGCAGCTGAGGTGATCTGCTCGGTGCACCCGTGCGGGAACGAGGTCAGGTACCCCAGGCGTTTGCTGAGGTTAACAGAGGGCAGTGTGAAGATCTCCACCGAGGCCGACGCGGTGCCGTCCATCCCGAAGGGCGTGAAGCTCTTCGAGAATGTCTCGCCCGCAGCAATCACTTTCGTCTCGGCCCTCCTGTCGGGCGGATTAGGTGACCGCACTGGGATATTCAGGCTGTATGTTGCCTTCTCGTCCCCGCCCTCGGCGCTGACCGTGACGGCAGCGGCACCGGGTCGCTCTGCGGTATTAAACATAAGCTCAAGATCACTGTCGCCCGGCTCGCTGAACTTCACGGAACCGGATGCCTCGGTGAAGCTGAGCATCTCATTGGATGAGGCGGTCACTCTGACATCGGTGATCCCCGTCTCCTGCGCGAACACCGTCACCGGCAGCGCCACTTTGTCGCCCGGCGAGAGCACTCTTGGCGCCGTTGCGAGTATCATCAGCGGATCGGAGACTGTCACTGTCTTTTCGGCTGCGCCGAAGCTGTTACCCTTCCCGGCCGCCGTCACCATCACCCTGACGGATCCGGTGTACTGCGGGAGCCGTATCCTGTGCGATCCGGTCTTGCCCGGGGCGAGGGTGAAGGGCCCGATGAACCGCACCACCGGCTCGAACCGGCGTGCCCTGTTCTTGCTCTGGTCCAAGGCAGCCTCGCTGCCCCCTATCGCGAAGGCGCGACCCAGCTTACCACCAAAGGCGCCGAACACAATATCATAAAGATCCCACGTGCGGACCCCGAGGGAGTGCTTCACGAAGAACCACTTCCAGGGATCGGGCGTGCGGAAGCCGGTGAGATCAAGCAGTCCCTCATCAACCACCGCGAGCGTGTAGGTCATCTCCTGCCTGTTCTTCTCCTCAACGCGGATCTCAACCTCCTGCTGCGACCGGATCTTGTCAGGCATCGTGATGACCGGCTCAAGTTTTGTGGCCGGGTCCTCCACCATCACCGGGATGACCCCGTAGAGACGCACAGGCGCATCGTTAACAGTCTGTGAGTGAGGCTGTAACATCGTAACATAGAGATATGCGTTGGGTGCCATGGCCGCGGTGGCCTTCACCCTGATCTCGGTGTTTCCGGCCTGCGTCTTCACCTCTGTGACGTCAAGCAGGGATGTGCTGTTCTCAATCGTGACGATGGCGCGACCGTTCTCCGGCGAGGGGAAGGTGAGGCTGATCTCATCGCCCACGCTGTATTTTTCCTTGTCGGTGTTGAGCTGCAGCAGGCTGGCGCCGTCATTGCCGCCGGGCTTCATGCCGTAATCCCATGGCCAGTCGACCAGCACAATCATGCCGGTTGAATGTCCCGAGGGGAGCGTTGCCCGCACAAGATAACGGCCCCACTGCTCCTTGTCAATGCTGAACGAGGTCTTGCCCTCGCCGCCGGTGGTTGTGATTGTCCCGGAGAAGATGTTGCTGCTGCGCCCGCGGGAGATGTATGATCCGAGGTACTCATCGTCCGACTCCCACCACCAGCGGTAGTCGAGCTTGTAGACATTTATCTCCACCTCGCTGCGGATGGGTTTGCCGTTCTTGTCGAGGGTCACAAGCCTGATTTCGTTGGGTCTGTCAGTGAAGATCACGCGCCCGGTGGCGCCAAGGGCGGGGATGTTCATCCCCACGAAGGCCGGGTACGGAGCATAGGGTACGACCGTCTGTGTGATGCTGGCGTCGCCGCCCTTTTCAAACACCCGGGTAGTGAAGATTGCGTTGAGCATACCCGGCGCCTGAATCTCCTCGTCGGGGGTGAAGCTGACTGTGGCCTCTCCGGTGCTGTTGATGCTGCCGTCGAAGATCGTCTGTGTTTCAAACCAGAACTGCGAGGCGGGATCGTCAAAGTTATACTGCCCGTACTTCTCGAACTTCGTCTTCACCGGTTTGAGGAGGAGTTCCACGGTCGATTTCATGTCGCGGGCCACGGTGCCATTGAGCCATGTAACTTTCATGCTGCCGCGAAGGGTTTTGGTCTCACCGCCGGCAACCTCTCCCGGGAAGTCGAGCTTTATCTTGAGCCTGTTGGGTTTGACGGTCTCGACCTTGATGATTCGGGTGAAAGTGGCTGCGCCGATGCGCACCTGTGCCCGGTAGTTGCCGGTCTCCGCATCATCGGAGGTTACAGTTGTAAAGGCCAGGAACCCCCTGTCGTTCAGCGTTGCAACCTGTTCGTCGATGCGCTGACCCTTATTGTTGTAAAGCTCGAAGTGAACCGGGTGACCGGGTGGCAGTCCCTTGCCGAGATCACGGACAATTACTCCTACATAGATAGAATCTCCCGGCCTGCGCACATCGCGCTCGGTGAAGAGGAAGGCACGGATACCATCCTGCGGAGTCTCGCCGGAAACATCGAATGAGCTCATTGACAGGGCATTGCCATCCTGCAACGAGAGATAGTTGCGGTTCTTGTCCTTGCGTGCTATTACAAGGATGGGTTTCCGGGGACATGGAACGGAGGCCATCCCTGCCTTGTCGGTTGTGGCGGTACCCATCAGCTGGTTCTGATAGTCGTAGACCTCCACGGTGGCGGCGTCAACGGGATCAGCGGTGCGGATATCGCGGATGAAGACCCTGAGGCTGTTGTCAGTGCCGCTCTTGGCAATGATTCCCAGGTCGGAGGCAAGGATATTGCTTACCAGTTTCTTTTCGGGATTGTAGAATGCATCACTGCAGGGGTTCTCATTCTCACGCCAGTTGTAAGCATAATTGTAGAAAATTCCCTCCTCGGAGAGAGAATAATAATCCTCCGACCCTTCCCATGCGCGGTCCTGGTCGGCAAGATCAAGCATCTCCTCGTATCTGGAGGGTTTGCGCTCGCCGGTGCATGGATAGAGCGAGTATGACGGGCGCATCCCGAGCTCGATCCGGTAGAGTATTCCCGGTTCGGGCTCGATGTAGTTGGCCAGGTCGATAGTAAAGAGGTTGTACTTGTTCGGGTCGAAGCCGGCTCCGCCGGTGAGGTCGATGCGACCGCGGTAGACGGGCCGTCCGAACTGCCTGATCTCTCCGCTGTAGCGCGATGCCTCGCCCATGCTGTTCTGCTGCAGGAAGTATGGCAGATTGTTCTCGAAGATCTTGATGACTGTCAGATCGACGGCGCTGAGGTTGGCGGCGAGGAAGGGGAAGATGAGGTTTCCCGATGAGGGCATGATGACGCCGCGGCCGGCTGACCTGATGCCGGGCTCCACCGGGGTGAAGTTGATACTGCGCTTCACGGCCTCCTCCAGCCGCTGGCCGCGGGTGTTTCGAAGAACGCCGTCAACAGTAATTTCCACCACCCCGACTATGTTTTCACCGGGGATGACAAGCAGCTTGTTGGCCTCGGCGCTGACGGTGAGCGGATGCTGCGGGTCGGTGGTGACCATGCCGTCGAGTTCGCCGGTGGCATCGATCAGGTCGGAGAAGAAGATCTCGATGGTCTTGCTTTCGCCGGCGCTGACCCTTACATCGGTGACGGTGAAGACACCCTCGGCAGGTATTGTCACGGCGAGATCGCCCTTCGTCTTGATCCCGTAGGCATTGCCGTTCCATGCCACCGTGAGGGTACTCTCCTCCTTCGCTCTGCGTATCTTTTCAATTGAAAAAGCATGAACGTTGTTGCCGGAGTGTTCCCAAGTGATTGTTTCATCGCTTTTGCCGACGCGGGCGGTAAGGTATTTCTCAACCTCCTCATTGTCAGTGTAGTCTGCTGTTACAACAGTGCCGGAGATCGAGTAGGTGTTACCATCGGGGAGGTCAACCGTAACGGGATTGAGGTTGACGGTGAAGTTTTTCTCCACGGTGCGGAAGCTGAGCGGGAAGAGGCTGAAGCGTTCCTCGATGTCTGCGAGTTTGCCCAGGTCGAGGGTGCCCTGGTATGCTGTGCCCGGCGCCAGCGGCCGCGAGGGTTTGAAGACGAGCGTGAGGCTGTCGGCCCACTCCGCCTCGCCCTTCACCGCCGGGGTGAATGTGAAGAGGCTCTGTGTGCGGGAGCGATTGGCGGTGGCGGCAAACCCGGGGGTGAGGACCACCTGGAGCGTGCCGTTGGCAGGCACTGTCCCCGAGGTGTAGGCGGAGATGTAGCTGCTGAAGCCCTTGTCAATGACGGTTACGGCGGGCGAGGCGGCTCCGGGGCCGCTGGCGCCGGGCTCCTTCTTACCCTTGCCGCAGGAGACAACAGCTGCAGCAACAATGACAACGACGGCAACAACGGCCGCGACCTTGAGAAGAGGACGGTTCATAGTATAAGTGTTTATAGTTACCTTCAGAATGCATTGTTCACTCACAGACCCTGCCGGGCTTCTGTTGTCTTACAGACCCTGCCTGGCTTCTGTGATCACAGGGGCCTCGGTTCATACCGCTGTGATCTCGGAGGCCTCGGTTCATGCCGCTGTGATTACAAGGGCCTCGGTTCATACCGCTGTGATCTCGGCCCTGAGCCTCGCCACGTAATCACGTATCTCATTCAGCGTCCCCACGGTGACGGTCATCTCCGTTCCCTTTGTGGTGATGACCTGCCGGAGCGTGTCAACAGTGACATCGCCCGGCTGATAATAAATCTCGAACGTATCAAACCAGCGATTGAGATACTTCAGTTTCTTGGTGTAAAAGACCACCATCGGATCACTGTAATAGTTTTTCATGAAGCTGAGCAGGGAGAGGAGCGAGTATTTCTGCTCGGCTATCTTGCCCACCACCTGCGGGTCCGGGTTTGCAGGGTCATAAGCCAGCTGTGTGGCGAGGTACATCGCCTCTATCCATCCTCCCATAAGCATCAGCCCGAGGGTTCCCTCGCTCCCTTCCTGGCGCAGGTGCTCGTCGATCTTCGCGTAGGCGTCATTCATCAGCATTGTGACCGAGTCGGCGTTGCTCATGTCTGAATTGAGGCTGCGGATGGCGTCGGAGATAAATGTGTCAGGCATGTTGAGCCTGTTGCTGAGTGTTTTGATTGTGCTGAAGTAGTTCATTGTCTGCCTGTTGATGCCGAAGAGCTTAATATAGCCCATATCAACGCCGTAGACGCCGAGGTTCATGGCGGCCTTGTAGCTGCTCATGTACAGATCGCGGTTTTCGGGGGGCAGGATGATTGTGTCATTGAACGGGACGCCAAGCCGTTCGAATATGTTGCATACCTCGACAGGTGTGAGGAGGCCGTAGTATATCTCTCTTGCGCGGGTGGTGTCTGCGGGGGAGTCGGGCAGGTATGTGGAGAAGACGGGTGCGGGTGCCTTCGTGACCTTTTCTGTCCTGTTGCACGATGCGGTGATGCATATCAAGGTGCACAGGGCAACGGTTAAAGGCAGCAATTGTCTCATTGTTTGCAGAAATTTGCACCAAGTTAAGAAAAAGTCTGCAGTCAGATGGTTGTAGGCCATCAAGAATTGAAGAGCCAGCGGTCAGATAATCAGCCTGCCGCCGAGGCCGGTGGATATTTTTTTCTGCAGCGAGGTCATCGCCTTGTACTGCTCCTGGAGGGCGGCGACCTTCTCGTCATCGTCGCCGGCCTCCGTCATCGCTCTGCGTATCTCCTTCTGCAACACCTTGATCTTATCGCCCTTGAACTTCAGTACCGCGTCGGGGACCATCTCCTTCAGCTTCATCTCCTCTGTCTCGACGTATGCGCCGTGCTTGCCCCAGATGCGGCTCAGGGTGTATTGCTCCGTCAGCATATCAACCACCAGAGCGCTGATGACGGGATTGGCATGATGAACGAAATGGGTGTCTCCGGGTATCAGCCCCTGCCCGACGCTGAAGGCGATCTCCTCGAACATCGCGGCGAAATGCTCATTTTCAAACTTCAGCCCGTCGTCATTGATCTCTGTGATGATGTAATCGGCTACGGTGGTGATTGTCTCGATGCCTGTCTCCTTGTCGAGCTCGCGGGTGAGCACCTCGGCGCCGTAGCGGATCAGAAGGCGAAGGATCTCGCGCTCGGAGTAGAATGATGTCTCTTCCTTTTTGCGCTGCCGCTGCGATGCTGATGTTGATGTCGATGTTGCGGCGGTGCCCGGCATATCCTGCAGGCTTCCCGAAGCGCTGTCCTGTGCCGGCCACGAGTTGCGGTTGCGGAAGCTGTCCTGGTTGCGCAGCTTCATGACCTCGTCGAGAATCACCTCCTCGGGCATGTTGAGCTGCGTGCTGCACTCTTTCACATAGACCGTGCGGGTGATCTGGTCGGGGATGACGGCTATGGAGCGAACCACCTCGCGGACAAGGTTGGCGCGTCTGACGGGATCGCTCTGCGCCTCATCAAGCAAGAGCCTGGTTTTGAACTTTATAAAGTCGGTCTCGTTCTCCTTCAGGTAGCGTTTGAACTCCTCGTCTGATGTTTTCCTGGACCAGGAGTCGGGGTCCTCACCGTCGGGCAGCATGACGATGCGGACGTTCATCCCCTCCTCGAGGACCATGTCGGTACCGCGGATGGAGGCTTTGATGCCGGCCGGGTCGCCGTCGTAGAGCATCGTGATGTTTGGGGTGAACCGCTTGATGAGCCGTATCTGCTCCTGCGTCAGGGCGGTGCCGGACGATGCCACCACGTTCTCCACGCCTGACTCGTGCATTGAGAGGACGTCAGTGTATCCCTCCACCAGGTAACAGCGGTCCTCCTTGATGATAGCCTGGCGTGCCTGGAAGATGCCGTAGACAATGCGGCTCTTGTGATAAATCTCGGTCTCGGGCGTGTTGACGTACTTGGCTGCCTTCGGGTCGGTTTTGATGATGCGGCCGCCAAAGCCCAGCACCTGCCCGGAGAGGGAGTGGATGGGGAACATGATTCGCCCTGCGAAACGGTCAAAGAGATAACCTTCCCTGTCAATTGTCAGGCCGCTCATCACAAGGTAGTCCGACTTATATCCCGCGGCAATGGCCTTCTTCGTGAAGTCATCGCGCCGCTCGTTGCAGTAACCCACCTCGAACTTGCGAAGGATGGCATCGCCGAAACCGCGCTCACGGAAATATGATAAGCCGAGGGTCATCCCCTCGTGGCCGTGGAAGAGGTTTTCGGAAAAAAGGCGGGCGGCGTACTGGGTGACAACGAGCATGCTCTCGCGTTCGTTCTGTTTGGCCAGTTCCTCAGGAGTGACCTCCTTCTCCTCTATCTCGATGTGGTATTTCTTCGCCAGCCAGCGGAGCGCCTCGGGGTATGAGAGGTGCTCGTGCTCCATGATGAAGTTGACGGCGTTGCCCCCCTTGCCGCAGCCGAAGCACTTGAAGATTCCCTTGGCAGGCGAGACGGTAAAGGAGGGTGTCTTCTCGTTATGGAACGGGCAGAGACCCAGGTAGTTGACCCCTCTTCGCTTTAGCGAAACGAATTCGGAGACGACGTCGGTTATCTGTGCCGCATCGAAGATTCGTTCTATGGTGGAGTGGTCAATCATGGGAGGATAAAGGTACTAAAAAAGGCGATTGTCATGAACTCTGCTGAGTGCTTCACCTGATAATGATTCTTTATAATCCAATTGTATAAATTGCATATAATACATGAAATCCAATAGTGAATGAATGTATAGTTTTGTAAATCCAATATTTGTTACTATATTTAAACCATAAATGAGGTAATGATGAACAGGAAGATTGATGATTATTTTCTTACCTGGAAAACCAGCCGGAACCGAAAGCCTTTAATGGTAAGGGGTGCGCGCCAGGTCGGAAAAACATACAGCATAGAGAAGTTCGCCGGAGAGAATTACCATTATCTGCTTAAGGTTAACCTGGAACAGGACAGGAATATCCATTCAGTGTTTGAAAGTCTACGGCCTGAACAGATAGTGAATGAATTGTCTGTACTGTACCAGGTCCCTGTTGAAGATGAGCATACGCTGTTATTCATTGATGAAATCCAGGCGTGCCCCAGGGCAATCGCTGCTCTGCGTTATTTTTACGAACAGAGACCAGGATTGCATATTATCTGTGCAGGTTCCCTGCTTGATCACACTCTGAATGAATTGCAGTATTCAATGCCTGTCGGCAGGCTTGATTTTGCATATATGTACCCGTTAAGTTTTTCTGAATTTCTGACGGAGGCTGGAGAAAACGGGCTGTTCGGCTTTATTAACGGGTTTACTGTTAACGGAGACTTCAGCCTGGCCATTCATAATCGGATTCTTGAGATGCTTCGGTTATACTTCTTCATAGGAGGTATGCCCGAGGCAGTAGATTATTACCTTAAAACCAGGGATCTCTCAGGCATAGACAAGATCCATTCCTCATTGATTACCTCGATAGAGTACGATTTTTCGAAATATGGTACAAGGAAACAGCAGGAGCATTTGAGGGATGTGTTGCATTACGTGGCAAATAACATCGGCAGAAAGGTGAAATATGTTAATGTAAACAGGAATGTTCCGTCAGCCTTGCTAAAGGATGCTTTGCTGAAACTGGAAATGAGCCGGATAATTCATCTCGTCAGGCACACTAGATCTTCTGAGGTGCCACTGTCGCGGTTGCAGGACAATGACGTATTCAAACCTTTATTTTTCGATATCGGGATTCTGGGTCATATTGCAGGCATTAAACTTTTGGATATCAAAAACCTGGCAACAGAATTTGAGGGGGCGATGGCAGAGCAGTTTGTTTTCCAGGAATTGCTTGCCAGCGGACAACCCTACAGCGAGCAGCAATTGTACTACTGGATCCGGGAAGCGAAGAATTCAAATGCGGAAATTGACTGCCTGTACCAGGTTGGGAACAGGGTTTATCCCGTTGAAATAAAATCCGGTAAAAGAGGAACTCTGAAGTCACTGCATGTCTTTCTGGCGGAAAAGAATAAACCCACAGGTATCAGATTCAATGCTGATACTCCGTCGGTAGGCAATGATCTTTCAGCCAGGGTGAATTTACCGGGGAAGAAAGAGCTTATCTATAATCTGATTTCACTCCCGTTATATCTGGCCGGGAGGCTCGATCAGATTGTCACCTGATGTCCAGATGATTTTTTTCCCGAACCCCAGCCTGTTATCTGTGAGTTTGATGTGGTCAGGGGTTATGACCCACAGGTGGATTTCTGCCAGGGCAGCGTAAGGGAAGCGCCTGAGGTAGATGCTTTTCGCACGGCGAAGGTCATCGCCGGAGGGTTCGCTGATGATGCCTGTGAACTGGGCACCGCGGATGCGGCCGACGCGCATCGTCTCGAGGGCGATAGTACCGGCAATCCGGGGATTGCTGCGGAACTCCGCGCCGTGCCTTGTAGCGGGATCGGTGGTTATTACCAGCGTGTTGTTCTCCTCATCCCGGGCATAGAAGCACGATGCGCACCATGGCCCCTGCTCACTGATGGTGGCGATGCTCATCAGGTGGTGCCTGCGGAATAGCGATCTGATTCTTTTGTGCAGTACTTCTTGTTCCATGGGAAGATGTCTGGTATAAGTAGTTGCCGTTTAAGTAATCCTGTCCGGCGCACCTGGCGGAGATCAGTTGTGAGTCACTCTTGTGTGCTCTCCTTCTCGTTCCACCTGTAAGTATCAATTGTGAATCCTGCCAGTGTCAGAACCCTGTCAATTACCGTCATCACCAGGTCATCAATTGTCTGCGGGCGGCTGTAGAAGGAGGGTGTTGCCGGGCAGATGACGGCGCCGGCCTCGGTCAGCAGCTCCATATTATTTATATGTATGAGGCTGTAGGGTGTCTCGCGGGGCACCAGTATCAGCCGGCGACGCTCTTTCAGCATCACGTCTGCCGCCCTGGTGATGAGGTCATCGGAGACGCCGTGGGCGATGCGCCCCACCATTCCCATCGAGGCAGGACAGATTATCATTGTGTCATAGGATGATGAGCCGGAGGCGAAAGGTGCATTGAAGTCCTGGTTGTTCCACAGCTTTTCGGTGCCTGATGGTTTATATCCGGCGCCGGTCTCGTAGAGCATTATCTCCTCGGCGTTGCCGGTGAGGATGACGGCAATCTCTGCAGGCCGCTCCGGCAGCTGGTGCGGCTGCCACACTTTCCCGGCCTGCCCGGTATGCCCGGTATGCCCCTTCAGGTGCTCCTCCTGCTCTCTTCCCGCAGCCTGCAGCCCCTTCAAGTGCTCTTCCTGCTCTCT
>DFYY01000037.1:0-145149 GCA_002383485.1 Bacteroidales bacterium UBA4070 | reverse complement strand
CCTTCAAGTGCTCCCCCTGCACTCTGCCCGCAGCCTGTAGCCCCCGCAACCGCTCCAGCAGCTTCACGGCATAGATCGCCCCGCTGGCTCCGGTGATTGCAACGATTATCTTTCTGTTCATGATCCTGTTAATGCGTGGTAAAGATATTAATTGTTGCACCAACCTTTACGGGTGGTCTGATTAAAGAGAGTGATTGTTATTTTTAGAAGCAAAGGTCCGGGTCTTTCGTTGCAAGGACCCGGACCTCCCGGACTGTTTAGAATGCATTTAAGCCACTATTTTGCCTTAAAAGCTGTAATCAGTCTTACCAGGGATCTCACTTTCTGAGACACTTTTAAGCGATTTATTTGTCCTGGATCAAATCAGGTGTATCTGCTCTCTAAAGAAGTAATAATAAAATCAATCCTATCACAAAGATTACAGTGGAAAAGACGTAGAAACTCTTTTTCGACAAATTGTGAAACTGAATTACCACTGTATAAATTATCTGTAGAATAAGAAAGAATAGGATTAGAACCAGAACATCAATTGTATAGTCATCATTCATAGACTGAATGAGGTTGAACGCAATAAGACAGGAGTATAAAGCTGTCAGGAAATACCTGCTGATCATGTTTGTGTTGTGGATGTAGCTATCAACATTATTCTTGTCTTTTGAAAAAACAAAGAGGACCAGACCACAAGAAAACAAAAGAGCAAAAAATCTGGAAAGATGCAGGTTTTCAATAATCGTTGGGTCATAATCAATTATTTTGCACAGAGTGAATCCAATCAGGCTTATTCCGCTAATAATGATCCCGGCAACTTTTACAGAGTAACCACTAATTCCTGTATCTGCTTTCATCTTTAGTAATGTTATTTATTTGAGTAATCTCATTCAGGATACTTTTCGCTTACCACTGCAGATAGCGCAGCACTTTCGATAATTGAAAATATTGGACCGAAAATCATTCCATGTATAGCACCTCCTGCGTCATAGAGAATGATCAGAGTGGATTTTTTGAGTTTTTTTTCGGTTGTTTTTGTCCAATAGTCATATGAATGTAAAAACACATCTGAAAATACATATGCCAAATCTTTATCAATACCCGACCATGATCTATTTTGAATATTATTGATAATAAAAAGTTTAGCCTCAGCGGGACTGGCTTCTACTCCCAAGACAAATGCCTGCCTTAATGTATTTATTAATTTGTCTGAAGCATTCATGTTCTTCTTTACCGCATCCAGGTATGCTAAGATATTATTTTGATCGATGGATGATTTAGAATTGAACATCAAATTGTATTCCGGGGTGGACATGATCTTTTTCGTTCCTTCCATAACAATCTCCCTATCAAGGTTCTTATTTGAAATTAAAAAATCTTCCATAAAGCGCATGACTTCGTCAGGTGCAACTAAATCTGTGTTTTTACTGTGATAATAAGCGAGAGCTTCGTTATGCATCTTACCTATTTCATAGGAACTTAGATCTGGTATGACACCATGGTCATCTGCAGGTTGGTTTTCACATGCTATCAACAGCATCACACTTAAAAGAAATAAGGACATCTTTTTCATTTGTTTGAGGTTTAATGATTAAACAAGCAAACTATAATTAATAATGAGAGCAGATGTCTGCAGCGAAACAGACCAAGGCAAGATAGTAAAAAATATTAAGGAATCGCACTTGAAGGCAAGAAAAATAGTTGCAATAAACAACATGCCCGAACCACCCTGAAACGGAGGTCCGGGGATGACGGAGGGCATTCTGGTCTACAATTCTGAAAGGTCTACGACCTTTTTCCCTTGCATGGTGGCCTAGTTTCCATCCTTGTCCAGGATCTGCCTGACAATCTTCGCAATGTATTTGCCGAGAATATCAAACTCGATGTTGACAATGGTGCCGACTTTTATCTGATGGAAGTTTGTGACCTCCCAGGTGAATGGAATGATGGCCACCTCAAATGATTTGTTCTTTGAGTTGACAACGGTAAGGCTCACTCCGTTCACGCTGGCCGAGCCCTTCTCAACGGTGATATGCTCGGGCGAGGTTGGTTCGTATTCAAATGTATAATACCATGAACCTTCTGCTTCACGCACCGAGGTGCACACCGCGGTCAGGTCGACGTGTCCCTGAACCATGTGACCGTCGAGGCGTCCGTCGAGGCGGGTGCTCCGTTCCAGGTTGACCTTGTCGCCCGGCTTGAGCAGCCCGAGGTTGGTCTTGTCGAGTGTCTCGCGGATGGCGGTAACCGTGTAGGTATCGCCCTCCTTCTTCACCACAGTGAGGCAGACGCCATTGTGCGACACGCTCTGGTCAATCTTCAGCTCATGGGTGAATGAGCATCGCATGGTTATGTGAATGTTATCTTTTTCCTTTTCAATCCGCACCACCGGTGCCGCTTCCTCTACTATTCCTGAAAACATAATGACAGTATTTTGTTTCGTGCAAAGATATTAAATGTTGTTGGATGGTGTTGGACAGCTATGCCCGGGAAGATCTGCCAAGCTTGATAATTATATCATTCTAATGCTTGTAAGGTCGAAAAAGTGTTGTAATATTGCATTATTACGATCATTAAAGTGTAATGATATAACATAAAATGGAACGAAAGATCGAAACAAAGCTGCAGCAATGGATGAAAAGCAAGAATAGGCAGCCATTGATTGTACAAGGCGCCAGGCAGGTGGGAAAGACATATTCGATATCTGCATTTGGCAGGAAACATTTCAGTAATATGCTTTACCTGAATTTTGAGAGCAATAATGAGCTTTCGCGTGTTTTTGATCGTGATCTTTCCCCGGTTCGTATAATTAAAGAATTATCTGTACTCACCGGAGAACCTGTAGTTCAGGGAAAAACACTCCTGTTCTTTGATGAAATACAATCCTGCAGCAGAGCTTTAACTTCCCTGAAATATTTTTGCGAAGAAGCCTCCGGATACCATGTTATAGCAGCTGGCTCGCTCCTGGGGGTTTATATAAACCGTGATAATAGTTCATATCCAGTCGGTAAGGTTGACGCTATAAGGATGTACCCCCTTGATTTTGAGGAATATTTATGGGCAGTTAGAGGAAAGGATGCTGCAGAAATGATCAGGGCTTCTTTCAATGAATTTACACAATGCTCCCTTCATGAAATGTTCAATGATTTTTACCGTACCTTCATTTACACCGGAGGTATGCCACAGGTGGTGAAGGAGCATAGCGAAACCGGTGATACCCCGATGTTGGACGTTCTCAAGAAAAGCATCAACAGCGCGTATATTGCTGATATGGCCAGATATGCAGACAAGAATGAGACGGTCCGGATCATGGCTGCATATGGATCTTTACCGGCACAGCTTGCTAAAGAGAACCATAAGTTTCAATATAAAACAATACGAAGTGGTGCAAGATCTGCGGATTACGGGACGGCAATAGAGTGGCTGAAGGCAGCTGGTGTTGTAACTGCTTGTCAGAGAATATCTGAAGGACGATTTCCTGTCTCAACCTTTGAAGATCAAACTGCCTTTAAGCTGTATCATTCTGATACGGGATTATTGACTGCAATGACCGGAATTACCGCAAAGGAATACCTTGCAAGGGCAAGCGACCGATTCAGGGGAGCTATCACAGAGAATAGTGTCGCCGTAGCGCTTTCATCATCTGATTATGATCTATACTATTGGGAGTCGCAGGGCCGGGCCGAGGTGGATTTTGTAATTGAGAAAGATGGGAATGTGATACCTGTTGAGGTTAAATCAGGAGATAATGTGCGCTCTAAAAGTCTTGCAGAATTTATTAAGAGGTATTCACCACCGTTTTCTTACCGGGTTTCATTCAAAAATTTTGGGAATGAGAATAATATCAGAAGCATTCCCTTATATTCCCTTTTTTGTTTATAGGTTACAACTCCCCGGGGTCTACGACCCTCGTGGCACAAATTCGAAACTCGCAACTCGCAACTCGCAACTCCCTGGGGTCTGCAACCCTCGAGCACTAATTCGCAAATTTGAGCCTGCGACGAAGGAGCAGGATCAATCCCGCATTCGCCGGCTGGCGGATCGGGACGCAATTCGCAATTCCTCAGACTTTCTCCACAAGCACCTTCACCACCTGCTCCTCAATGTCCGTCTCGCGGGCAGAGGGACCGGTGATGGCGGCGGCGGGGGCAAGAGTAACCTCCAGCGCCAGCGTCTGGGACGCAATATAGTCAGAGTGCTTTTGCACGGCGGCGGAGACAAAAGGCAGATCCTCAATAACCACCCTGATCTTGTCAGTCACCTCAAACCCGCTCTCCTTGCGGATGTTCTGGATGCGATTCACAAACTCGCGGGCAATGCCCTCGTGCAGCAGTTCCTCAGTCACAGTGATGTCAAGCGCCACGGTCAGCTTCCCCTCGTTGGCCACAAGCCATCCCGGGATATCCTCGGAGATGATCTCCACCTCGCCGGTGGTCACGGTATGAGCCACGCCGCCAAGAAGCAGGTCGCGGGAGCCGTCGCGCTCGAACTGCGCTATCTCGCTCTGCGTCATGGCCATGATTGCAGCGCCGGCCTCCTTCATCTGCTTGCCGAACTTCGGGCCGAGCAGTTTAAAATTAGGCTTCACGCGACGCACCAGAATGCCGGCGGTGTCGTCCACATACTCCACCTCCTTGACGTTGACCTCGGCAAGTATCAGCGGCCGCATCGCCTCGAACCTCTGGCGGAACCCGTTGTCAGTCACAGGCACCATGATCTTCGCCAGCGGCTGGCGAACCCTGATGTTCACCTTGCGCCGCAGCGCCAGGATCATCGACGACATCTTCTGGGCTATCTCCATCCGCTCCTCGAGGTCCTTGTCTATCAGGTTCTTATCATAGGAAGGGAAGGGCGCCAGATGCACGGACTCTTCGCTGTACCTGCCGCTCAGGGCATTCAGGTCGGTGAAAATGCGATCAGCATAGAAGGGGATAATGGGTGATGCCAGCAGAGCCACGGTCTCCAGACATGTATAAAGAGTCTGGTATGCAGAGAGCTTGTCGTCATCCATCCCGCCGCCCCAGTAGCGCTTGCGGTTGAGGCGCACGTACCAGTTGGAGAGATTCTCGGTCATAAACCCGGAAATGGCGCGGCCGGCCGGCGTGATGTCATATTCGTCATACCGCTCCGTCACCTCCTTCACAAGCGTGTTGAGCAGCGAGATTATCCAGCGGTCGATCTCCGGACGCCGCTCCATCGGCACCTGCGGCTCGCGACCTGTGAACCCGTCCACGTTCGCGTAGAGCGCAAAGAAAGAGTATGTATTATATAAGGTCCCGAAGAATTTGCGCTTCACCTCCTCCACACCGGATATGTCGAAGCGAAGGTTATCCCACGGCTGTGCGTTTGTAAGCATGTACCAGCGCAGCGGATCCGCCCCGTGTGTTGCCAGCGCGGAGAAGGGATCGACGGCGTTGCCGAGGCGCTTCGACATCTTGTTGCCGTTCTTGTCGAGCACCAGGCCGTTGGATATTATATTTTTAAACGAAACTGAATCGGAGATCATCGTGGCGATAGCGTGCAGCGTGAAGAACCATCCGCGCGTCTGATCGACGCCTTCGGCGATAAAGTCGGCCGGGAACATTTCAGAAAAGTTCTCCTTGTTCTCGAACGGCCAGTGCGCCTGAGCATAAGGCATCGCTCCCGAATCGAACCAGACGTCTATCAGGTCGGTCTCGCGACGCATCGGGCGACCGGTGGCGCTGACCAGGACTATATCATCTACGTACGGCCTGTGTAGGTCAAGCAGCGAGTAGTTTTCGGTGGAGAAGTCGCCCTCAACGAAGTTCTCCAGCGGGTTTCGCTGCATATACCCCGCATCGATGCTGCGGATTATCTCTATCTTCAGTTCGGCCACTGAACCGATACATATCTCTTCCTGTCGGTCCTCGGTCATCCAGATGGGGAGCGGTGTTCCCCAGTAGCGGGAGCGCGACAGGTTCCAGTCGACCAGGTTCTCGAGCCACTTGCCGAAGCGGCCGGTGCCGGTGCTGGAGGGTTTCCAGTTGATAGTGTCATTGAGCTCAATCATCCGCTCGCGCAGTGCGGTGGTGCGGATGAACCACGAGTCGAGCGGGTAATAGAGAACGGGTTTATCGGTGCGCCAGCAGTGCGGGTAGGTGTGTATCTGCTTCTCAATGCGGAACACTTTGCCCTGCTGCTTCAGCATCACGGCGATGTCCACGTCGATCGTATCTGCGCCTTCCGGGATGGTGTCGTCATATTCGTTCTTGACGTACCGTCCCGCAAAGCGACCGTAGGTGGCGGTGTTGACATGTGTTGCCACGAAAGCCTGGTCGAGGTCATCCATCGGCACCATGCGTCCGCGACGGTCGACCATCGGGCCCATGAAGCCGTCGGACATCATCACCATCAGCGGCGGGATGCCGTGCTCGCGCCCTGCGCGGTAGTCGTCTGCGCCGAAGGTGGGAGCGATATGCACAATACCGGTACCGTCAACTGTTGTTACGAAATCGCCGGTTATCACCCGGAATGCGCCGTCGTCGGGTTTTACCCAGTCGATAAGCTGTTCGTAATCAATGTCTTTGAGCTCGGAACCCTTATAAGTCCCGGTGACGGTATATTCGAGCTTCTTGTCCGCCGGGAAGATTGACGGGATGAGCTCCCCGGCCAGGATTACGGTGATGGGTTCCGATGTATACGGGTTCGCTGTGCGCACACGGACATATTTGATATCCGGACCTACAGCCAGGGCGGTATTTGAAGGAAGGGTCCAGGGTGTTGTGGTCCAGGCCATTATCTTCACGCCGTCGGTATCGATGCCCTTGAAGAGGAACTCCGATTTCGCATTGCGGATGAGGCTGAAGAGGGCGATGCAGGTGGTGTCCTTCACGTCCCTGTAGCATCCGGGCATGTTGAGCTCGTGCGAGCTGAGACCGGTGCCGGCGGCGGGAGAAAAGGGCTGTATTGTGTAGCCCTCGTAGAGTAATCCCTTGTTATAGAGCTGTTTGAGCAGATACCAGAGTGTCTCTATGTACCTGTTGTCGTATGTGATGTAGGGGTTGTCCATGTCGATCCAGTACCCCATGTGGCGTGTGAGGTCTTCCCACGCATCGGTGTACTTCATCACGTCCTTGCGGCAGGCCTTGTTGTATTCGTCAACGGTGATCTTCGTGCCGATATCTTCCTTGGTGATGCCGAGCGACTTCTCCACGCCGAGTTCGACGGGCAGGCCGTGGGTGTCCCATCCCGCCTTGCGTTTGACCTCGTAGCCCTGCATCGTACGAAAACGGCAGACGGTGTCCTTGATGGCACGTGACATTACGTGGTGGATCCCGGGCATGCCGTTGGCCGAGGGGGGCCCCTCGAAGAAGACGTATTCGCCCTTGCCGTCGCGACTGCGCAACGACTTGCGGAAAGTATCATGATCATCCCACATCTTCAGCACCGCGTTGCTCACCTTCGGGAGGTCAAGGCCCTTATACTCGGGAAATTTCTTAGACATACAGCTCTACCTATTTTGTAAACAGCGTGCAAAGTTAGTAAAAGTTGGAAAATAAGGCAGTAGAGGTGCGAGCGATTGTAAATGACCCGGTGGGTCATTTACGCGAAGCAGCCGGCTTGCAGGGGAGGCAAGAGGCAATAGGCAGCAGTGAGATTTTGTGTATCGTATCAGGAATTGTACAAGGCAGGGAGCCTCCCATAATCGCTGTAGGCGATAAAGAATTGTACAAGGCAGGGAACCCCCTCTGATCGCTGCAGGCGATAAAGAATTGTAAAAGCGGGATCCACCAGTAATTAAATTTGCATTTACGAGTTATATCTGGTAAATTTACTCACTATATTTAGTAAAATTAAGCAATATGTTTCAAAGGTCGGTAATTAAGCAGCTTGAAGCCAGGATAAAAGAGAAAAGAAACTTCATCCAGGTCATTACAGGCCCCAGGCAGGTAGGAAAAACCACTCTTATCAGTCAGTTGCTTGACAGGCTTGAAATTCCTTCGCATTATATATCAGCTGACGGAGCGGGGCCTCAGGGTGCGATCTGGATAGAAAAACACTGGGAGGCGGCACGACATAAACTGCTGACTGAAGACACGGCAGAACTTGTTCTTGTCATTGATGAAATCCAGAAGTTGGAAAACTGGAGCGAGACGGTAAAGAAGCTCTGGGATGAGGACACCTGGAATAAAATTTCGCTGAAACTCATTATCTCGGGTTCATCGAGGCTCCTCCTTCAGGAAGGACTGACAGAGTCCCTTGGAGGAAGGTTTGAGGTGACCTATATGGGTCACTGGACCCTTAAGGAGATGCAGGAGGCCTTTGGCTGGAGCCCTGAAGAGTATGTCTGGTATGGAGGATATCCCGGCTCGGCAGCGATTGTTGATGATGAAATAAGATGGAAGCGTTATCTCAGCGATTCAATTGTTGAGACCAGTATCTCGCGTGATATCCTGATGCTGACAAGGGTGGATAAGCCTGCTCTTTTGCGCCGTCTCTTCGAGATGGGAGTCAGGTATTCAGGGATGGAGCTCTCTTATACCAAAGTGCTTGGGCAGTTGCAGGATTCCGGTAACACAACGACTTTGTCGCATTATCTGACACTTCTTGGATCTGCGGGATTACTTTCAGGTATTGAAAAGTATTCAGGGAGTGTTGCCAGGCAACGATCTTCGAGCCCGAAGTTTATGGTACACAATACTGCCCTTATGAGCTCGTCAGATACTGAACTTTTCAGAGGTATCAGAGAACATCCTGATAAATGGGGAAGATATGTGGAATCTTCCGTGGGAGCACATCTGCTCGACGGCCACATGAAGGGCTATTACAGGCTTTTTTATTGGAGAAAAGGTAATATGGAAGTCGATTTTGTACTGGTCAGAGATGAGAATATTCTGGCGTTGGAGGTAAAAAGCGGAAGGACGCGAAACAGATCAGGGCTGGAGCAGTTCAGGAAGGAATATCCGCATGCCAGGGTGATGCTCATCGGGGATAGCGGCATGCCATGGCAGGAGTTTCTAAAGATGGGTATGGGGGAGGTTTTTTAGGGGTCTTCTTTTACAATTCTTCAGCCTCTACGAGGCTGGGGGCGCCTTTGTGCACTATTCTACAATTCTTCAGCCTCTGCGAGGCTGATTATGCCTTTGTGCACTATACCACAGTTCTTGAATCCCCAGGGTATAATTGCCTCCAATCATTAATGAAGAATATATCATATTTTGTATTACATTTGCCGGATAATACTAACACCGGTAGCCATGGCAGAAAAGACAAGATATTCGGATGAGGAGCTGGAGGAATTCAGGCAGATCATCATGGCAAAACTCGAGAAAGCCAGGAGGGATTATGATGTCCTCAAGGCAAGCATAACCCACGAGGATAACAACGATACGATGGATACCTCGCCCACCTTCAAGGTGCTGGAAGAGGGTGCAACCACACTGTCAAAAGAAGAGGCCGGCAGGCTCGCACAGCGTCAGCTGAAGTTCATACAGCACTTGCAGGCTGCCCTGGTACGCATAGAGAACAAAACCTACGGCATCTGTCGCGAGACAGGCCAGCTCATAAGCAAGGAGCGTCTCCGCGCCGTACCCCATGCCACACTGTGCATGGAGGCAAAGCTGAAGCAAAAATAAGCCAGGGGACTCAGTGTCTCATCCGCCAGCTGACGGATTAAGGTCATGGGTTTTCCGTGGCCTTTCTTGTTCTGAAAATCTCCGGGGAGAAGAGTGTGTAATTAAATGATCTTTCGTAATTTTAACTGTGATTAAGCTTCGGCCGAAAATCACTTTGCTGCATTTCTTAATCTCAGATCTCTTTGAATCGATGAATTCTAAAGACATTGGCATATTGTTAGCTGAAGGGGAGGGACTACGGGTTGAATTCAAAAGCTCATTCGACAACAAGGTAATTGAAACACTTGTTGCATTTGCCAATACATCAGGTGGCTCTGTTCTGATTGGGATTTCAGATGACAGAAAGGTATCCGGTGTGACAATAAATCATGAATCTGCTCAAAACTGGCTTAACGAAATAAAGAATAAAACATCCCCTGCTTTGGTTCCTGTTGTGGAGAGTCTGGAATATGACGGAAGGGTAGTAGTCATTGTCACTGTTACTGAGTATCCCATTAAGCCGGTTTCGATGCGTAGCAAATACTTTAAACGAATTGCCAATGCGAATCATTTAATGAATACAGATGAAATTGCCAATGAGCACTTGAAAACAATCAACTCCAGCTGGGATTACTATATTGACCCAGGCCATGGCGTTGATAGCATATCTTTGGATAAAGTTCGCAGTTACCTGAGCAGAATAGAACAACAAACTGGAAGTGTATTAGTAAGTGATCCACCTGAATTCCTGGAGAAGTTAGAAATAACCCGCAAAAATCAACTGACTTTTGGCGGTTATCTCCTATTTGTCAAGGATTACTGCATTATTAGCGATGTCCAGGCTGGAAGGTTTAAGGGACAAACATCCATCATTGATAGTCTATCATTGAATACCGACCTATTTACAGAAGTGGAGGAACTCTCCAGCTTTATTAAAAAGCATCTGATGGTTGAATATATTTTCACTGGAGCTCTTCAGCGCACTGAAAGGCTTGATTATCCTATAGATGCTATTCGCGAGATCATCACTAATATGGTGGTACACAGAGATTACCGCGACAGCTCTGGGAGCATTATTAAAATCTTTGATGAATGCATTGAATTCTATAATCCGGGTAGACTAATAGGAGGAATAACTGTAAATGATCTGTTATCTGGAAACTACATATCTCAATGTAGAAATAAATTAATTGCCAGAGCCTTCAAGGAAACAGGCATGATAGAACGGTATGGGTCGGGTATAAAACGAATTCTCAATATCTGTAAGGATTATGGGATTGTTCCACCTGTTTTTGAGGAAGTTTTCAATGGATTCAAGGTCACTCTTTTTAAGAAAAGAATCAATGTCACAAAAGATGTCACAAAAGATGTCACAAAAGATGTCACAAAAGAAAGACGTGAGTTCATTTTGACTTTGATCAACGATAACAGCGAAGTTACTATTTCAGAGTTGGCTGCCATTTGTGGTGTAAGCACGAGGAGCATTATCCGGGATATTGAACATTTAAAGACTGAAAAGCTTCTCAGAAGAACAGGAGGACGGAAATCCGGTTATTGGGTCATCATGGGTGACCATTAATTATTTTAATTTCTATATGGACCGTCAGACCGTCTGTCAACAGATGGAGGAGCTATGCCACAGCGCAACTCGCACATCGCAATTCGCAACTCGCAACTCGCAAATCGCAACTCGCAATTCGCAAATCCTTAGGCTGACCTGGCATTCCTGAAGAAAATATTATACATGCTGCGGGCAAAATACCGGATATCGGTGCCCAGGGGATTGCGGTCCCATGAATCGAAATACCTCAGCTCGGAGTGCTGTATCGCCTCCAGCCCTGTCGGCAGATCGGCATAGTAGGGCGGCAGCAGCCCCGGCTTGTACTGCAGGCGGCGGTCGCGGGTGTCATCGTCATACAGGCTGAAATAATGCCTCGAGAGCGGCCTCACCCCAAACAGCTTGAGATCACCCTTCAGAATATTCACAATCATCGGCAGTTCATCAAGCCATACCCGCCTCGCTAAACGCCCCCACACTGTCACCCGGAAGTCGTGCTGCATCTTCCCGCCGTCGGCAATGGAGTGCAGCCCGTAAACGTAATCCTGTATATACTCCGAGTAGGGGTGCATCGTGCGAAGCTTGTATACGTTGAATGTCCTTCCGTCGCGACCGATCCGCGGCAGCGTTATTATCATCCCGTAGCCGTTCTCGTTGACCGGTTGAGGCGCAGAGCGACGTTCGGCCTTGATGCACAGCATGTTACCTGCGAATTTCTCCTGCCTTATGGCGAAGCCGGCGCGACTCAGCCGTCCCAGCGCCTCCGCCCTCGAGAAGGGTGCATTGGCTCCGCGGGTGACGAACTCCCACAGACCGCGCGTGAGGCGCATCCTCGGGATGACGCGGTTGAAGATGAAATCGGGGATCACGATGAGGTACCAGACAGCCGCGGAATATTTCTCCTTCAGCCTCTGCGCCCGCTGCTCCAGCGTCTCCACCGAGCAGAGAAACAGCCCGTCGTCGCCGAGCCGCGAGTTGACGGTGTCAAGGAACCTGTCGAGCTTCCTGATGCTGTTCATTGGCTTGAGGTTGATTATGCACGTGTAACTTGGGTGCTCGAGGTTCTGAATGTTGAACGCCTCGGCGGTTGAAACGATTGCCAGTTGCGCCGCATCCTCCCTGCTGATCATTGATGAGAGCGCCTCGGCCCGCACGCGCGAGCAGCCCTCCTGGAGACGCACAGTCAGTGCGGGATCGGGGATGATCTCAGCGGAGTCACGTGGCTGTGTGCGCGCCACCAGTTCCTGCTCGGTAAGCCGCATCTCTGCCGGCGTTATCAGCGGCGCCTTGCGGAAGGCGAGGTAGAGCGAGCCAAGCACCAGCTCGAGGAATGTTGCGGTTATGGCCGTTCCGAAGACCACCTGCCTCGAGTAACCGAGGTCACGCAGAGCGAATAGAAACAGCGCGGCAACCGATGTGGCGATAAGGTTCACGGTAAGGACGCGTGCAAAGAGGGTTCTCAGGTTGATGATGCGGCCGCGACCGATCTTGCCCCCGGCGATGGAGACGATGATCCACAGCGCCGCAAGCATCACGAAAAATGTGATATGCGACGGGATGTAAGCTTTCAACCCCGCCGGCTTGAGCATTGACATCAGGATATATGATATTGTAAGTATCAGTATATCAGCGCTCAGCGTTATTACACGAAATTTTCCCCTTTTCATATTTTTTGGTTTCAGACAGAATGCGGCAAATTTCCTGCATCGCTTATCTTTGTGGAAAGCCTCAATCTGTGAAGTATTCAACATACATAGTAACTTTATCAACACTGCTGATATTGTGTTGCAGCGCATCATTACAGGCGCAGATGATACCGGAGCCTGTGGGTGACGAAGCCATTTACCTGTTCCTTGATGAGCTGGCGGCCGACGGCGTAATTACGTTGAATGGTGTGGTAAAACCTTACAGTCGGCTGATTATCAGGCAGAAACTGGAGGAGGCCGCCGCTGTGAGAGAGGCATGGGCAATCGGGAAAAATGCTGCTGCCGGAGATGCAATGGCCGTAGGGAAAGCCGCTGCTGCGAGCGAAGCATTGGAAGTCGGGAAGTCAACTGTTGTGAGAGATAATCTGCCAGTCGGGAAGGAAAATACTTCAGCCAAAACTGGTGCGGGATCCTTCACCCTGTCCGCCAGGCAGCAAAAGGAGCTCGACTTCTGGATGAGCATCTACAGCACCGGGGAGGCAGACGGGAAACTTAAGCTGTTTCTCAGCCCTGCTACTGCCCAATACACCGACTCGCTCTTCAGCGTCACCGTTTCGCCAATACTCGGGCTGACGGGCGGGGCGACCTTCACGGGAGCCATGGACTATGACGGCGGTGATCCGGGCGACGGATCCGGCAGCGGTTCGCCCACCCGCACAATCGCCTGGAAAAACGGTGCGAAGGTTTTCGGCAACTATGGCCGGTGGGCGTTCTTCGCAGCATTGCAGGACAACCACCAGGACCCGCTGATAGGCGAGCCGCTGTTCCTTACCCGTGAACGGGGAGGGCATATCAAGAACGAAACAGATTTTTCCGAGATGACCGGCGGCGTGAGCTACATGTGGAAATGGGGCGACATCGCCTTCCTGAAGGACTCCCCGGTGTGGGGCAGCGGGTATGCCGGGACGAATATTTTATCGGGCCGTGCGCCGTCATTTATGCATATCAGGCTCCATCTGCAACCGGTACGCTGGGCAGAAATGACCTGGATACACGGCTGGCTCACCTCGATGGTGATCGACTCCACCCGCTCATACTGGGTCACCAACGCATACGGCACTGAGTACCGCGAGCATTACCGGCGGAAGTACATCGCGGCCAACATCTTCACCTTTACCCCGGTGGAACGGCTGCACATCTCGGCCGGCAACAGCGTCATCTGGTCCGATCCGCGCATTACACCATACTACCTGATGCCAATTTTCTTCTACAAGTCGGTTGATCATGGAGTCAACTCCGGCATCAATAACAATAACGCGCAGATGTTCCTGGACATAAGCTCACACAACATCCGGCACCTTCACCTTTATGGAACCCTGTTTATAGATGAACTCTCAACGGCACGGTTCACAACCCCGGACTACAACTTCTTCTCGTGGAAGGGCGGGTTCCGTACCGGCAATTTCACTTTCATGCCCAACCTCTGGTTTACGACCGAGTGCACTTTCACCTATCCCCTTACCTTCCAGCACAATGTGCCTGTCACTACGTTTGAAAACCAGGGATACAACCTCGGTCACTGGCTGAGGGACAACAGTCGCAGCAGGTATCTCGCTCTGGAATGGCGACCGTTACGCGCCGCCGGTGTCAGGCTGTGGCATGAGCGGTCGGAGCGGGGCACCGATTACCAGAGCATCGGCGGGACCAGGCTCGGGTTGCCATACCTCGGCACCATCGAGTGGAGCAATGTCACCACCGGGCTGGATCTCAGTTACATGATCACCGGTGGCGTGCAGGTTCGCGCTGCGCTGATACGGAGAAACATCACAGGCGAAGAAGAGTGGTACCCCTCGCACCTTTACGGCACCACCACCACCCTCAGCGGCGGGGTGGTGTGGGGATTCTAGCGCGGGACCTCTGTTACAATTCTTAACGGCCTACGGCCGTTACATTCATTATAGTATTGTACTGCAGGGGGTTATAGCCTACCAGCCATACCCTCGTATAGAAAAAAGAGAATCCCTGGAGAGGATCAGGAATTGTAAAGATCGCAAAACACCACCTCCTGCCTTCCGACCTTCCGACTTTCAGATTGAGACTCCGAAGGAGACGAAATCCCGATACCCGAAGGGGGTCGGGACTTTCCAACCTTCCAACTTTCCGACTTTCCAACTTTCCAACTTTCTGTCGTAATGTTAACCATAATTTACAAAAGTGATTATATTTGTAAAATAAAATTGACATTATGAGAATCAGAAGCAACTTATTATTCCCCGGTCCGCAAAAGAACCTTTCTACCATGGGTGAAAACATCCGGCTGGCACGGCTCAGAAGAAGATACAGCATGGTCCAGGTTGCAGAAAGGGCTGGTATCAGCAGGCCAACACTGCAGTCTGTTGAAAAGGGGAATCCAAAGGTAGCAATCGGTGCGTATGTCAAAGTCCTGGCAGTTCTCGGGCTGGATAAGGATATCGCATCGGTTGCAGATGATGATGTGCTGGGCCGTAAAATTCAGGATGCCGGACTGATTATCAAAGACAGGGCTCCGAAAATAAATGTCATAAGAAAAACGGGAGTTCCATCCCGGGATGGAACAACCACGGATAAATTTCTGCATAACAATGGAAACAAGAAGTAGCCTGAGGGTAATTTATGTTTTTGCTCATTGGAAAGGAATGACGGATCCGGTCCTGATGGGTGAGCTCAGGGCGGAATATGTCCGTGGCAAGGAGATATTTTCCTTCAGATATGATAAGGATTGGCTAAAGACCAGTTTTTCACACATATTGGATCCCGAGCTGGTGTTTTTTCCCGGTTCTCAATATGCGGGCGATGAAAGACAAAACTTTGGCGTTTTTCTTGACTCCTCACCTGACCGGTGGGGGCGTATGCTGATGAACAGGCGGGAGGCAGTGATTGCCAGGTCTGTGAAAAGACAGCCACGGGTTCTGAGAGAATCTGATTACCTTCTTGGGCTTTTTGATGGTCACAGGATGGGAGCGCTGCGATTCAAGGAAGATCCCGACGGACCGTTTCTCAACAATAATAAGGAGTTTGCTGCACCTCCATGGACATCGATAAGGGAACTGGAGCAGATCAGCCTTAAACTGGAGGAGGAAGATGCCATCGATAATCCTGGTTACCTGAAATGGCTGACAATGCTTGTCAATCCCGGTTCCTCAATTGGTGGAACACGACCTAAAGCCAGCGTCATAGATCTGTCTGGAAACCTCTGGATTGCCAAGTTCCCTGGCAAAACAGATGTAAAGGATATCGGTGGCTGGGAAATGGTGGCAAATGAACTTGCCAGGTCAGCAGGTTTAAATGTGGCACAATCTACAGCCCGCAAGTTTTCCGTCCGCCATCATACATTTCTGACAAAGAGATTTGACAGGACAGATAGCGGTGAACGAATTCATTTTGCATCGGCGATGACCATGCTGGGACACAAAGACGGTGACAGCTACCGGGAAGGGGCAAGTTACCTGGAGATCGCGGATTTTCTGGCAAGGTATGGCGCCAATGCTGACAGTGACCTGAAGGAGCTCTGGACCAGGATGGTTTTCAACATTATGATAGCCAATACCGATGATCATCTGCGTAATCATGGTTTTATTCTTACAGACAGGGGATGGGTTCTCTCTCCGGCATATGATATAAATCCAAACGAGGAGGGAACAGGATTGTCCCTGAATGTCAGTTTAGAAGATAATGCACTTGACCTGGACCTGGCGCTCGGGGTTACGGGCTATTTCCGGTTGGACAGGAACAGTGGTGTCAGGATCATTAAGCGGTTAAAGGAATCTGTCAGCCGTTGGCGCAGGTTAGCCGACAGGTATAATTTGCCCAGGTCAGAACAGGAGCGCATGGCGAAGGTGTTTGACAGATTCATATGAGTTCAGGTTAAAAGTCTAAGAGTCAAAAAGTCTCAGGTTTAAAGGTCATAAATCATAAACGGATCTTCAGACTTTCAGACCTTCAGACTTTCAGACTTTCAGACTTTTTAGTAGTTTTGCATACTGATTGAAAGGACCATGGAAGAAAACCAGTCACCGCCGGTTGAACTCTCGCCGGAGGCAAGTCCGCCGCTGAAGGAACTGAAAAAGCCTCATAAGGCGTGGTATGCCGTCTATACCAACTCCAGGGCGGAAAAACGGGTCAGCGACCGCCTCACGGAACTGGGTATCGAAACATTCCTTCCCCTTCAGAAAACTCTCCGCCAGTGGTCCGACCGCAAGAAACTCGTTGAGAAACCGCTCATTAGCTCATATGTCTTCGTCCGCATCATACCGAAGGATTATTTCACGGTACGCAAGATTGACGGCGTAGTCAAATTCATAATGATAGATCGCAAACCCGTTCCCATCCCCGAGGCACAGATAACCAATCTCCGCATCCTCTGCGGCAGCGACGCCGAGGTTGAACTCAGCACCGAAGTCTACGCCAAGGGCGATCTCGTTGAGGTGACCGTCGGCAGCCTCACCGGCCTCCGCGGCGAACTGATACGCGTGGGCCGTAAACAAAAGGTTGTGATGCGTATTATCCAGCCCGGCATGAACCTTACTGTAGATATTAAAGCCAACGCTATTCGTAAACTCGAAAAAAAATAGGATATTTAGTACGCCATTCACCGGGCAAAAAAATGACCACAGACCGCAAGACTGCAAGACCGCAAGACAATAACAGACTGACAATGAAAAACTCTCTCCCCCTAATTGCACTGATTTTCCTGATGGCCGCATGCTCCACCCAGAAGGAACTCTCATACCTTAACAACCTCGACGAAATCAGTGGCCAGAACCAGTTCCCGATGGATGTGCCCGACTATAAGGTGCAGCCCCGCGACATACTATATGTCAGCGTCAAGGCACAGACCCCCGAGGGAGCGCTGACGGAGATGCTCAACGACCGCAACTCGGCAAACATGAATTACATCTCGAACGAGGGCGGCGCATACATGATGGGCTACAGCATCGACCCGGAAGGCAATGTCACAATACCCATGGTGGGCGGCATTAAGGTGTCCGGCTTGACAATCTACCAGATCCGCGACCTCTTCCAGGAAAAGATTGACTCGCTCTTCCGCCACGCATACGTCGAGGTGAGGCTCATGAGCTTCAAGTACACAGTCATCGGCGAGGTGAGGGCTCCCGGCAGCTATGTCAACTACAATGACCAGCTCACGGTGCTGGAGGCTATCGGCCGCGCAGGAGGCATCGCCGAGACCGGCACCAAGGAAAAAATCCTCGTGATACGCCCCGCAGGCGACCAGACCATAACGTACCACATCGACCTGCAGGACAAGAGCCTGCTCTCGTCACCGGCATACTTCCTCACCCCCAATGATGTGGTGATAGTGCAGCCCAACCCGAAGAAGGTTTTCAGCGTCAACCTGCCGACAATATCGTTCATCATCGCCACAATCACGGGGACAATCAGTACTACGTTGTTGTTGATTAATTACTTTAATTAAGAATGTGGGGGATGGGTGAGGCCGATGCTCTTACAATTCTTGAACCCCTACGGGGTTCTACAATTCTCGAGCCTCTACGAGGCTCTGGCAGATGGTTGGCAGCTGACATGCTATCTGCAATTCTTGAACCTCTACAAGGTTAGGACGGTATGATATTTCTGTGACCAATAACAGAAGGAAAGGAAAAACCAAATAGTGATGGAAAACGACGAGCAGAATTATTTCATGCCGGAGAGCGAAGGGATCGATTTTCGCCGTTACTTCTCGCTCTTCATCAGTAACTGGTACTGGTTTGCCGCGGCACTCTTCCTGGCCCTGGCCCTGGCCTATGGTGCCAACCGTTGGGGGGAAGAGGTCTGGACCGTGCAGAGCACCATGCTGATCAATGACGATGAGTATGGCGGCGGCTATGCGGAGATGGATAAGATCATCCCCGGCGGTGATATATTCGGGTCGAAACAGAATCTGCAGAATGAGATCGGCATCCTCAAATCCTTCGGCCTGAACCACCAGGTGATGTATGATCTCGGGGAGTTCCATATTGTTTATACAGCGGTTGGCAAACGCGGCATAGCTGAGAGCCGTTTGTACCGGACATCACCCTTTGTAGTTGTCTGTGACAGCATATGGACACAGCCGGGCAGAAGGGTTGACATCAGGATACTATCCGATGAGAAGTACCTGTTAACTATAGAAGACAATGAATACGAGGCGGAGCACAGCTTCGGGGAACGGTTCGGGAAGTTCGGCTTCGACTTTGTCATTAACCCCCGCAATCCCGGAGTATCACCTTTCAGCGAGGTCCGTTCAAACAAATACTATTTTTATATAGCCACGCCGGCAGCGCTGGCAAACCGTTACCGGTACAAGCTCTCCGTGGCGCCGATAGAAGAGGAGGCAACGCTGGTGACACTCACTGTCAGCGGGCTGGTGCCGGAGCAGGAGGCCGATTACCTCAACACCCTCATGCAGGCTTATATCAATCTCGGCCTGAGCTGGAAGAATGAGGCGGCACAGCAGACAATCAATTTCATAGAGGAGCAGCTAGGTTTCATCTCCGACTCGCTCACTAAGGCGGAGAGCAAGATGGAAAACTTCCGCTTCAACAACCGTTTTGTGGATCTCACTGCCGAGGGAAACCTCGTGCTGCAGCGTCTTGAGCGATATGAGATGGAAAAAAACACGCTCAACCTCCAGATGCAGTATTATGAGTACCTGAAGGAGTACCTGTCTTCGCGCAATGAGACCGGACTGATCGTCTCCCCTTCCGTCATGGGTGTGGGTGACCCGATGCTGATAAGGCTTGTCGAGGAGCTCTCGCAGCTGCAGCTGCAGCAGAAACAGTTGGGGTTTGTACTGAAGGAAGAGTTGCCGGCCAGCGATCTCATCTCGGGCAAGGTTGACCAGGCACGCTCCGCACTCCTCGAGAACGTCACCAACAGCATCAGCCAGCTTAAGATATCCATGGGTGATGTCGAAGGACGCATCGCCGACGTCAACAGGCAGCTGGGCAGACTACCCGGGACGGAGCGGCAGCTGATACGTATACAGCGCGACTTCGACCTGAACAGTACGGTATATAATTTTTTGCTGGAGAAGAGGGCGGAGGCCGGCATAGCCATGGCTTCCAAGGTCTCTGACAACAAGATCATCGACGTGGCCGAGCCGTATAATGCCGGGCGCATCAAACCCAAAACAAGGCAGAACTACATGATGGCACTGATCCTGGGGCTGCTGCTGCCGGCGCTGGCGATAATACTCATTGACCTGATGAACAACAAGGTCATTGACAAGAAGGACATCGAGCGTGCTACCAGGGCGCCCATCCTGGGCTTCATCAGCCACAGTGCATACGGCTCCGAGGTGCCCGTCATTGAGAAGCCCGGCAGTACCCTGGCCGAGAGCTTCCGCAGCATACGCACCTCGCTGAAGTACTTCATCCCTGTTGATCAGTCGGTGGTCATAGCCGTCACCTCCTCCGTCAGCGGCGAGGGCAAGACCTTCGTGGCGATGAATCTCGCTGCCATCATCTCCATGCTTGGCCGCAAGACGCTGCTGGTGGGGCTTGATCTGCGCAAGCCGAGGATAAACAAGATCCTCAGCCTCGACCCCTCCGTGGGTATGAGCACTTATCTCAGCGGCAACAGCGGGTTTGAGCAGGTGATACAGAAGACCTCCATAGATAACCTGTGGTTCGTCTCCTCCGGCCCCATCCCGCCCAACCCCTCCGAGCTGATAGAGCGCAAGGCCATGACCGGGTTTCTTGAGAAGGCGAGGACGCAGTTTGATTTCATAATCATTGATACCCCTCCTGCAGCGGTGGTCACCGACGCCCTGCTGCTGGCACAGCGCGCTGATGTGACGCTGTTCGTTGTCAGGCAGCGTTACAGCGCCAGAAGCACCCTCCGTCTAATCGATGAGATTTACCGCAACAGGGAGATCAAGAACCCCGGCATAGTTGTGAATGATATCTCGATGTCCGGTTACTACGGTTACGGTCTTCGTTACGGTTACACCATGGGATACAATTATGGTTACAACTATGGGTACAAGTATTACGGTCACAGTCAGTACGGCAAGGGAGCCAGAGAAGGTGCGGGAGCATACTACACTGAAGACTGATACCGGCTGCTGTCATCGTGCAAAACTTTCTCAACAGGAACAGGGTGAACGCAATTTTAATTTTACCTATATTTGGCAATCAAAGCTGCCCGCTGATGGCAGCAAAATCTTGGGGAAGAATTGACATAAAATAGAGCCGTGAACAAATGATCGGCTCATGTTGTATTTAGAAGAACTTCAGATTGTTAGGCACTTCACCCGATGTGACTGACCAACCGGAGGATTATTCAGAACGCACATTTCCGGCCCCCCGGCCAGCAGCAAAAACTATAACCTTTTCTACAATTCTTAATGACCTGCTGCCAATAAATCCCTGTAGGGGATAAAGCATTGTAAAGACAGGCCAGAGGTTAAATAAATGCCTGTAGGGCATAAAAAATTGTAACCCAACATCCTTCCTGCTTCATACTCATCACATGGAAACAACCAAGAAACCCACCCCTCCTTCCGACGACATTGACCTGATGCGCTACGTCTCCCTGTTCATCAGTAACTGGATATGGATTGCCGCCGCATTGTTCATTGCCCTTGGCATAGCCTACACATATAACCGTTATTCCCAACGCGTCTACAGTGTGTCAAGCACACTCATGATAAAGGAACAGCAGACCTCCGGAGCCATTGCCAATATGGAACAGATCTTTGCTGGTAACGCCTATAACCCTTACCCAAATCTCGAGGATGAGGTGGCAATTATTAAATCATACACGCTTAATTACAGGGTCATAGAGGAATTGCCCGAACACCATATAGCATACATCCCGGTAGCACGGAATGGCATACAGGGTCAGCGGACCTACATGACCTCCCCGTTCATAATTAAGAAGCTAAGTGATGAACAGCCGGAAGAGGAGCCGGTGACTTTGAGGTTTACCGGTTCAGACTCATATAAGGTTGAGATTGATATTGATGCGTTGAAGGAGAAAACATCAGATGACCCGGCGTTGAAGAAAACTATTGACGCAGATCATGAATTTAAGCTTGGCGATGTTTATGATTATTACGGATTTAATTTTGTCGTGGAGCAGCGCGACAGCACCAGGCCTTTAACCGGCACCGGCACCGGCAGGTGGCTGGTGTGGTTTGAGTCTCCGGCCAGACTGACCAATGTATACAGGTCAAGCTTGAAGGTTGCATCTGTTGAGGATTATGCCAGTGTATTCAATCTTTCGTTTGAAGGCTACTCTCCGCAACAGGGTGCTGACTACCTGAACATGCTGATGAAGCAGTATATAATGCAGGGTATGGAGTGGAAAAGCCGGGCAGCGGACAACACTATCAATTTCATTGAGGCTCAGCTGGGCCTGATCTCTGACTCCCTCAGGATAGCGGAGAACAGCATGGAGGATTTCAGGCTCAACAACCGGTTCGTTGATCTTACCCTCGAAGGTACTCTGGTTCTTGAAAGACTTGAGAAATTTGAGGGAGAGAAGAATGCCCTGGGAATGCAGATGCAGTATTATGAATATCTGCTTGACTACCTTGACTCCAGGGATGACAGTGAGAGTATCATCTCCCCGAGTGTCATGGGTGTAACAGATCAGGTTCTGGTGAAGCTGGTCGGGGAGTTTGCAACCCTGCAGCAGCAGCAGAAACAGATGGCCTTTACGGTGAAGGATAACCAGCCACAGGCGCAGCTGATGGATCAGACCCTTGAGGATGCACGTGCATCCCTTCGCGAGAATGTGAAAAGTGCAATCAGCCAGCTTAAGCTCTCCGTAAACAATGTCAACGAACGCATTTCAAAGGTTGAGAAGGAGCTGGGCCGGCTGCCCGGAACAGAAAGACGTCTGATAGGCATACAGAGGAAATTTGATCTGAACAACTCGGTCTATACATATCTTCTGGAACGCAGGGCTGAGGCTGGCATAGCGAAGGCATCACAGATAACGGATAACCGTGTCATTGACAACGCCATGATTCAGAATAGTGCCAGGGTTCAGCCGAAGGAGATGAAAAACTATCTTACAGCGATGCTCCTGGGCCTGATTGTTCCAATGGCTCTCATAGTGATTTTTGACCTTATGAACAACAAGATCATCGGGCGTCACGACATAGAAAGGATAACCAAAGCACCAATCATCGGGTACATCAGTCATTCTGAATATCATGTTGAAGATCCCGTGGCAGAGAAGCCCGGCAGCACCCTTGCGGAGAGCTTCAGGGCGGTGCGTACCTCGCTGGTTTTTTATACCGGGCAGACTAAGTGTCCAGTTATAGTTGTAAGTTCACCTGTAAGCGGAGAGGGTAAGACCTTCGTCTCGGTGAACCTGGCCACAATTATTTCAATGATGAACAAGAAGGTACTCATCGTCGGGCTTGACCTGCGCAAGCCCAGGGTACATTCCATTCTCAAGGCAGGTAACGGGCACGGCATGAGTCAGTATCTGAGCGACAGTGCCACTTTTGAGGAGGTCACCGTACCGACTGATATTTCGAACCTCTGGTTTGCCCCGTCCGGTCCCGTGCCTCCTAACCCTGCCGAGCTTATCGGGTCTCCGAAGATGGCAGAATTCATTGCCAGGGCAAGGAATGAATTTGACACTGTCATAATTGACACTCCGCCTGTTGGTATAGTGACAGACGCACTGCTTCTCAGTCAGCTCTCAAATGTCACCTTGTTTGTTGTGCGTCAGAGATACACTACCAGGGGCTCTGTACAGCTCCTTGATGAGATCTACCGCAAGGGCGAAATGTCGAATGTGGCACTTCTTGTCAATGACATATCAGTATCGGGATATTACGGATATGGTCTACGCTACGGATATACTCTGGGCTATGGTAGCCGATACTATGATCCAGGCAACTACTACACAAAAGGCGGAGGCAAATCCTCCGGCTACTACACTAACGATTAATGACAAATAGTTGAGGATCCGATGTCTGTCGGATCCTCAATCCCGATCACGAAGTGAATCGGGAACCTTCAGACTTTATGCTATGAGAACAAAACTATCTTTTTTACTTTTCCTGACAGCTATCGTTGGAGCCTATGCCCAGCCAAATGACCGCATTGCCAAAACCCCGAAGGTTAATTACGACTGGCAATCCGGATTTGTTAGTATCACTGAACTGACGGGAGCACCGGGGTTGGGAAAGACTGATGATGGCCTTTCAGCATACTATTATAGCCTGACTACTATTGCCGGATATCAGTTCACACGAAATATAAAGCTTGGGGCCGGAGCAGGAATCCACTTTCACGATGAAGCGACACTCTTTCCCCTGTTTTTAGATATCAGGTATTCTTTCAATTCACAGGAGTTTGTCCCGTTTCTTTCAGGTGGAGGAGGAATAATGCTTGATTTCACAGATCTCGAAAACACCAGGGTGTTCATTAACCCTTCAGCAGGCATCAGATACGTCCTGGCCAACAGGAAAGCTCTTTCCTTTTCTACAGGAGTGATGGTTACTACCGGGGGTCCTAATGCACGGAAGTCGTTCATCAACTTCAGGCTTGGTGTTGAGATCAAGGGCAGGAAGTGATCCACCGTCACCATGCAGATTAAAAATGAAGTTAAATCTAAAATACAACTAAAATATATTTTGTACCTTGTAACCCAAAGTCATTCAATATAATTAAAAGGACCAATATGAAAAGACTTTTCGCCCTTGCCGTTGTTTTATTGCTGACTATCTCCTATGCATCAGCCCAGATAGTGACTGAACGCTGCTGGCACCTTGATAAGGTGCAGTTCCTTGAACACAAGCAGGATTTCTGGAGGACACATAAAATGTTTTCCACTTCTGCGCGGCCATATTCTACTGTCACCGGAGGCCTTTACAATCTGACGGAAGCACAGTACGGGTTCGGACTTAAACTTGTAGATGAACCATACGCCGAATACTATGCAGGTTTGACAACAGTCTTCGGATGGCGATTCGGAAATGGAATTGCACTGGGAGGGGGTATCGGATATCATCAGTATAACGGAGGATATGATATCCCGATATTCGGTGATGCCAGATGGTACCTCGGAAAGCAGCGCGTAAAGTTCTTTGTAATGGGATCAGGCGGATTCATGGCTAATTTTAGCGATTTTAAAGATCTCTCCAGAGTCTTTGTCAATCCCGGTGCCGGTATAACAGTGCCATTGACAAAGAATATGCATCTCTCTTTTGCCACAGGTCTGCTTACCCAGTGGGACCGGAATATTTTTGAAGATGGCCCCGGCTATCGCGACAGCTTCATCAATATGAAGCTTGGGCTTATCTTCATGAAGTAGTAAAACATCGCTCTCATCTGAACAATGTTTTGTAAATTAGGCGACAAAAGCTCTGATTTACAAAAAAAGGGGGTCCGTATGAAACGTCTGTTAACCTTAGTAATCCTCGCACTCTTACCGTTATTGTACTCTTCAGCACAGGTAGTGACTGAGCGTTGCTGGCACCTTGATAAGATGCAATTTCTTGATCACCGGCAGGATTTCTGGCGCAGCCATAAGCTATTCACCACCGCGGCACAGCCATATTCAAGGATGGGCGGAGGTTTGTACAGCCTGACCGAAGGTCATTACGGATTTGGCCTGTATGTTATCGAGCCTCCATTTGCACAATACTATACTGGTGCCACAACAGCCCTCGGCTGGCAGTTTGGAAGCGGTTTTGCCCTGGGAGGCGGAACGGGGTACTTTAAATACAACGACGGGTACACGGTTCCTCTTTATGCTGATCTGAGATATTTCATGGGAAGACAAAGAGTAAAGTTTTTTGTTGCCATACCTACAGGTTTTATGATGAATTTTGAAAACTTCAGGGATTATTCTAAAGTATTCAGCAATCCGGGTGTTGGATTGATTGTGCCTGTTTTTAAAAATACTCATCTTTCCTTTTCTGCCGGACTCCTGACCCAGATAGACAGGGAGATTTTTGATGACTCCAGCTTCAACGCCGCATGGCATGACAGCTTCATCAACCTGAAACTCGGCCTCCTCTTCGGCAAATAGAAAATCTGATTTTATTCTGATATTCATCTTAATATCCACGTACCACGGGGTCTGAGACCCCGGGCTGCCTGTCCCTATCACATATTTTTCTCTGTAAAGAAACAATTATGCTTCTTGACCTTATCGTCGGCGCACGCCCCAACTTCATGAAAATCGCCCCGATCATCCGGGAGATTGAGAAGAGAAGGGCAACTGGCGGCACACTAAATTACAGGCTCGTACACACCGGCCAGCATTATGACCGCAACATGAGCGGATCATTCTTCGAAGAGCTGAGTATACCTGAACCTGATGTTAACCTGAATGCCGGCAGCGGAACACAGGCTGAACAGACCTCCGGTATAATGCTGGGCTATGAAAAGCTTCTCGCGCAGAAAAGGTCCGATCTGTGCATTGTGGTGGGTGATGTCACCTCTACAATGGCATGCGCTATCGTGGCAAAGAAGATGTTGGTGCCTGTGGCCCACATCGAGGGGGGAATACGCTCGGGCGACATGGCCATGCCCGAAGAGATAAATCGTATTGTAACTGACAGCATCACCGACTACTTTTTTACAACCTCTGAGACAGCCAACGACAACCTGAGAAAGAGCGGCGTGGCGGAAGATCGCATCTTCTTCGTGGGCAACACTATGATCGATACCCTGCTCCATAGCCGGCCGCGGTTCAGGAAACCGGAGAAATGGGATGAGCTCGGTCTCAGGGAGAAGAATTTCATTGTGCTTACTCTCCACCGCCCGAACAATGTTGACGACCGGGATAACCTTAAGCATCTGCTCAATGAGATATCTGACAGCGCCGGGAATCTGCCGCTGATCTTCCCCGTCCATCCGAGGACACGGAAAGTCATCACTGACAACGGAATAACCATCAGCTCAACGTTATCGCTGACAGATCCTCTGGGCTATCTTGAGTTCAATTACCTTGTTGAAAGGGCTCTTGCGGTGATAACAGACTCGGGTGGCATAACCGAGGAGACCACCGTGATGGGTATCCCCTGCATGACTCTGCGTAACAGTACTGAGCGGCCTGAAACCGTTACAATGGGAACAAATGAGCTCCTTGGCACCAACCCCGACGCCATCGCACCCGCCATGCAAAAACTGCTTTCCGGTAACTGGAAAAAAGGAACTATCCCTCCTCTCTGGGACGGCCACACCGCTGAACGAATAATTGAAATAATTTCCAAATTGAGTCTGTAAGTCCTATGACCTTCAGACCTCAGATTGAGGCTCCAATGGAGACGAAATCCCGATGCCCGAAGGGTGTCGGGACCTTTTAATTTATAAACAGAACTTTATGAACATTTCCATTGTAGGCACAGGCTACGTAGGCCTGGTGAGCGGCGCCTGCTTCGCCGAACTGGGTGCCAGAGTACATTGCATCGACACCAACACAGAGAAAATTGACAGGCTCAATAACGGCATCATTCCTATCTATGAGCCCGGACTTGAAGACCTGGTTCACCATAATGCAAAGGCCGGCCGTCTCTTCTTCTCAACTGACCTTACGGAAAGCCTTAACGATGTCGAGATGCTCTTCATTGCCGTGGGTACACCGCCCGGGGAAGACGGTAGCGCCGACCTAAGCCACGTGCTGGCCGTGGCGAAAAAGATCGGACAGAACCTTGAAAAATACCTTCTTGTCGTTACCAAGAGTACCGTACCTGTCGGATCGTCAAAGATCGTAAGAGGTGTTATTGAGGCAGAGCTGGACAAGAGAGGCAAAAACATAGAATTTGACGTTGCATCCAACCCCGAGTTCCTGAAGGAGGGTGCAGCCATAGACGACTTCATGAAGCCCGACCGTGTTGTGGTGGGTGTTGAGAGTGAGAGGGCTAGGGAGCTGATGACAGGACTCTATGCGCCAATGCTCCTCAGCAACTTCAGGGTCATCTTCATGGACATTCCTTCTGCCGAGATGACCAAATACGCTGCCAACGCCATGCTGGCAACACGTATCAGTTTCATGAATGAGATCGCAAATCTCTGCGAGAAGGTGGGAGCCGATGCAAACATGGTAAGAAAAGGTATCGGCACAGACAGCCGTATAGGCAGTAAGTTCCTGTACCCGGGGGCAGGCTTCGGAGGCTCGTGCTTCCCCAAGGATGTCAAGGCCCTTATAAGAACAGGCAGGGATCACGACTCGCCACTTACATTGCTTGAATCCGTGGAGGCCATCAATGAGCGGCAGAAGAAAGTACTCTTCCGGAAATTCAGCGAATATTATAAAGGCGATATAAAAGGAAAAAAGGCTGCTGTCTGGGGACTGAGCTACAAGCCCGGCACCGACGACATGCGCGAGGCGCCGTCGTTGACGCTCATAGGCCAGCTCCTGGAGGCGGGATGCACGGTCAGGGCTTATGATCCGGTGGCCATGGATGAGGCAAGGCACAGGCTGGGAGACTCCATTGAGTATGCAGATGACATCTACGATGCGCTTAACGATGCCGATGTGCTCTTTCATATCACCGAATGGAAGGAATACCGCATGCCCGACTGGCAGAAGGTGAAATCATTGATGAGTTACCCTCTCCTGATCGACGGCCGTGGCGTCTTTGACAAAACCGCCCTCGAAGGCATCACCTACCTGCGGATAGGTTAGAGGACTTTATTAGGGTAAGCTTTATTATCTATTATTGATAGTTATTTAACCATAGGCGGGTTTAACTTAATTAAGCACTTGCCCTATTAAAATTAAAGGGCTATTGCTTAAATAAGAGTTATCTTTGTGTAAACTTTCAGGATGAAAAACTTTAATGCCGGAACATATATCAGCCAGGGATTCTATAAAAGTTTCCAGCCAACGCTGATAAACAGGCAATGGTACCTGGAAAACATGGAGGTAATCCAGTTACTGAGCAAAGCCGACAGGGAGCTCGGACGACTGGACATGTATTCTGATTATATTCCCAACATTGATTTGTTTATCAGTATGCATGTTCTGAAGGAGGCAACCCAAAGCAGCAAGATTGAAGGGACACAGACAAATATTGAAGAAGCCTTAAGGGAGAGAGAAGATGTTCCTTTGGATAAAAGAGATGATTGGGAAGAGATTCAGAATTATTCTTTTGCCATGGAGACTGCCATTAAGGACCTTGAAAAGCTGCCATTCTCATCAAGGTTGATCAGGCAGACTCATAAAAGGCTACTGCAGGGAGTAAGAGGAGAGAAAAGAATGCCGGGGGAATTCAGGAGAAGCCAGAACTGGATTGGCGGTGCTACATTGAATGATGCATCGTTTATTCCGCCTGTGCATACATCTGTTCCAGGGCTGATGAGTGACCTGGAGAGTTTTGTCCACAACAGGGAGATATTCTTTCCCGAGCTGTTGAAGATTGCTCTGATCCACTATCAGTTTGAGACGATACACCCCTTTCTGGATGGCAACGGAAGGGTTGGACGCTTGATGATAACCCTCTATCTGGTCAGCAAAGGCATTTTAAAAAAGCCGGTTCTTTATCTTTCAGACTTTCTGGAAACACACAGGCGTCATTATTACGAAAACCTGATGCTTGTGCGAACTAAAAATGATATTAGCCAATGGTTTAAATTTTTTCTCGTTGGGGTAATTGAAACAGCGGATAAGGGAATAAGGACGTTTGACAGCATACTTCAGCTTCAGAAGCAGGTAGATCAGAAGGTAAAAACACTTGGGCGTGGCGTGGCAAATGCACAAAAGATTACGGAGTATCTTTATCATAAACCACTGATAAATGCTGAAAAGGTCAGTATAGTAGCCGGAGTTTCATCTCCTTCAGCCTATACACTGATAAGAAATCTTGAAAGATTGGGAATCATCCGAGAGATTACCGGAGGACAACGGGGTAAGGAGTATATATTCGAAGAATACCTGAACCTGTTTCAATAGTAAGACCATGGCTGTATGTTGAGCCGGAACGAAAAAAACTTGACTTGAATTTACTTTCTTCCTAAATTAGTAGTGTCTGATAAATACTACTGACCATGAAAAAATTTACTGTTATTGCCGTAATGACTGTGGCTGGCATCCTTTTGACAGGCTGTGCCACTGTAAAGGTCTACTCTGATGCGGATCTGAAAAAGGAAACAGGACTCCGCTTCTACACTCTCAAACCTTATCTGCTGGTAGAGTACCTTGCAGAGAAGGATAACACAATTAAAACCACCGTTGTTTATCTTCCTGATCTCTCCGATCCTCAGTTTATGGTACTGAAACCCGGCATCGGATCAAGTGAGCTGAAGATGGCTTTTAAGAACAGCGCCCTGGAGACATACGGTGTTGCGACCGACTCGAAGCTACCCGATATGATGGAAGCCTTCGCTGCGATGCTCTCCAAGAGTGCCTATGCCGCACAGGCTTTCGAAGGGACACCTCCGTTCACGCCGCCAGCAGAAGGAGAGTCTCCCGCTGATCCCGGAACATCATTCAGACTGTTCGAGATAATCACCGGACCCTCCGGATCCACTCTCAGGGAAGTGATTTTGGCAGGCGATAAGAAACCGGGATTATGAAGAACAGGGTCCTCAACCGTAAGATATGGGTCTCCGGCGTGCCTCACAAGGTAGGCACCGGATGGCTCGCCCCGCAGCCTGACCTGCGCGACTACACCCCACTTCACCGTCAGATAACGGCATTTAACAGGAAGCTGAAGTTCCCCAAAGCTGATAACAAGGATCTGGCCCTGCGTTCTTTCAGGCTCACACAGAGCTCATCCGTCGACCTGCGTGAGTGGTGCAGCCCCATTGAAAATCAGCTCGATCTGGGCTCCTGCACGGCAAATGCCGCAGCAGGCATGGTGGAGTACTTTGAGAAAAGATCCTTCGGTAAACATATCGATGCCTCACGACTCTTCCTTTACAAGACCACCCGCAACCTGATGCAGGTCTCGGGTGACACCGGCGCCTGGCTGCGCGAGGCTATGGGTGCCCTGGTTCTCTGCGGTGTGCCGGATGAAAAGTACTGGCCCTACAAGGTGAAGGACTTTGACAAAGAGCCGTCCGGGTTTGTCTATGCGCTGGCTGAAAACTACTCGACAGTGAAATATTTCTGTCACGATCCACAGGGCTCTGAGACTAAGACAGCAGATGTGCTGGCCTCAGTCAAAAGCTACCTGACGGCCGGGATACCCTCCATGCTAGGCTTCTGGGGGTTTGAGTCATTTGAAGAGTCAGCAGCCCCCGGCGATATACCCTATCCGTGCAAGGGCGAGAAAGCACAGTGGGGTCATGCGGTCATGGCAGTCGGATATGATGACGAACATAAGATCGCCAATCTGAAATGCAACACATCATCCAAAGGCGCTCTCCTTATCCGCAACTCCTGGGGCAAGACCTGGGGCGACGACGGCTACGGCTGGCTCCCTTATGACTACGTACTCAACGGCCTCGCCCTCGACTTCTGGTCTCTGATTGACATGAAGTGGATTGATACCGGCAACTTCGGGCTGTGAACCCATAACCTGATAAGATTGTTATTTTTATGGTTTGTATTTATTGAAATACTCAGAGAATATGGCTCCTTATATTTTTGATGGCAAGTATCAGGGCAAGACATCCGTCGTAAGGGTAAAGCTGTTGCTCTTTCATTTTCAGGATGAAAACGAGGTTCATTTTGTCTATTCCCCCCACCTCGACCTTACAGGTTACGGCAGTGACGAGGATCAGGCAAAAAAATCCTTCGAGGTCGTCATGGAAGATTTTGTTGATTATACTGTAAAAAAGAAGACTATTGCCAAAGTTCTGGCTGATCTGGGTTGGGAGGTTAAGGGTTCGGAGAAACACCCCCGTAAGTTATTAGCACCAAGCATTACAACGGTTATTAATGAAAATGAATTTATCTCAGAGATTTTTGACAAGTACAGCGTAAGTACTTTTCACGAGGAGGTAGGCTTGCCTGTATAAGCCAAGGCTGCCATGTCTGCAAGGAAACTATCAAATATACCGGTAGTTAAATTCCGCAAATAGCAATCAGCAGAATTCAGGTCAACACAGGCTCCCTTTTGAACATCTGATCCTGCGAGTTGGTCGCCAGACACTTCAGAAGGTAAGAGAGAGCGGCCGAGACCCCGGCAATCAGCACCGGCTTCATGGTGACCCATGTGAACACAGCCCCGGCATCAAGAATATTAATCACACCGGTCAGTACGGCAGTAAGAAAAGCAATCAGAAGACCCCTGGAAAAATCCTTCCAGTCGAGAGTGAGAAATTTTGATTTCATAGCATAAAGATTTTAGAGTTTAACTTTCACAGACCTAAAGTTAATTCAAACACTATTACTTGTCAATAGGCAAATAACAAACCGTGGAGGGAATATCAAATCGGTAAACCATCTCATCACATTGTGTGATAATCTTGAATAAATCCCTGATAGCCACCATGAATACTAATGACATTTTTATCATTGCAGAAGTGGGCCAGGCTCATGACGGCAGTCTTGGAATAGCTCATTCATTTATCGATGCGCTTAAAGAGACTGGTGTTGATGCTGTAAAGTTTCAGGTTCACATAGCTCACGCAGAAAGCAGCATGCATGAACAGTTTAGATTAAAATTCAGTTATGAAGATTCAACCAGGTACGATTATTGGAAAAGGATGGAATTCTCTGAAGAAGAATGGGCCGGGCTAAAGGATCACTGTGAGAAAAACGGTCTTGAGTTCATGGCATCATGCTTCAGCAACGAAGCAGTTGATCTTTTGGGCCGACTTCAGGTGAGAAGGTTCAAAGTGGGATCAGGCGAAGTAACCAATCATCTTATGCTGAATAAAATAGCATCATACAGTAAACCTGTAATTCTCTCCTCGGGAATGAGTTCGTTTGGAGAGCTTGACAGTGCTGTTGATCTGCTGAAATCACGAAACTGCGATTTATCAATACTGCAATGTACCACAGCTTATCCTGTAAAGCCTGAAGAGTGGGGATTAAATGTATTGGATGAACTTAGGAACAGATACAACGTCCCCGTTGGTTTAAGTGACCATTCAGGTGAAATATATGCTTCCCTCGCTGCGGCTGCTCTCGGGGCTGATATAATTGAATTTCATGTGGCATTCGACAAAAGGATGTTTGGACCGGACTCCCCGGCGTCTCTGACAATAAGCCAGACGACAACTGCCGTCCAGGGCATAAGGATTATCAGACAGTCATTAATTAACCCTGTCAATAAAAATGATATTTCAAAGTTTGCTGAGCTAAAAACAATATTTGAAAAGTCACTTGCCATAAACCGGAACATGAAAAGGGGGGATATGATCACGCTTGATGTACTGGAAGCCAAGAAACCAAGAGGTTATGGCATACCGGCTTCAGAATATGATTCTGTAATAGGGAAAAAACTGAGAAGGGATATGGATGAATGGGAGTTCTTAAATTATAACGATTTGAAATGAGTAAAAGAAAGATATGTGTTGTAATTACAGCCCGTCCCAGTTACAGCAGGGTTAAAACCGTACTTCAGGCAATTAAGGAACATCCGGATCTTGAATTACAGCTTGTGGTTTCAGGCTCAGCACTTCTTGACCGCTATGGAACCGCTGTGAACTTTATTGAGAAAGACGGATTTGAGGTCGTGAGCCGGGTTTTTAATGTTCTTGAAGGCGAGAACCTGATGTCCGCAGCTAAGACTACCGGCATTGGGATCCTCGAGCTTTCTACGGTGTTCAACAATATAAAACCTGACATAGTTGTAACTGTGGCTGACCGATTTGAGACAATGGCGACAGCTGTGGCGGCAACATACATGAACATACCACTCGCACACATCCAGGGCGGTGAGGTTTCAGGCAGTATTGATGAAAAGGTCAGACATAGCATTACTAAACTGGCAGATTATCACTTTGTCGCTTCAGAAGGTTCAAGGCAGAGGGTGCTGAAGCTTGGCGAAGATCCGGAATTTGTGTTCAACACAGGTTGCCCATCAATCGACATTGCAGCCAGTGTAGCAAAGGATCCGGTGTTAAAATTTGAACCTTATGAAAAGTATGGCGGTGTAGGAACGAAACCTTCGATAGGGGATGGGTATATTGTGGTCATGCAGCATCCCGTTACCAACGAATATAGGGAAAGCAGGGCACATATAGAAGAAACATTATTTGCTTTAAAAGATATAAATAAGGCCGTGTTATGGTTTTGGCCAAATGTTGACGCTGGTTCTGACGGCACCTCAACAGGTATAAGGTCTTTCAGGGAAAAATATCAGCCGCATCACATGCATTTTTTCAAGAATATGGATGGTGAAGATTTTCTCCGGCTCCTTGTCAATTCAAAGTGTATCGTTGGCAACTCGAGTGTTGGCATACGAGAGTGTGCATGGCTTGGCGTGCCTGCAGTCAATATAGGAAGCAGGCAGAATGGGCGCGAGAGGGGAAAAAATGTGACAGACGTGGATTATTCAAGAGATCAGATTCTTAACGCAGTAATTACGTGTCTTAAGAATGGGAAGGCAGAACCTTCAGATATCTATGGAAAGGGTGACGGCGGGAAGCAGATTGCAGATCTCCTTGCATCGGTACCTCTCAGGTTTCATAAAACAATAACATTTTGATGAAAATCCTTGCATTGATACCTGCACGCGGAGGCTCAAAAGGTGTACCGGGAAAGAATAAAGAGAAAGTATGTGGCAGACCTTTAATCGAGTATTCAATTGAAGCAGCACTTGATAGCAAGTTAATTGACGAAATTTGGGTTAGTAGTGATGATGAAGAGTTGTTAGCTATCGCAGGACATTTTGAAAAAGTAAAACTTCATTTTCGTCAAGCTGAACTTGCAACAGATACTAGCCCCATTATAGATACAATCAGGGCAGTTCTTGAAACGTCAGAAAGAAAATGGGATGCTTTAGTACTTTTGCAGCCGACTTCCCCGATCAGGAACGGAGAACAAATTGATGAAGCGATTAAAATGCTAATTAACAATCCTGATGCCAATAGCATAATCAGTGTATGTGCAATGAATGATATCCATCCATCAAGAATGTATTGGAAAGATGGTGAGAGATTAATAGCAATTAATTCAAGTCTTGAAGAAACGAGGAGGCAAGCAATAGAACCTGCTTACTTCCGGAATGGTTCAATATATGTCACAAGGGTACAGTCAATTTTAAAAGATAATAAAGTAATGGCTAAACCAAGCCTGGCATATGAAATGCCGTCTTATCAGTTGCTAAATATCGATGGACCTCGCGATATGCTAATTGCCGAAACACTCATCAATGCATGGAAAAAAGGACACCTGAAATGATCGCGTATAATGCTGAACCGCTGCGTTTTAGCGAGAGTGCAATCTTAGCCTGGGAGAAAAAGGGTTATAGTTATCATGCCGGTAACTGGGAAGAAATTGACAATGCCCTGTGTTTCAAAAACGTAGAAGTTCTTATCATACGTTTAGCAAGAAGGGTTGACTCAAATATTTTAGATAAATTTCCTGATTTAAAAATTCTGGTATCTTCTACCACCGGGCTTGATCACATAGATTTATCTGCCGTTAAAATAAGAGGTATTTCACTTGTCAGCCTCAGAGGCCAAAAGGATTTCTTAAGTACAATTCCTTCCACGGCGGAACATACCTGGGCTTTATTACTTTCTCTAGCCAGAATGATTCCTGCAGCTGATCTCCATGTTTCAAAAGGTTTTTGGGAACGTGATTTATTCAGGGGACATCAGATAAAGGGCAAGATAATAGGAATTATAGGTTTGGGCCGTACAGGCAGTAAAGTGGCACATTTTGCTGAGGCATTTGATATGGTAATCTACTATTATGACCCAAATGTGACTACTACCAAATATAGAAAAATAGCGGAACTAAAAGAACTCTTATCAATTTCAGATTTCATTAGCATTCATGTTCACTTGAACGATTCCACCAGACATCTTATTAATGAACGGAATATTGAGACTCTAAAAAAAGGAGCCTTTCTAATTAATACATCACGCGGAAACATATTGGATGAACAAGCTGTAGCAAATGCTTTATCAAGTGGACAGCTCGGAGGTGTTGCTGTTGATGTTTTAGCAACAGAAATGGACAATATTAGCAAAAGCCCTTTGTGGCAACTTAAAAGCAAATACCAAAATATAATTATTACTCCCCACATTGGCGGAGCAACATCCGAGGCAATGAAATTATGTGAGGAATATTTGGCTAATTTATAGAATTGGAGAGCAGTTTTAAATATGTTGAATTTCCTGAATTCTTGGAAGTCTTCGCACTCATTTTGGTATTTTAGAGAAAATGTTGGATGCTCAGCCTTATCGAGTCTCATGATAAAGGCCATTGGCCTAAGTTTAGAGGAGTGTTATAATAAGTTGATGGTTTTATAAAGCAAGTATAAGCTGGAAAAAATGAGATCAGGTTTCATTAATGACAAAGGACAAGATTTTCACTTGGTTGATTGAGTAATTTAGATATTCTTAAATAATCCATATTTGTCATCCAATGTTGTAAAGGCCGGGAAAGCTGTTCTGATTGGCAGCTTCATTTCAAGGGGGATTTCTGCGCTTAGTTCAATCATTCTGGCAAGGCTGTTGTTTGAGTCCGACTACGGTGCACTTGTAATAGCTACGATCTTTACAGGACTTATTGGCCAGATAGGAGGGATGGGCTATGAGATTTACTTCTTGCAATTTAAAGGTAATGATGAAGATAAAAGAAAAGTACTTGATCAGGTTTTTAACCTGAGATTAGCAACGAATGCAATTTTGTTCATAGCACAGCTACTGATCGGTGGTGGATTAATACTTCTAACAGATGATCGCATGAGTGGAAGAATAATTCTGATGATGGCTTTCTCTCTGCTCCTTGAAGGTTTCAATGCGCCCAACGAAGTATTGTTAAAAAGTAAATTTGACTTCAAAAAGATAACCATCGGGAATATACTTAAAGAACTAGCCTCAACAACCGGAAAGGTTGGTGGTGCATTTTTGGGAATAGGTGGTCTCTGTTTTGGCATAGGTCCGGTTTTAGGCAGTTTTACACGAATGGTGTATCTATTGAATGTTCAAAAATATCGTCCTGAACGGTTTAATTGGAATAAGCCTGTTATTAGAGACATATTTAATTTTGGCAAACATGTATTATTCGGTTCTGCAGCGATGTTTGCGGTACAGCAGATAGACAGAATTCTGCTTTCACTATTTTTCCCGAAAAATGTTGTGGGGCAGTATGGATTTGCTTGGGGAGTCGGAGCCGCTCCATTTACATATTTAGTGTCGCCTCAGCAACAATTAATAATGACTTATACGACTCGATTTAGATCGGGAGATTCAATGATTTATGATAAGTTACTTGTGATTCAGCGCATTATTGGATTATTGATTTTTCCAGTCATGATTTTTATGGTAGTTTATACTGATGAGATTATTTCGTTTGTGTACAGTGACAGGTGGCTTCATGTTTCACAAATTGTGAAATTACTATTGATATATTATTCAGTCATATCGTTATTGTTTCCTTTTTCATCATTGCTGACAGGACTTGGTTATCCACAGATAACTTCTAAAATAGCTTTAATGAAAGCAGGCGTATTGGTTTTGATTTTACTATGCATAGCAAATTTTCAAAAAGGAGAGCTTATTCCATACGTGATGGCCTTTTGTATCACATCACTGTTTTTTGATTTTACTAAATTTGTCATAGGAATAAAAAAAACGTCAGTAAGTATTGGTCAAATAATCTCATCAGAAAAGTATGAAATCCTTTTGGTTTTATTACTTGTATCGATTGGCTTCATTACCTTGAACATCTCTTCACAATCAATTAAAGCATTAATTGTAGGCATTTATTTATTAATTTTTAGTTTACTCTATGGTGTTTTGGATATTGAGAAGTCTAAAAACGCACTAAGAATTATTTTATCATATAGATGAAAATACTCCTTTTACTTCCTGACGGCGTCGGGGTACGCAATTTTATTTATACTGATTTTGTAGAAAGAGCAATAAATGCTGGTCATGAGATTGTTGCTTGGGCAGACGAAAATGTCTTAAGTTTAATTGAAGATCAAAGAGTTAACAAAATTCCTCTGCCGAAAGAGCAACACACAAACACAATAATTGAAATTCAAAGAAGAGCGTGGTCTATCGGCATGCTTCGCTGGCAGGCAAAAAAATTCGATAATCCGGTATATTTAAGTCACATATTCAGAATTCAAATAAAGTCATTAAGAGATATATTAAGGATTATTTATCAAGAGTTTCTAACTTTAAAGTATAAGGATTATTCAGAGCTTAGATTACTTAAAAGAAAATATGGCTATAATTTTTCCAGATTGAAATATTATAAGAAATGTGAAGATCAGATTATGTTCTTAAATCCCGATCTGATATTTTGCACACACCAAAGGGCATCAAAAGCTATAGCACCATTGATTGTTTCACGAAATTGTTCAATTCCCACAGCGTGTTTTATTTACTCATGGGATAACTTGCCAAAAGGTAATTTATATGTTGATGCTGATTTTTACCTTGTTTGGAGTCAACACATGAAAAAGGAATTACAGACCTATTATCCTGAAGTAGATGATGATCGCATTCTAATTACAGGTACACCTCAATTTGTCCCGTATTTTGATAAAGAGATAATCACTACCAGAAATGATTTTGCTGTAAAGTATAATCTACCAGCAGACAGATTATGGATTTGTTTTTCCGGCGATGACATTACCACATCACCATATGATCAGGAATACTTGGATCATTTAGCGGAAGCCATCAGAAAATGGAATTCAAGAGATGCAAAAAAAATTCATATTTTATTTCGCAGATGTCCAGTGGATACTTCTGGTAGATTTGACGAAGTATTGTGTAGGAATAAGGATAATATTTCGGAGGTTAGACCGCTCTGGAGTAGTATTGATCCTAAAGCGGGTTGGGATCGGCAAGTAGCCAAGCGAGAGGACACTGCTCTCTTAGTAAATACTGTGTATCACTCTGAATTTGTTGTAAATATTGGAAGTACAATGGCTCATGATTTTGTGGTTTATAATAAACCTTGTATTTATATTAATTATCAACTAAAAGACGGTCATAAATGGGACATAAATCGTATTTACAAGTACCTACATTTTCAGACAATTGAAGATTTAGTGCCAGTAGTTTGGATAACTAATAAGAACCAATGGTCTGATAAAATTCGTTTCGCGTTATATAATTCCAAAATGATTGTAGAAGATTGTAGGAAGTGGCATCAAAAAGTTGCTTTGTACCCTCTGCAAGAAGCCAATGAAAGAATTATTCAGGCATTTGAAAAAATTGTAGGATGAGAATAGGATTTCTAACATCGGAATATCCTCATATAAAGACTGGTTCATCAGGTGGAATTGGAACAAGCATCAAAATTTTAGCATACTCATTGAATAAAATTGGGTATAAATCTACTGTATTCGTATATGGCCAGGAAATAGATCATGAATTTTTGGAGGGAAATATTAAAATTGTTCAGATACGAAATATTAAATTTAGAGGCCTATCATGGTATTTGACGAGGAAAAAAATTCAAAACACAATTAACAAATATGTATCTAGAGGGGAATTAGATATTGTCGAAGCTCCTGACTGGACAGGCATTACTGCCTTCATGAAGCTCAATTGCCCGGTTGTGATCAAATTGCATGGTTCCGATACATATTTCTGCCGTTTGGATAAAAGACCCGTAAAATTTCATAATTATTTTCTGGAAAAGCAGGCCCTGAAGAAGGCTGATGCATATATTTCAGTAAGCGTGTTTGCGGCCGAAATAACAAATGAGGTTTTTAATCTGAGTTTGCCCTGTGAAATTATTCCGAACGGCATTAGTCTTCCGGCAGCAGAAGGTAGTTTCGATAATGATTTAACAGATAATAATCGGAAAATACTTTATGCCGGGACATTAATAAGAAAGAAAGGTGTTCTGGACATACCACTGATTTTTAATGAGGTCAATAAATCATGCAAGTCCGCTGAATTAGTAATTGTAGGAGGCGATACTCCTGATATTAAGACAGGTAGCATTTCAACATGGAAATTAATGAAATCATTATTTTCTGAGGAAGCCTTTAAGAGAGTTAGATATCTTGGTAAAATTCCTAATGAGCGGATGAATGAATATTACAGCACTGCCAGTGTCTGTGTCTTTCCTTCTTATGCTGAAGCATTTCCGGTCACATGGCTTGAAGCAATGGCTATAGGCAGAGCTGTTGTAGCCTCAGATATTGGATGGGCTCATGAAATTATAGAAGATGGAGTTTCTGGTATTTTATGTAATCCTTCTGAACATAAAAAATTTGCAGGACACATAATTGATATCCTGAATGACAACAAGTTAAAGACATCTTTGGGAAACAGTGCAAGATCAAGAGTGAAAGAGAACTTTTCAGAAGAAATCATAGTAGAAAAAACTATTGATTTTTATGAAAAAGTAGCTGAACGGAGGTTATGATTCTAACACTTATTATTTGCACTTATAAAAGACCCGTGGCATTATTGAATTTACTGACCTCTGTTGTTTCATGCTCAATCAAACCACGGGATATAATCATTGTTGACAGTTCGCCGGATGATGGTACAAGCGATATTGTGTCCACGTTTATTTCCGAAGACGTCAGACTTAATTATTATAAAGTAAATGAAGAGCATCGAGGCCTTACCCGTCAGAGGAACTTCGGTATTTCCAAATTGGCAGATGATACTGAAATTGTTGCTTTTCTTGATGACGACATTAAGGTAGAACCAGATTATTTCAAGGTATTGCTTGAGACTTATAGGTCCTGCCCTGCTGCAATCGGTGCAGGCGGGCTTGATCTTCAGAATAATAACTATTTCAGGAAGGAACCAGGGGCAAAATATAACAGGTTTAAATATTATGAAATAGATGGGTGGGTAGCAGCGGAACCACTCAGGTACAAGGCAAGAAAACTTTTTGGACTACTACCAAGCTTACAGCCGGGATTAATCCCTGATTTTTCTCATGGGCGCTCAGTTTTACCACCTAACGGAAAAGTTTATAAGGTGGAGCACTTCATGGGAGGAATTGCTTCATATAAAAGGGAAATATTTGATCATATTAAATTCTCAACATTTTTTGATGGTTATAGCCTGTACGAGGATTTTGATTTTTGCGTAAGAGCATTAAATTATGGTAAGCTATATGTTAATACAAATGCAAAAGTCTGGCATTATCATGAACAATCGGGCCGACCTGATCTTTTCAAATATGGTAAGATGGTCGTTCGCAACGGTTGGTACGTATGGCACGTCCGTTTTCCTAATCCCTCCCTGAATGCGAGGTTTAAATGGCATGCAACAACTCTTTTATTGGCGAAAATCAGACTTCTAAATGTGATTACCGGACCTAAGAGAAGCGATGCATTATTGGATTTTTTGGGAAGAATATCAGCTTGGTTTGGAGTTCTTGTTTGTCCACCAGTGAGATCCGAATAACAATATTTATTCTCAATGACATTTACCATTATTACACATGTATCTCATAAACATTATTTAGGCTCTTATTATGCTTATGGCCCTTATGTCAGGGAAATGAATTTATGGTTGAAATATGCAGATGAGGTAATCATAGTTGCACCATTGGATAATAACAGATCACCTGGTCCAATCGATCTATCATATGATCATGACAGAATATCATTTCTAACTACACGTCAATTTGACATATTAAGTTTGAAGGCCATCCTAAAGACAATTTTTTCCCTTCCTAAGATTGTCATACCTGTTTTCAAGGGAATGAGAAGGGCAGACCACATTCACCTCAGATGCCCCGGGAATGTCGGATTAATAGGTTGTTTTGTTCAGATCTTGTTTCCGCATAAAAAGAAAACTGCTAAGTACGCAAGCAACTGGGACTGGAACAGCAAACAACCTTGGAGCTACAGGCTCCAGCAACGGATTCTGAGAAACACCTTCCTCACGCGCAATATGACGGCGCTGGTCTATGGGAACTGGCCCGACCAAACAAAAAACATTAAGCCTTTCTTCACTGCTTCCTATTCTGAGAAAGACCGGACAGCGGTATCTAAAAGTCCTCTTAAGCAAGGGATCAAACTGGCTTTTATTGGAACGCTAACAGAGAACAAGTCACCTCTTAGAAGTCTTGAAGTCCTGAAGGAGCTTTCTACGAAGAAGATAAATGCTACTCTTACATTTTGCGGCGATGGGCCGCAAAGGGAACTTCTGATAAGCAAGATCGCCGAATATGGTTTAGAAGGTCAGACATCACTGCTCGGGAATGTTGATGGAGAGACAGTAAAAAGGGTGCTTCAGGATGCACATTTTCTCATTTTTATTTCAAGATCGGAGGGCTGGCCTAAGGCTGTGGCTGAATCCATGTGGTGGAAATGTCTGCCTATAACAACTGCTCTAAGCTGCGTGCCTCAAATGCTAGGTAACGGTGATAGAGGTAACCTGGTTAATGAAAACGTTAAGCAGATTTCTGCTGTTATTACCGGATACATATCTAACCAGACCTTGTACCATGAAAAATGCGAAAAGGCAATGGCTTGGTCAAGGGAGTTTACGCTGGAAAGATTTGAGGATGTTGTCAAAAAACTGCTATAGTCGCAAGTATTACTTAATAAGTATTTTCTGAATTATCAGGGCATGAATTGTATATGTATTGTCCATAATTATACCGAAGAAACATTTGCCGGAATGAGTTTTCATCTGGCAAATTACCTGGCTAAAAACGGATTCAATGTTTTATTTATTTCTCATAAACCTCAGTTCAATAATCCTGTAAAGATTAGTGATTACTCTGGATTTATCCATGTTTATTCATGGCCATATGGCAGAAGACCGACAGGACTGAGGTCCTTCCTGTGGTTCTCAAGATTGTACATAAAATATAAACCTGACAAGGTCATTGCTCACTTTGTCGGCAGCAATATTGCAGCATTAGTTTCAAAAATCCTGTCATTCTGGCATGCGCGAACGTATGTTTACTACCATACACTTTCAACCGCGAACATTATTGATAGTAAGAATGGCACCGTAAAGCATAGATTATTGCTATTACGAAAAAAAATATACTATAACCTTTTCTGTGATAACATTATTTGTCCTTCTAACCTAGCAGGGAAGGATTTTAATAAATTGTTTGAAAATAAAAAGGGTCGACTAGTTAATAGCAAGTGCAGAGTAATACTAAATCCGTTAGTTGACAGATATATTGACGGGAACTTTCCCGGAAATGAAAATACTGAAAAAATTTCAATTTCTTATTTGGGTCGACTGGATCCGTCAAAAGGCATTAATATCCTGATATCAGCATTTATAAAATACCAAAAGGAAAAGCAGTCGAAAATTATACTACATTTTGCCGGTTCTGGTTTTCTGGCGGAACAGATAATGGCTTCAGCAAAAGTCCATCCAAACATTATTTTTGAGGGGCATAAGAAGTATAGTGAGGTGGATGAATATATAAAGGGGTCAGACTTTATTATAATTCCCTCTCTATCAGATAACCTTCCGACTGTTGGCATAGAAAGCTTAATGAATGGAGTTCCTTTATTGCTTTCAACAAAGACAGGATTAGCGGAGTATCTGACGGACGGGGTGGAAGGCTATTTGTTTGCTCCTTCTGAGCAGGAAATCATGAATGTATTTGAAAGAGTAGAAAAAAATATATCAAGTCATTTCAATTTGAGCAAAAATGCACGTAAAACCTACTGTGATAAATTTACAATAGACAGGTATTGTGCTACAATGTCAAAGCTCCTGGAATGAGGTGAAAATATTGCTAAAAACTCTAAAGCAATGGACATAAGCCTCTAACGAACATATTATGATGAAAAAATATAAAACGCCAACCGGAATAAAATATCCTTTATGTAAAGTATGTTCTTCCGAAATTACTCCATATCTGCCAACATTGGGATTGGTAAAATGTGATAGATGCGGCCTGATATTTTTTGAAGAGTCCCAAGATAATTTTGATGCTAAGAATCTATATAGTGATCTGTATAATAATGACCCTGGTTACAACCAGCATCGCCTTCAGGAAGAGTTAATCAATCAGGGTCGCCATCCTGCTTTAGGGTATAATAAGAGAAGAGTACTGAAGAAAATATTTACTGAAAAGAAAAAATATTCAACTGCAGAGATTGGTGCGGGTGTTGGAGTTGTCGCTCAAGAATTAGTCAATGCGGGTCATGATTATATCGGCTTTGAATTAAATGAAGAGATTGCAATTAATGCTGCCCAGCAAGGTCTCCCCATAAAATCTTCCGGATATCAAGCGCTGGATGAGTTTCAAGAGCAATTTGACGCAATCCTCGCTTTTGAAGTATTGGAACACATTGATAATTTGGATGAATGTCTTAGAATGATCCGGAAAAGCTTAAAACCAAATGGTTTTTTGGGATTCACGGTGCCCAACAGTGATAAATTCAAAAACTACGAAAAAGAACAATCAAGGTTGTATCAAAGCCCGCCTCCTGTTCATGTAAATTTCTTTAATCGGCAAAATTTACATAAAATCTTACCTTATTATGGTTTTACCCCGGTACTTTTGGAAGTAAGGCCTTTTCCATATATGAATCTGGCGGATTTGAATATGTACAAGTTCCTTATGAAAGCCATTGTTGGTAAGTACTTTGGCCCTAATATAATGTGCGTTGCAGTTAAAACAGGGTAATCTAGCTTATAACCGTAAGTATTACCCAGATGTAAATGAAAATCCTCCAATTAATTGACAGCCTTCATTCCGGCGGTGCGGAACGGATGTGCGTGAACATTTCGAATGTGCTTCATGAGAGTGGTCATGATGTTACATTATGTGCATCGCGGGAAGGCGGACCGCTTGAAAAATTCATAACTCCGGGGGTTAGATATTGCTTGCTTAAAAAAAAGAGCCCTGTTGATCTGGCGGCCTTCAGGAGTTTGATCAGGATTATCAGGGATAACGAAATTTCGGTAGTACATGCACATTCCAGTTCCCTGTTCTGGGCGGTGGCGGCAAAAATATTCCTGAGAAGCCTTAAAATCATCTGGCATGATCACCTCGGGATAAAAATTTATGACAGGAAGAAAATTTATTTTTATAAACTAATCTCGTCCAAAATTGATGGGATTATCTCAGTGAATCAGGAACTTGTTGAATGGTCACGACAGAATATGAAGGTTCCCTCTGAGAGAATTGTTATGATCAATAACTTTCCACTGCTGAATATTGTTTCTAAACAGTCTGATCCGAAGGTGTTCACAATCGTGTGCCTTGCCAATCTTCGCCCGCAGAAAGATCATCCCACACTCATAAGGGCAGTGGCAGAACTTAATGAAATGAATCTTCCGAAGAGACTGAAGGTCATTCTGGCAGGTTCTGCTGACAATCAGGAATATAGCGACATGATCAGGACGCTAATCAAAGAACTCAAGTTGGAAGATATTATTGAAATGCATGGCTCTGTCGAGGACACAGCCTCGCTGCTTGCTTCAGCTGATTGCGGGGTACTCACTTCTGTTTCAGAAGGGCTTCCTGTTGCTTTGCTCGAGTATGGAATGGCAGCCTTGCCGGTGGTAGTGACTGATGTGGGGCAATGTGCAGAGGTGGTTGGTAATGGGCGTTACGGTAAAGTGGTCCCTCCTCATAATTTTGGTGAAGTTGCCAACGCATTACAATGGATAATCGAAAACCAATTTATGGCAAAAGAAATAGGTGAAAAATTCCGTGAACATGTTAATATGGAATATGGTCCCGACAAATTCATGAAGGAATACGCTGTTCTTTTAAATAGGTTATCAACAGAATGATTAACTACATCCTATATAGTAGATCTCCTCTTTTCTGGGTTCTTTTTCATGTAGCGCTCGGTGCGATTAGTACGCTAACGCCATGGGTATTCATCGCATGGTTTTATTTTGTTCTTCTGACAACCGGGATAAACCTATTAAGAAGAACAGATGGTACTTTCGTGCCTTTGGTATTTCTAATTTCCTACGCGACATCATTTGAACTTCTTGCCCGAATGTCGCGCACCTCGCCCTTTGTCCCTTATGAGCTGGGCAAATATTTGCTCCTCGTCCTGCTGCTCTTCGGCATTCTTAAGGGGCACAGGAGGGGATATATTGGTTGGCTGATGCTTGCCCTGCTTCTTCCAGGAGCCTTCTTTGATTTAGCAGATGAGACAACATTTAAAAATATTGTTTTCAATTTGATCGGTCCGATTAATGTTGCTCTTGCAGTGGTCTTCTTCAGCAGACAGGAGATCGAGAAAGATGCTTTCATTGATACAATCAGACTGATGTTTTACCCTCTGGTATCAGTGCTTGCCTTCGTTATTTTAAAGACCCCAAATCTGGAGACAGTAGAATTCAACCTTGGGGCAAATTTTGAAACTTCCGGGGGCTTCGGCACAAATCAAGTATCAACAGCTCTGGGACTTGGTGCTTTTTTTGTTTTTCTCTTTTGGAGAAAAAATTGGCAACTTACAGGTTACAGGTGGCTTGATCTAGCAATGTTGTTACTATTCATATTCCGGGGCCTTGTTACATTTTCGCGAGGCGGGATGATTGGAGGCGCATTAGGAATTTTATTATTGCTATTATTGGACAGTGGGAACCTTGTTGGGGAGAAAGCGTTCAAGCCTGTAAGGACGGTGGTGACAGCACTACCGGTTTTGCTGGTTATAGTATTCACATTCATATATGCCGACAAGCTAACCGGCGGATTGCTTGCACAACGGTATCAGGGAGAGACAGCAGGAACCCTTGCCGGAAGAAAGGAAAAAACGCTTAACGTTCTTACTTCAAATAGACTGCAGATCTTTATTGATGACCTTGAACTATGGAAGGCCCATCCCGTTCTAGGAGTTGGAGTGGGGGCTTCACGACATCTGAGAAATGACACAAAGGGTTTCTTGTCTCATGTTGAAACAAGCAGACTCCTATCAGAGCATGGGCTGTTGGGATTGATATACTTCATAATATTAGTGGGTCTTGGCGTGAGGATTTTCAGGCGAACCCGGAATGAGCATTTCGGTGCAATACTGTTAGCCCTGTTTATGATTGCATTTTTTACAACTCTCCATGCTGCAATGAGAACATATGTAAGCCCTTTGTTATTCGGATTATCACTCCTTTCTGTCAATGAGATGGATTTAATTGAAGAAGAAAGTTAAAATATTGTATATCGGGAATAAGCTTTCACGGTATGGGTTTACACCTGGTGTTATCGAAACACTAGGTCCTTTGCTTGAGAAAGAGGATTATACAGTTATTTATGCTGGGACCCGCAAGAATCCTTTTTTGCGTTTGACTGAGATTTTGTGGAAAACAGCAACTACAGGCAGGCAGGTTGATTACATACTTATTGATACCTACAGCACTTCTGCATTTTGGTATGCATACCTCGCGGGCAGACTGGCTAAAATCATTGGCACAAAATATCTCCCAATTCTTCATGGTGGCGATCTGCCTAAACGGTTGCAGCGTTCGAAACGCGAATGCACCAACTTATTCAATCATTCATATGCCAACGTAGCTGTCTCGGGATATCTTAAACACGAATTCGAAATAGCTGGGTTTAGCACCGTAGTCATAGCCAACAGTATAGATATCTCAAAATACCCTTTCAGATTGCGCCAAAAACCCCGCCCAAAGCTGCTGTGGGTGCGATCGTTTCACCGCCAGTATAATCCGCTCATGGCAGCTGATGTTCTTGAAGGTCTGCTCCAAACTCATTCTGATGCGGAACTCTGCATGGTAGGACCTGATAAGGATGGAAGCCTTGGAGAATTCAAAGATTATATCAGACAAAAAGGTACAGAAGAGCATGTGAAGATAACAGGGAAACTGTCGAAAGAAGATTGGATATCTCTGTCTGAGAATTATGACTTTTTCATCAATACAACAAATGTTGACAACACTCCGGTCAGTGTGATTGAGGCAATGGCGCTGGGGCTATGCATTGTCTCCACTAATCCAGGAGGTGTCAGATACTTGGTAATTGATCAACAAGAGGCACTATTAGTCAATACGGGCGATGCAGGCTCTCTAACTGCAGGAATTTGTTTTTTGCTGCAAAATCATGAACGTTATATTCAAATTGTAACGGCGGCGAGGCTTAAAGCAGCTAGCTTCGACTGGAATAATGTCAGGGCACTTTGGTTAAGCCTTCTAAGTCGTTGATAAATAATTGGAAGACCTGTTCTTTATTTAAGAAAAGAATTTATTGATTTGAAATCATTTGAAGCAATTTTAAGATTAAAGGGCTTTCCTGTTTCTGAAGCAAAGGAGAATTTAACCCACATCCAGACTATGGATGCGGTCACTTTTAATAAATACCAAGAAAAGTCTCTGGAAGAAATCCTCAACCACCATATTGCTCGCAATAAAAACTATCGAAATTTTATTGGGAATAAAACACCTGAGGAATGGAGAAAAATTCCCATTTTAACAAAACAAGTCATACAAAGACAATCTTCAGACTTACTAAGTGGCGGTTACAATAGTAGAAATGTGTATCTAAATAACACATCGGGATCCTCAGGCCATCCATTATATTTTGCTAAGGATAAATTCGCTCATGCTATGACCTGGTCACTAATCCTGGATCGCTATAGTCGTCACGATATTGATATTAATCACTCTCTGCAAGCAAGGTTTTTTGGGATACCTTTAACATCCAAGGGATATTTAAAAGAAAAAATTAAAGACAGGCTTTCGAACAGGGTAAGGTTTCCCGTATTTGATCTCTCTGACCATGTCCTTGGAAAGTACCTGACAATTTTTGAAAGGAGGCCATTTGAATATCTTAATGGCTATAGCAGTTCTCTGACAATCTTTGCTAAATACATTCTAAGGCATGGCTTAAAACTTAAGGATAGATGCCCTACATTAAAGGTTTGTATTACAACCTCTGAAATATGTACTGCAGAAGACAGAGCTATCATGGAGATGGCGTTCGGTGTTAGGGTGGTTAACGAATACGGAGCAGCAGAACTAGACCTAATAGCATTTGAAGATGAGTCGTTTGACTGGATCATGTCAAATGAAAATCTTTATTTTGAAGTTGTGGATAACAATAATAACCCGGTTGAGGAAGGGGTTGAGGGCAAACTTCTGGTGACTGCGCTTTTCAATAAGGCAATGCCATTTATAAGGTACGAACTAGGGGATGTAGTTGTGATTGAAAAAGAAAAAAAAGGAAACAATCAATTATTGAAAAGCCTGATAGGCCGCACTAATGATTATGCAATTCTCCCAAGTGGGAAAAAATCTGCAGGATTGACCTTCTACTACATTTCAAAAAGCCTTCTTGAAGAAGGTGGTTTCATGAAAGAATTTGTCGTTAAACAATTAAATCAACGTCTATTTAGATTTGAATATGTTTCTGATAACGAATTAAGTTCAAGTCAAAAGAAGAAAGTTCATGAGGCAGTTGAACTATATCTCGAGCCTGGTTTGGATTGCGAATTCGTCAGAAAAGATCATATAGATCGTACAAAAGCAGGCAAACTCAAGCATTTTGAACGATTGTTTGAATGAAAGTTCTGTATTTCTATCAATATTTTACTACTCCTAAGGGTTCTTACGGGACCAGGGTATATGAATTTACAAAGCGCTGGGTCGAGAAAGGCCATCAGGTCACTGTCATTACAGGGGTATATGCAAAATCGGACATCAGAGCACAGGGATTCATTGAAAATCAAAATTATGAAGGCATCAATGTCAAGGTAATTAATGTTACCATAGATAACAAAATGCCTGTTCTTAAGCGCATTTGGTCATTTATTCAGTATATGTCAGTCTCCTGCTGGTTCGCGGCCACACTGAAGGCAGATGTGGTTATTGCATCTTCAGGCCCGATAACCGTTGGTTTCCCGGGCCTTGTCGCACATTATATCCGTGGGAGGAAGTTCGTCTTTGAGGTAAGGGATTTATGGCCCGAAGCCGCGGTTGAGCTAGGCATCATAAAGAACAAATTGCTGATAAGACTGGCCTACTGGTTTGAAAAAAGGTGTTATAAAGCTGCTTCACATATCATTACTCTGTCGCCTGGCATGGAGGCGGATATTGAAAGACGCTTCGGTAAGATGAATATAACCTCAGTAACAAATTCAGCAAATATTCAACTATTTGGGACTGAAATTCAAAATCCAGACCTGAAGGGCTTGCTCCCGTTACAATACGCAATTTACAACGGCAACATCGGTGAGGTAAATAATTCAGAGTGGCTTTTCAATACAGCAAAATTACTTACTGCAAAAGGCAGAAACGATATCAAAATTGTACTTGCCGGCGACGGTCAACAGAAAGCACACCTTGAACAAAGAGCAATAAATGAAGACGTTATAAATTTTATCCTACTGGGTCTTGTGCCTAAAAATCAACTTGTTGGGCTCATCCAGAACGCATTTGTTTCCCTTGTGCCTTTGAAAGGGGCAAGGATTCTGGATACATCATCCCCGAACAAGTTTTTTGAATCGCTAGCCGCAGGAGTTCCGGTGGTCCAGAATACAAATGGCTGGATGAAAGACTACCTTGAGGTTAACAGAGTCGGTTACACTCTCGATCCTGATGATCCGGTTGAACTTTCAGATCTGCTGATTCAGCTTGCTGACAATCCTGCATTAGCAAGAGAAATGGGTGATAGGGCCAAAGTACTTGCAGCAAGAGATTTCGATAAGGATATTCTGGCAGATAAGATGCTGGATGCACTTCTTGAGGCTGCAGAGTAAAATGCTAATTAGTTGCGTGCTAACGTGGTAAGAAACAAAATACTTTTTCTCCTCTTATTAATAATCGTAATCGTAATATGCATAGGCGGCTGCCGCAGAGCTGGCAGGTTTTTGGTAAAAGAAGATCTTCCAACCCATTCAGATGTTCTGGTTATCCTCATGGGCAACTTCCCGGAACGGGTGTTGCAGGCTTATGATCTTTATTATGATGGCAGAGCTGACAGGATAGTGATAGTGGAAGAGAGCATGGGTCCATATCAGAACCTCGAGGAGCGGGGCGTGAGAATAGAAACAAACAGTGAACAGGCGGTGAGGTCATTGATAACCCTGGGGGTGCCTGTCGACAGCATTACACTTTTACCCGGCGATGCCCGGAGCACCCTCGACGAGGCAGTGGCAGTACGTGATTTCCTCGACCACAAGCCCGAAGCAGATACTCTTATCCTCGTCTCCTCTCCTGCTCATATGCGCAGGGCTGCATTGATATTCAACCGAGCACTCCGCTACCAACCGGTGCCGGTCACCATAGGCTGCAGTCCCAGCTCATACTCGGGATTTAATCCCGATAAATGGTGGCGACGAAAGGAGGATATTCAGTCTGTAATGTCGGAGTACCTGAAAATCTGCAGTTTTCTTTTGTTTGAGAAAAGAGAGTTAAAGCGCTGAGACAATCATGCATACAAACATCAACCTCGATCACTTCATTCGAACCCATGTAACGAAACGTCCTGAGAGCCTGCTCAGTGCTGACCTGGGGAAGAACCAGAACCTGCTGGCAGAAAGGCTCAACGGTAAGAGTATTCTGATCATTGGTGGCGCAGGAACGATAGGGTCTCACTATATCAAGGCTATCCTGAAGTTCAATGTCAACAGGCTGGTAGTGGTTGATATCAATGAGAACGGCCTCACAGAGCTTGTTAGGGATCTGAGAAGCTCAACCGGATATAATATTCCCGGTGACTTCATCACTTATCCTATGAACTTCGGCGACAAGGTTTTCGGGAAAATGTTCCGTTCGCTGGCTCCGTTTGACATAGTTGCCAACTTCGCGGCTCACAAGCATGTACGCAGCGAGAAGGATATTTTCTCCATCGAGGCGATGATAGAAAACAATGTGCTGCGTGCCCGCCAGCTCCTGGACCTGCTGCTTGAATATCCGCCGGAACATTTTTTCTGCGTTTCTACCGACAAGGCTGCCAATCCTGTCAACATCATGGGCGCCAGCAAGAAGCTGATGGAGGAACTGATAATGGCCTACTCCGACAGGCTTAAGATCACTACAGCCCGCTTTGCCAACGTGGCCTTCTCCAACGGCAGCCTGCCTCTTGGGTTCATCGAGAGGCTCAATAAGCGTCAGCCCTGGTCGTGCCCGACAGGCATCCGGCGTTTCTTCGTGTCGCCGCAGGAGTCTGGCGAGCTGTGCATGATTGCATCTGTGCTTGGAGAATCAGGTGACATCATCTTCCCGAAGCTCGATGAGGTGCACGATATGATCTCGTTCGATGCTATAGCCCTTGACCTGCTGAGATACCTTGGCCTGGAGGCGGACATATGTGCCACCGAGGAGGAAGCACGACAGAAGGCGATGCTGCTTGATGAGAAATCAACATCATACCCGGTATACTTTTTTGAAACAGACACTTCCGGCGAAAAACCTTATGAGGAGTTTTTTACTGAGAACGAGGTGACCGACAACGATAAGTTTGTAAAGCTTGGAGTCATAAAGAATTCAGTAAAGAGAGACATAGTCGAGATTGACGGAATTTTCGAAAGGCTGCGAACCCTGTTTAATTCAGGGGATGTCACCAAGGCAGAGATAGTAGAAATTCTTAAGGTCTTTCTTCCAAACTTTGAGCATATCGAGAAGGGCAAAGGATTAGACTCGAAGATGTAGATAAAACATATGTACAGGAATTACTTTAAGCGTTTTTTTGACATCGTGTTGTCTGCCCTGGCCATTGCGGTTATTTTACCGTTTATGATTCCGGTGATTATAGGGCTGCTGCTGACAGGAGAGCATTATGTCTTTTATTTCCAGGAGCGCATAGGTTATAAAAACAGGCCATTCAGTATCTGGAAGTTCGCTACAATGCTGAAGAACAGTCCCAACCTGCCCGGCGGAATGCACACAACGAGAAAGGATTCGAGACTGATGCCCCTGGGAGGCTTTTTGCGCAAGACGAAGATCAATGAGATCCCTCAGCTGGTGAATATCTTCAGGGGAGACATGAGCATTGTGGGTCCAAGACCGCTGGTCAGGAAGACCTTCGATCCATATCCGGTCCACGTGAAGGAGCGCATTTACAATGTGAGGCCCGGACTGACAGGAATAGGATCAATTGTCTTCAGGGACGAGGAACGTTTGCTTTCGGAGACAAAGATAGAACCGGCTCAGTTTTACGCGCAGCATATCTCGCCTTACAAAGGAGAGCTGGAATTGTGGTACCAGGATCATCTGAGCTTCCGTACCGACTTCATGCTGGTGTTCCTGACGGGATGGGTGATTCTTTTCCCGCGATCGGAGCTTGTTCATAAAATTTTTAGGGATTTGCCATCGCGGCCAGAATATTTAGACTAATTTTGAACCGGATCTCAGGGGTGTTGTTATTACCTTCAAGGGAAAAAGCGGAAGGGGAAGACTGCTGTTGAAAAATTGAATTTGAAGTCAGGGACTGATAGAAAAAAACTTCCTCAGCGATGCCAGAGATAGTCATCACAGGTTTACCGGCAATAATAGTTGCGTTCGCAAGCGCTCTGATTATCACGTGGTATTACATCCCTAAGGTAATAACAGTGGTTAAGCAGCGCCATCTGGAGGACAAGCCGGGATTTCACAAGATACACAAGGGCGATGTGCCTACCCTGGGGGGCATAGGCATCTTCGGAGGTTTTATATTCGGATTTCTGATAGGAGTCAACGGATATATGCCCGGGCTGTCATACTTCACTGCTGCTGTGGTTTTCCTGCTTTTTGTGGGGATCAAGGACGACCTCGTTTATCTCAATCCGAAGAAAAAGTTCTGGGGCGAATTAGGAGCATCTGTACTGGTGGCAGTTTTCACCAACATTCATATCACACATTTCCACGGCTTCCTTGGTATAACCGACATTGCTGTTGCAACCTCATACATTGTAACGCTTATCCTGATGATAATCATCATCAACGCGGTCAATCTCATTGACGGCATTGACGGGCTGGCAGCTTCCGTGGGTATAGTTGCCTCGCTGGCGTTCGGAATTTTCTTCTTCCTGTCTGGCGATTACGGGTATACTATTATGGCCGCGGCGTTGCTTGGTGCGCTGATAGGATTCCTCAGGTATAACATATCAACCGGGCCGAAGAAGATTTTCATGGGCGACTCCGGGTCGCTGGTCATCGGGTTTACCCTGGCTGTGTTTGCCATTCACTTCAACGAGTTGGTTGCCAACGGCAATCCTGTTACCCGCCTGGAGTCCGCTCCGTCAATAGCAATAGCTATCTTGATCATCCCGTTGTATGACACCCTCAGGGTGACGGTGCTCAGGCTGCGTGCCGGGAAGAGCATCTTCGTCGGCGACAAGAGGCATATCCATCACATGATGCTTCGTGCCGGCTTCAGTCACCGGCAGGCCACGAGGTATATCTCGCTCTTCAATGTGGTTATGATTGCGCTGGCGTTTTTGCTAGACGGCCTGGGCATACTGCTGCTGGGGCTGCTGCTGTTGGCTATCTGCCTTGTTGCAACTCAGGTGCTGATGATGACGGTAAAGAAGAGAGAGTCGGCAGAGACAACTGTTGTCAAGGTGCCTGACGTGACCAAAGTGACTCAGGTGAGCTGAGTAGGTTGAGAATTATTACTCTGTGTACCCAAACCCCGTCCAGACGCGCCGCGGGATCCAAAATCAAATTACATGTCTGACATGAATAATCATTTTCATGGCTGATATCAGTGCAATTTCTCCTGAATTATTGAGAGACCGTCATCGGCTTTCACCTCAGCAGATAAATGCAATCCTTGGAAGCAAAGTCTTTAAGGCGAGTGTGGAAGAGAAGGCGTTGATGCTGAGGGGAATCAGGGAGTTTATTCTTTTATCAGAGGCTTTTCAGTCCGCTGACATAAGGTTTATTCCTCTTAAAGGACCCATTTTGTCATACCGGTTATACGGTGACGTGACATACAGGCATTTCCGTGACTTTGATATCCTTATCGAAAAATCTTCCGTTGACAATGCGGTGAAAATGCTCCTGGCTCAAGGTTACAACCCGGACCTGGTGTTATGGCCTTCAGATATACGGAGGCAGAATCAACTTATGAAACACGGGAACCAGATCTCCTTTTCCCATCCGGAAAGGAAGGTGACTGTAGAGCTTCATTGGCGGCTTCTTCAGGCATCTCCGTATGGAAACGAGAGACTGGATAATCTTGTGTGGAGCAACCTTACGAATCTGGATTTTGCAGGCCGGTCGTTTTATGTCCTTTCACACGAGTTGGAACTGCTCTACCTTATTATACACGGTGGGCTCCATTACTGGCGGCGATTGAAATGGCTTGCTGATATTGATGCAATTATCATAAGGAACAAGATTGACGGTGCAAAATTCTCTGACCTGGCCGAAGAGCTGAAGGCGAACCGCATGATTTCGCTCTGCAGGGCTGTTCATTCAACCTATTTCCCGGGCACAGAAGTTAAATTTCCATGGAAGTCACAAGCATCAGGATCTCTTGTTGTGCATTCCTTTAAGAAAATAGCAGAAGAGGAAGATATCGAGCATAACACCATAGGCGGAATAATCAGATCACGTTACCATACACTGATTTCTTTTCCGGGGTTGGCATATAAGTTCAGGGTAATTCGCAATTACATGTTTGTTGCTGAGTTTTACCGGGGGAGCGGCATTCTTACTCGTGTGCCGCTTTTTTATTTCTACTCGCTCTTCAAGTTGTCATTCAACCGTATCAAACGATGAGGCTGAGATTTCCTCTGCGAGGCGCCTGCCACCTTTCTTCTGATGGAAACTCTTTAACTCAGTGTATACTTCGATGAGAATAACTATAGTGGCCGGTGCACGGCCGAACTTCATGAAAATAGCGCCAATCATCCATGAAATGGAAAGGTTAAAGGCTAAAGCAGAAGGTTAAAGTATCGGTTGGTGCATACCGGGCAGCATTATGACCCGAAACTGAGCGATACGTTCTTTAAGGAGCTCGGAATACCAAAACCTGATGTTAACCTCGAGGTGGGGAGCGGCACACAGGCGGAGCAGACAGCGGGCATCATGCCGGGCTTCGAGAAGGAGCTGACGGTTCATCCCTCTGACCGGGATTTTCGGAGCTTAAGCGTTATGCCAGCAGTGATGCCGGGCAGAACATTCAATAAATCATCCCTCAACATACCATGCCGAATACCTTGCCACTTACCAGAAGGAGACAGTTTACGTTGATGAGATAACTAACCTTGAAATGTATCCCTTCGGCAGGCCCGCCCCCTCCTCTCCTGACACCCGCCTGAAGGAGGCTCTCATATCAAACAGCCTTGCCGCAGGCGTCAGAATAAAACTCACTCCCCGGAGATGAAACGACTGCCGTTAATATTGCTCCCCGGTTGCCTTGCAGCAGGCTCAATCACAGCTGTTATGGGATAAATGTCGGGGTGAGGTATGTTTTTGGCCGGAAGGAAACCTATAGGCCTGATTGATCATTTGTTCGGTATGCAAGGGCCAACCAGTAATTTTTCCGGATGGCCGGGAACAGATTTAACTGAAAAGCAGACTTAATGACTATACCTTCAACAATATACCTGTACAGAATCATTCATGTTGATAATCTTCCTTTTATAGTAAGGAGGGATGAGATTACATGTCCTTCTCATAGCGGGGCGAATCCTGATTATATTGGCATTGGCGACAACTCATTAATTGAACGCAGAAGAACCATGCCAATTCCATTAAACCCGCAAGGCACACTTAATGATTATGTTTCGTTCTACTTTACTAAAAGATCTCCGATGCTTTATAATATCAAAAACGGTTTCCAGAATGTAACAAAAAGGACACAGGATGAGATAATCTATCTTGTCACCTCTTATGAGAAAATTGCTGAAAGTGGTAAGCCATATATTATCTATGACGGACATGCCTATCATCGTATGTCCAGACCATTCAATACATACGAGGGGTTGTCTTATATTGACTGGAGAGTTATAGCTTCAAACTCCTGGTTTGATACTGAGGCTGACCCGGATCGCAAAAGGAGAAAACAGGCCGAATTACTGGTCTACAAGTCTCTGCCATTTAATATGGTACTTGGGATTGCAACATTCTCAGAAATAGCTTGTGACAAAGTGAAGGGCATTGTCGGAGATGTTAACAAAAGCATTAAAGTATTTGTTAAAAAGGAGTGGTATTACTAACTTTATAAGCATGATAACTTTTACAGTCGGAAATATTCTGGAGTCGCAGACGGAAGCCCTTGTGAATACTGTAAATACGGTAGGTATAATGGGCAAGGGAGTTGCATTAGCCTTCCGTAAAACATTCCCTGATGCGATGGAAGAATACCTGAGGGCGGTCAGGGATGATAAAATCCGGGTTGGTGAAGTTCAGGTTGTTAAAACCCAGTATATCACACCCAGGTATATAATTAATTTTCCAACCAAGACTCACTGGCGGTATCCCTCGAAAATTGAATATATTGACACAGGTTTATCAGATCTTGTATCGAAGATAAAAAAACACCATATCAGATCCATATCCATTCCACCACTAGGGTGTGGCAATGGCAAGCTTGAATGGACGGCAGTTAAGCCTCTTATTGTCAGGCATTTTGAGCAAATCTCCGGTCAGGTAGAGGTGATAATATTCGAACCTGGCTATTCAGACCAGGGGGCAGTTCAAAAGGAAGCGGTAAAGTTAACTCCGGCAAGAGCCATGCTGATTTACCTGCTTAAACAATACCAGGTTCTCGGGTATTCTGTAAATCTGCTGGTAGCTCAAAAATTGGCTTATCTGCTCCAGAGGTTTGGTGAGCCTCTGAACCTTGAATTTGAAAAAGGAATATATGGACCCTATGCTCACAGGCTTTTTCATTTGTTGAAGTACCTCAATGGTTATTTCATCCACTTCAGAGAGCAGGAGAATACGCCCGGCACTGCGATAACTATTGAGAATTCCAGATACCCTTTGGTCGTGAAATACATAGATGAAGAACTTTCTAAGGAGAAGAAAGACAGGTTGCAGAAAGTACTTAAAGCTATCGAGGGATTTGAGTCTCCGTTCGGACTTGAGCTCCTGGCAACGGTAGATTTCATTATTCAGCAGACACGCTCTTCGGACTATGAAACGATACTTAAAGATATCTCCAACTGGACTTCACGGAAGAAGGAGATCATGAAGCCATACCATATTGAAGTAGCCACAAAGCAGGTGAGTACTTTTGATTCTATCTGATGCACAAAAGATGCAGGATGGTATTTTTAGGGGTGCTGATTCTTCTGCCTATCATTTATATGGGGTGATGCAGGCATGGCGGGGTGTGGCTTGCCCGGGAGGATATCCCTCCTCATGCAGATGCCATGGTGCTGCTTATGGGCGGTTTCCCTGACAGGGTGCTGCAGGCAGTGGACCAATGGCATGAGGAGAGGGCTGACAGGATCATCAATAAAGCTTTCAAAAAATCTGACATGCCGGTTTATGTAGGTTGCAGTGCAGGTGCCTGGTCAAGCTTCAACCCCGATAAATGGTGGAGAAGGAAGGAGGATGTTCGGCATGCGCTGTCAGAACCGGTGAAGATTGTAAGCTTCAGGCTGGTTGAGAAGAGGAAAGTAAAGAGTTAGATATTGACTAAAAATAGCTTATTATAAATGAGAGTCACTATAGTGGCCGGCGCGAGACCGAACTTCATGAAAATAGCACCAATCATTCATGCGATTGAAAGTCGAAAGTCAAAAGTCGAAAGTCAAAAGTCGCCCTCCTTCGCCAGGGCTTCGGAGGGTAAGAAAGGAGAAAGTCTGGAGTACAGGCTGGTGCATACGGGACAGCATTATGATCCGAAGCTGAGCGATACTTTCTTTGAGGAGCTTGGGATACCAAAACCTGATGTCAACCTTGAGGTGGGTAGCGGAACACAGGCTGAGCAAACGGCAGGCATCATGCTGGGTTTCGAGAAGGAGCTGATGGCTCATCCGTCTGACCTGGTGATTGTAGTCGGAGACGTGACATCTACCATGGCATGCTCAATAACTGCCAAGAAGCTTAACACAAGGGTGGCACACATCGAGGCCGGCATACGGTCGTTTGATCTGACCATGCCCGAGGAGATAAACCGCATGGTGACAGACAGTATCACCGACCTCTTCTTTACCACTTCGCACTTTGCCAATGAGAACCTTCGCAAAGCCGGAGTACCTGATGATCGTATTTTCTTCGTTGGTAATGTGATGATAGACACACTCCTTGCTAATCGCCCACGCTTCAGGAAGCCTGCGGTCCGGGATGAGCTGGGACTAAAGGAGAAGAGTTACATTGTCATAACACTGCATCGTCCTAATAATGTTGATCAGCCCGAAAACCTTCAAAAACTACTGAAGTCTATAACTGATTCGGCAGGCGGTCTGCCCGTCATATTTCCAGTTCATCCACGCACCAGGAAAGTAATAAATGACTTTAATACTGTGATTCCGTCATCGATACATCTTGCGGAACCGATGGGTTACCTGGAGTTCAATTATCTGGTTGAAAAAGCCTTTGCAGTGATAACCGATTCGGGAGGGATAACCGAAGAGACAACGGTGATGGGTGTGCCATGCATGACCCTGCGCGACAGTACCGAGAGACCGGAGACATGCAGCGTGGGGACCAACGAGCTTTTAGGAACCGACCCGGCGGCCATTAAACCGGCCATGCTGAGGCTGTTTGCCGGCGAGTGGAAGAAAGGCGGCATCCCCGAGCTGTGGGACGGCCATGCCGCGGAGAGGATAGTGGAGGCGCTATTGCGGTCTTCTGTTCATAAGTTTTCAAAATGAGACTAAAAAAGCAAATGTCAAAAGCCGGAAATTAAATTTTCCGGCCTAACTTTGCTGCTGTGAATTTCAGGCTGGTTCTGAAGTTACATGATAAAAGTTCTGATAAACAATTATTTACTTTTCATTAAGGGGGAAGAACTAAAGATATTGGTTCGTATTGTTTATTGAAGATGATTATTGAAGAGAATTCCCGAAAACTATGTATGAAGTTACTGTAAAAGGACTGCCGGCCATTCTGATAGCGTTATCCGGAGCTGCCTTTATAACATGGTATTTCATACCCCGTGTCATTGAGATTGTCAAGGAGCGCAAGCTGTCAGACAAGCCCGGCAAGCATAAGATACATAAGCGCGAGATACCAACCCTGGGCGGGATAGCCATCATCGGTGGTTTTATCTTCGGTTATCTCCTGGGTGTTGACGGTCATATTGACGGAGGCACCTACGTTGTGGCTGCAGCGCTGATACTCTTTTTCACCGGCCTGAAAGACGATCTCATCAATCTCGGCCCGCTGAAGAAAATTATTGCCGAGATATTTGCAGCGCTGGTGATTGCTTTCTTTACCGGGCTTCGCTTCACCAGTTTCCATGGACTGGCAGGGATCGATACCATACCTGTATGGCTATCGTATTTTGTCACCATCTTTTTGGTGGTGCTGATAATCAACGCTGTCAACCTGATTGACGGCATAGACGGACTGGCCGCCTCGGTGGGGATCATTGCATCGACAGTCTTCGGCATCTGGTTCAGCCTGTCGGGCGATTATGGATATGCCATCATGGCAGGCGCCCTGCTGGCTTCGCTCTGCGTCTTCATCTATTATAACGTATCACAGGGTCCGCTCAAGATATTCATGGGCGACTCAGGCTCGCTGGTGATAGGTTTTATCCTGTCTGTCTTTGCGATACGCTTCAACGAGATCAATGCCGCCTGGGATGGATACCGTGCGTTGCAGTCGTCGCTGTCGGTCTCTATAGCCATATTGATTGTGCCTCTCTTCGATACACTGCGGGTGATAATACTGCGGCTTTACTACGGCGAGTCTATCTTCCGTGCAGATAACCGTCACACGCACCACCTGATGCTTCGGATGGGGTTTACTCATCAGCGGGCGACATTGATAATTGCCGCATTCAATATATTTATCATAGGTCTGGCCTTCCTGCTGGATCCGCTCGGGATCTTTTGGCTGGGATTAATTCTTCTTGCTATCTGTATCATAGCGGTATCCGGGCTGGAGAGGTTGGTGAGGAGGAAAGAGGCGCTGGCGGTGTTAGCAGAAAGTGCGTAGAGGCGCCGGGTCATTCCGGTGCACATCCGTCTGGGCGATGGCGCTGGCACCAGTAGCTGAAGGTGCGTTATTATTGCGGATATTTCGGCATTTTATACTGTTAACCGGGTTTGACCACATCCCTAACTGACTTTTACCCTTTATGCCTCCTATTACAGGTATTCCTCCTGAAATATTAAGGGACCGTCACCGGTTGTCCTCGCAGCAGGTTAATGCTCTCTTCGGCCGGAAGGTCATTGAGGAGAGTCTGGAGGAGAAGGCGAAGGCGCTTGGCAAGGTGGCTGAGTTCCTTAAGGTGACGGATGCCTTGAAGGAAGCGGGGGTTAGCTTCGTCCCGTTAAAAGGTCCTCTGCTATCATTCAGGCTTAACGGTGACGCAACTTACAGGTATTTCCGGGATCTGGATATTCTGGTTGATGCATCTGCGGTAACCGAAGCCAAAGAAATAATTGATTCTTTTGGCTACCAGGACTGCGGACCGGCATGGCCCTCTGACAGAAAAATGCAACACCGGACATTGACTTATAGTCATCATCTGGCATTGATTAATCCGGTTAACGGGCAAATTATAGAGCTGCACTGGCGCCTGATGAACACGCAATGGCTGAATTTTCGGCAGACTGATAACCTGATAGGGAATAATATTACGACAGCTGATTTTGCGGGAAGAAAATTCTCTGTTTTAAACAATGAGCTTGAGCTTCTTTATCTTGTCATACATGGCGGGTTGCACCGTTGGGGCCGGCTGAAGTGGCTGGCTGATGTGCATGAGTATCTGAAGTCGCAGAAGATTAACTGGGAGATTTTTAATGAGTTTTCTGATTCATTAAAGGCCGGACGATTGGTGGCATTGTGTAATACAATGTTGGCAGAATTTTTCCCGGGCGGACCGCTGATACCATGTTCTTCTAGTGCGTCGAAGCATATGGTCGGAGCCTCATTCAAGACGATTGCTGAGGATGATTATTCCGGACCCGAGACCATCAGAGAGATTATGAAGAACCTGCCATTCGGGCTGGCAGTCTACCCGGGTGTCAGTTTTAAAGTACGGCTTTTATGCGGAGTAGTCGGCAACAGTATTTTCCATGGCAGAATGAGCCGGCTGTTTCAATGAATCAAAGACCTGCTCCGTGGAATTGAGATTTCCTTTGAATGATGTGAGAATTGAACAGTCTATGGTCAAAAAGACGGTAGCCAATCCCGTGTACAGTGATGATTATATCTCTATGAACCAGGATGAGTTTTCTATGGATGTTGAAGGTGTGGGGTGGTATTATGTTTCCGGAGGAAATTTTATTTCACTTGTACCTTATCCGGATGCAGATAAAACCACCATTGAGCTCTATCTTAACGGATCTGCGTACGGCGCCATTTTGCACCAGAGAAAGATATTACCGCTGCATGGAAGCTGCTTCCGTTACGAAGGTAAGGGCATAATGATCTGCGGTGAGGCAGGAGCAGGAAAGTCGTCGTTGACGGCTTCTTTTTGTCTTAATGGGGCTGATTTTCTGACTGATGATGTTACACCGGTGTTATTCAGGGAGGGGAAGCCCTATATCTGGGCGTTGTCTGACAGGATGAAGTTGTGGGGCGACACTCTGAAACAACTTGGACGGGAGGCAGAGGGCCTGCATGAGATTTTACCTGGAATAGGCAAGTATTTTTACCCTGTCAAGGGCACGGACGGAGAAAACTTCACGCTGGACCTGGTGTATGTTTTACAAAAAGGAGAATGTCTGGCACCCGAATTCACCGAGCTGACAGGAAGTCAGAAGCTTATTGCCCTGCGCGGTGAGATATACCGTCATGAATATCTTCAGGGGATGCCGGAGAATGAAATCGGCTACTTCCTTGATATTGTAAATATCAGTAGCGCGGCAAGAGTTTTTCAGGTACGCAGGCCTCAGGAAGCAGGCGTCAGGGAAATAACAGCGGCAATGATGTCGTGGGCCAGTGAAAATGGGGTCTGGAGTCAGGCATGATGATTAAGAAAATCAGGAAGTTCTTAAGGTTACCCTGGAAGCTAAAACTGTTGCTGTCAGAGGCCATTATTACTCTCTTTTTCTCACAGCTCACATTGTTTTTGCTTCCTGTTGGTGAAATACTAAAAAAATCTTCATCGCGTGGGACCATGAACGGACCGGACTATTTAAATGATCTGGCTGCTATTAAATGGGCATTGTACAACGCCAGCAGGGTATGCTACAGAAAAAACAAATGCCTTGTGCAGTGCATCGCAGGAAAGCGTATGCTCGCCAGACGGGGAATTGAATCAAAGATATTTATGGGCGTCAGGCATAATGATGAGAAGCTGATTATTGCTCATGCCTGGCTAAAGGCTGGCGATTTTGAAGTCGTTGAGAAAGGCGAAGACTATCTCGAGCTTTCGAAATTCTAAAAAACGTGAGGATTTTATGTTTTATAAAATATAAATATTACATTTGAGTTCTAGTTCTAGCGAATAGGAAGACACTATTGAATATGAAAAAGCAGGAATCCAAAAAGAAATCCTGGGCTAAACCCGAAGTTCATGTTCTTGATATAAAGAAGGTTACGCTTGGCGGAACCCTGCCAGGCAACGAAAGGAATGATACCTCAACATACGGACCTCCCGGGTTGTCATAATCTGTAGTCACATTTTCACTTAATGATTTTCGGTGTTTTTAGTCACTCCTTAAGCGGGAGTGTCTCTTTTTTTTCAGATCTCCCTCAGAAAGAGACCGATGTTCCTTTTATCCTTCACAAGATTAAGGAAGAGGGCTTCGCTGGAGGATTTTACCTGAACAGCAGGTTTCCTTACCAGCCAACAGACATATATTTCGCCAGCCAGGACCTTGATATAACAGTCCTTCTGTCTGGCACGCTATACAACAGGAAGGAGCTTCTGGACAAAAACAGTATACCTGACGATGTTCCTGATGCGGAACTGGTGGCAATACTGTTCAGGAAGGAAGGTCCGGATTTTGTAAGGAGTCTGAACGGGGATTTTTCCATTGCTCTGATCAGGCATCAGGAGAATCAAATTTACCTCTTTCGCGATCATTTAGGGATCAGGCCCTTGGCATGGTCCTCTGATTCTGACAGGCTGTGGTTCTCATCCGATTCATCAGGCCTGTGCAGGATGCTGCAAAGAGATGTGGCGATTGAGCCGGAGTATCTCTCGGGCTGGTTCCGGTATATTGACCTTAAAACCACTCCATGCAATAAGGTCAGGAAGTTGCTTCCCGGTCATTGGCTGCGGTTTGACAGGAATGGCACGAAGACAGTGAAATACTGGCATCCCGAGAAGATCCTGACAGACCGGAGGTTGTCATATGAGACAATGATTGCTGACCTCAACATGCTCCTGCGTGACGCCGTCAGCATCAGATCAGACAGGCGGTTTACAGCCGGTAGCCATGTAAGCAGCGGACTCGACTCAGGTGTTATAGCTGCCCTGGCCAGGAGTGCATATTCACATCAGGATAATTTCTGCGGTTTCTCCTTATCGCCTGAATCTTTCTGTGCAGACGGTCTGGATTATGACGAGAGAGAACTTGTCAGAAGTATATGCGCTCTGAATGGCATCAATCCTGTCTTTTCCGAATTGGGAAGCTCCGACCTTGATCGGTATGTCCTGAATTATCACTCAAATCAGGGATATTTTGCTGATGAAAAAATACTTGAACAGGCTGCTGCCTTGAATGTAAACCTCCTGTTCAGCGGCTGGGGAGGTGATGAGTTTATCAGTACCGGTTCGAGGTCAATTGATGCAGACCTCCTGTATGGTTTCCATTGGCGGGCATTCTTCAGACGACATCCTCTTTTCAGGACCCGGCGGTTATTGAGAACCGTGGTAAAAGGCATCCTGTATCCCTCCCTGGGTCTTACGGACAGGAGCCTTCGTGCCTCATTCAGAGACGACACACGATATCTTGCCGGGAGGTACAGGAAGAATGACAGGAATGCCGTGAGTAACTATTTCTTTCATACATCCAGACGGAAGCACCATCTCGGCATGATATCCTTTTACCACCTGCCGGAGCGTTGCGAGGCATGGTATGTCAACGGCTGGCGCAAGGGTGTTGAATACCGTTATCCACTTCTTGACAGACGTATAGTGGAGTATATGCTTAAAGTGCCGTCAAAGCTGCTGGGCAGGACCAATGATTACCGACCGCTGCTCAGGGAATTGGGCAAAGGCATGTTGCCGGATGAGGTACTCACTAACAAGTCGAAGGCCGACCCTGTTTACAGGGAGTTCATAGGTAGGGTATTCGAAGAGACCGGTCGCCGGTTTATGAGGGATGTCGATGTGTGGCGCAGGAATCCTGATTTGAAGTTCGTTGATTTTGATGTTCTTAAGGAGGATATTGCAGGATACGAGGAGGCTCAGAATTCAGTGGATGTCAGGCGTCTGTTCAGGGCGGTTGTATACATCAGGGCTCTGCACGAATTTTCTCTGTTTTATCATAGCAGAGATAATGACAAGCTCTCTCCGGCAAGTCGGACTATTGTTTAAAATGATGTCAAATAAGATGATATGAGCACAGATCAGAGTGAGAATGGCGGGGCAGTTCAGGGTGCCGGGAAGACAAAATATCTGCGGCACAGCAAAACTATTTCAGGCCGTCTTGACGAGGAGCTTGTGATGATGGACATTGAGCAGGGGAAGTATTTTGCCCTTAACCCCGTGGCCACGCGTATATGGGAGCTGCTGGAGAATCCGCTTACGGTCGAAGATTTATGTACGGTGCTGATGGATGAGTATGATGTGGAAAAGGAGCAATGCAGTAAGGAGACAGAAGCATATCTCGCGGAAATGACCAGGTTTGGGCTCCTGAGTCGGAAGGCTGAATAAGGCCGGAGAAAATAGTGAATACATAGCACTGACAAACAACGGGGGAGGAGGGTTCCGCTTCTTAAGGGTAGCGGCTGCAAGGTTATCAGAGGAACAGTTACAGCTTCCCGGAATGGCTAATGTCGTTAATATTAATCATTAACTGCAATTATCTTTCAACCATTTTCGTTGTAATCTCACTAAAAATGGTTTATTTTAGGGTTTTAGTTTTGGCAGCTTACAATAAAGCTTAACCGACCATCTGGTATGGTTGAGTTTTTGATGTACACTGAACGTAACATAGACGAACATGAAAACAAGAACATCACTATTAGGAAGAAACTTCAGATTACTGATAACTTTTCTTCTTATGGGGTTACTTACAATGAATGTTGTCTCCGGACAATGGCTTGCCAACTGGTCATACAGGGTACCTGTGACAATTGACAACAGTTCAGGGGGAGCGCTAACAGATTTCCAGGTAAAGGTGTCGTTCAGTACATTCTCATGGACACATGTCAAAACCGACGGCTCTGACATTAGGTTTACATCATCAGATGGGACTACCAGTATTCCGTTCTGGATTGAAAACTGGACATATTCTTCATCGGCTGATATCTGGATAAAGGTACCATTTGTCGCTGCGGGGTCCAGCACATTTGTATACATGTATTATGGCAACCCTGCCGCAACAAGTGCCAGCAACGGGTCAAATACGTTTGAGTTCTTTGATGATTTCGGACAAGGCAGCATTGATTACAGCAAATGGGTGAGGATTGGAACACCTTCTCTTGCTGTGGTACTGGACAACGGAAACTACGCTCTAAGGGTTATTGCGCCTGGCCAGCACTTTTACTATCTCGCCTCTATAAGTGAGAGTTTTACCGATTTCATCTTTGAAATGAAAGTTAAAATGCAGGCTGATTTGAATAATCAATGTACACCGGAGATAGCCTTCCGATATACTGATAACAGTAACAACTATATTACTATGCTTCGGGGAGAGGGTCTGTCTGGGGGTGGCGGACCAAACGGAGACCTGTTCATACGGAGATATGAGGCTAATGTTCAGACAAACCCAACACCATATCCTGCATATAATTATACCGCAGATCATTACTACCACTATAAGATTGTCGCCAGCCAGGATCTTATTGAACAACATCTCGATGGCAGCCCTGTAAGGTCATGGACAGACACTGGGTCAGGGATTGACCAGGGAGGCATTGGTCTTGGCAACTATGGGAATAATTCCTATGCAGTCTATTACGATGATGTTTTTATTCGCAAATATGCGTCGACAGAACCAGGTGCGAGTCTTGGCGCTCCGGAGAATCAATTCCCTCCCTTAACTATCGTTGGTTCGGTCACAAACACCGGGTGCTTTGAAGGTTCTGATGGCGCTATCGACATCTCAGTTACAGGAGGTGACGGGTCTTATAGCTATCTATGGTCCAATGGGAGGATAACTGAAGACATAAGCGGTTTGTCAGCAGGCAATTACTCAGTTCATGTTGAAGATGGAAACGGTTCGATGGGTGACAGGACTTTTGAAGTTATACAACCAACAGCAATAATTCCTGAAGTAACAGTATTAAGCCCTCTGGTTTGCAGCGGTGGTACGGCTACACTGGAAATCAGTGCAACAGGGGGAACTCCTCCATATACGTCGGGGATAGGAATATTGACGCAGGAAGCGGGAACAATGAACTATACAATAACTGATAACAACGGTTGTCAGATTACTTTCCCGGTAACTATCAGTTTGCCCGGGACTTGGTATAACACTGAATGGTCATATCGAAAGGCAGTCGGGATATCAAACCCTGGAGGAACGGAACTTGCAGATTTTCAGGTGAAAATCACACTTGATAATTCATTCAATTTTGATGAGATCAATCAGGGAGGATCAGATATACGGTTTACTACCTATGATGGGATTGAAATCCCTTATTGGATTGAGGAATGGGATGATGCAAATAACGAAGCGACAGTCTGGGTGAAAGTCCCTGCCATTCTGGCTGAGGGAACAGAACTCTATCTTTATTATGGAAATGAGGTAGCCACCAGTGCAAGTGACGGAAATGCTACATTCAGACTATTTGATGGCTTCGAAAATCTAACATCAGTTGTCGGAGCATGGGGGGGGACAGTAGCCCATGACTGGAAATATTCAATGGAAATGCAACAGGGAGCGTTGTATTACTCAATGGAAAGGGCTGCCAATAGCTGGGCAACGGAATCCATGGATTCGGAAATAGAAGATGAATTCGATTATATCCATACTCAGATAAATCAGACTACAGGTGTTGTAGCAACTATGGGCGCCGAACCCCAGTATTGTTATGGAGTATTGTTGTCAAACCTTGCATTAGGTGCACTGTATTTCGAAACCATTAATCCGACTCTTGCAACACGCTGCTATGATAACATGAATCTGGTTTACGGATATGTGAGGGACACTTATGGCAGTGTTATTGGCACAAGTGACGGTGGAGCAAGCAGCATGGCACTGTTAGGATTTTCCAATGCCTGGAAAGCCTTTACTGCCTATGGCAATTCAATTTCGGCGGCTGAGGTCAAACTTATCATTGAAAATTATGTTAATGTATTTACAACTACACAGGCAGTAAACGGAGCCTGGGGAGGGGTTTCCGGTGTGCAGGAGCATCTCAAGAGAAACTTTGGTGTACTGACCGCATATGATGTTGATCCTACTAATTACACTGGCTTTTTATCAGCGGTAAATGAAAATATTGATTACATAATCGGGTATTACCTTCAGCCGAACGGAGGCCTTACCTGGCATGGAAGCACAAATGAGTCCTTTTTCGAATGTCATCAGCAATGGTTCATGATTGCCGTAAGGATGCTTTATAACAGGAATAGTACCTATGATTTCAGAACTGAGGGTTCTTTGGCATGGAATTTTCTGACCAATACCAACTATTCAGGTCATGACATGTATGTTCACAATTATGTAAATCATAATGCTTTTTTCAGTTATCGTGATGTGACATTTAACGGGGTGTTTCAGGTCCATGACAAGTGGAAGGGATCGTATGAAATTGGAGCTGCATTATGGGGAATGGCCTTGAATTATGACCTGGTCTCTTCAGATACATCATCATATGATAATGAGACTTATAATTATTTGGATGAGATGGTTAAGCAGGTTAAAAAGTCCTCGGCTCAAAATGGGTTCTTCTCAACCTCTAATAATTGGATACGTATCCTTAACTGGTCTGACGCGGGCTTTTTACCGGATGCCGGTAAATGGGAAAGGGTTGGGACACCAGGCGCACAGCTTGTTCAGGTTGATGGTAATAACGCATTAAGTGTTACTGGCAGTAATAATCATGAAAATCATTTCGTTTCCGTGATCCAGGATTTTGACAACTTTGTTTTTGAAGCCAGGATATTAATGACTGAGGACCAGAACGGATATGCTGATCCTGAAATAGGGTTTCATTATACAGATCTTGGAAACAGGTATTTCACACAGATGCGAGGCACTGGAGTAAATGACCTGTTTTTGAGAAGATATCAGGGGAGCACTCAATATATTGACCAGAGCAACCCCTATGATTATACTCAGGATCAGTTTTTCAACTATAAAATGGTCATCAACGGTAATTCAATCAAATTACTTATAAATGATGAACTTGTTACTGATTACATGGATGACGGGTCTGTCCTGAACGGTCGTGTTTATCTTGGCAACTACGGGACCTATCCGGTTTACTATGATGACGTTCGCATTAGAGAATACACAGCCGTTGAACCCATCGTCACATTTACAACTGAGGAGTCGGCATTTACATGGACCGGATGCGCTGCTACAGATGTATGGGCAACAGGCGGAAACTGGTACTCTGGAATTGCGCCGGATGAAACGGATGATGTAATTATCATACCGGCTGATATCTATCCTGTTGTAACTGGTATTGTTGAATGTGCAACATTAATAATTGAACCGGGAGCCAGGATGACTGTTGCTTCCGGCGGAGAGCTGACCGCAGGGCTGATTACTATCAATTCCGCAGGAACCAACTCTGCCGGGTCACTTGTTTATCATGGTACGGTAAACGGGACAGTTGTATATAACCGCCACCTGCTTCCGAAAGATTCCGGAGGGGACTTTCAACTTGCGGCCTCACCGGTGGTTACTAATTCTGAACCTAATACGGAAAATATTCTAAGGGCTAAGGCCTGGGATGAGGTGGCAGGTGTATGGACAAACGAATTGATGACTGATGTGGTTATTGGAAGAGGATATAATTTAAAGCAGACAGAAACAGGCGTCGGTATGGTTACATTTGCAGGATCTCTGCCAACCGGAAATATTGAGGTTGATGCAACCTGTCCGTTCATCGGAGCTTATGATGGTTCACTTTCCGGTTATAATGCCCGTGTAACTGTTGTAAACTCTTCCAGTCATTCAGGAACATCAAGAGAAGGAGAAGACAACTGGGGAGGTGGAGGCTGGAACCTGCTAGGAAATCCGTTTGCTTCCGCAATGGACGTGGCATCTTTCATTGACTACAATGACGGAGCATCCTGGATGGATTGTCAGTTTGATCCGTCCTATGTTGCACTTTATATTCATGATGGGAACGCTGCAGAGTATAAGTACGTCTCAATTTCAACGGGATGGGAAGGAGGTGATTATCTTGATGAGCCCAATATCCAGGCAGGCCAGGGTTTCTTCGTTCTGGCAATGGATGACCTGTCTACATTTACATTTACCAGGGATATGCAGAGGCACGATATTGATGTCCCGATGCTTAAGTCAACCAAAACGGATGACAGGTGGCCGGGCTTGCAACTTAAGGTCAAATCAGGATCGTCAGAGAGCACGACTTTAATAGTATACAGGGAGAACATGACTGCCGGACTTGATCCGGGTTATGATATCGGACAATATAGCAATTTCTCGGGAATAGGATTATACACGACCCTGGCAGCGCAGGACAACGGCGTCAATTTCTCACGTCAGGCACTGCCACTAGCTGATTATAAGCAAAATATTATACCTGTTGGCGTTGATTGTGAAACAGGAGGAGAAGTGGTATTCTCGGCAATCACTGTTCCTATTGGTACATATAAGTTCTGGCTTGAGGACAGGAGTACTGGAATCTATACGGATCTGACAGCTAAGAGTTACACCGTGACATTACCGGCAAACAGCTATGGAACTGGTCGTTTTTTCATAATCGCATCAACGAATACCCCAACCGGTATTGAAAGACCTTCAACGGATGATACGGGAGTCCGGGTATGGATTTCCAGTAGAAAGATTATAATCAGCGGTAAAGTCAGTGACAGGGCAGTGTGTGAGTTATATGATCTTCAGGGGAGCAAATTACTTGATCGCCGTCTCGCTGAAGAAGAACTTAACACCATTGATATACCATCCGGACTCAGTGGGGTATTTCTGGTAAGGATTGTTGATGGAGGTAAGGTTACCACGAGAAAAGTTGCCATACCTTGACATATAGTCTCGGATTCTAGAATCAATATTTCCGACACAGGTTTCAGAGTTAGGGGACTAGGCCCTTTGACTCTGAAACCTTTATTCTTTGTACCTCTGCCATAGTGTGAGAATCATCCTTACAGACTGAACTTGCTGTTCGGGTTGTTCATCAATGAATCAGTTTGGTTCGTCATATTTCCTTTGAATATATACTGATACTGTTCTATATTTAGAGTTTTGATTAGTAGCTTGTTAATAAATTGCTTTCACGGAAATGAGTTGTGTGTTATACCGGGGAAGCCCAAATGAAAAGGACTCAGTCATGGATGTATCACGATTGCAGAAAAAAGCCGCACGGAAAGCTATTATATTATTTTTGGCCACGCTGTTATTAAGCAATACCTTAACGGGGCAGAATTGGTTTGACAGCAACTGGAACTATCGTGTTCCTGTCACCATTACCAACAATGGGAGTTCCCTTACAGATTTTCAGGTGCCTGTGTCACTTGGCGCCTCATTCTCGTGGATCCATACCAACAGTGACGGATCGGATATCCGTTTTACGGGCTCAGATGGCGAAACGGAATTATCATTCTGGGTTGAAACATGGACTTTCGAAACTTCAGCGACTATATGGGTGAAAGTTCCTTCACTTGCTTTCGGTGAAACGACAATCTATATATATTATGGGAATGCTTCAGCCACAACAAGTCCTTCCAGTGGGGAAAATACATTCATGTTCTTTGATGACTTTGCTCAGGGGACAATCGATGCAACAAAGTGGATTACAGTAGGAAGCCCTTCATTATCAATTATTGAGGATGATGGCAGTAATGTTCTGAGGGTTGTGGCACCAGGTCAGCATTTTTATTACCTGGCATCCATAAGGGAGGATTTTACCGATTTCATTCTGGAGATGAAGGTGAAAATGCAATATGATCTTAATAACCAGTGCACTCCAGAGATTGCTTTCAGGTACACTGATAATAGTAACAATTACATTAGTATGCTTCGCGGAGAAGGACTTGTCGGAGGAGGCGGGCCAAGCGGGGACCTCTTTATAAGACGGTATGAGTCCGGAGTGCAGACGAACCCGACGCCCTATCCGGCATATGACTATACTGCAGGGTATTATTATAAATATAAAATTGCAGCTCACGGTTCAACAATTGAACAGCATCTTGACGGTAATCTGCTACGCAGCTGGGATGACGCAGGGACAGGGATACTTACAGGAGGCATAGGGATTGGAAACTACGGGAACAATTCCTATGCAGTATATTATGACGATGTGCGTATTCGAAGCTTTGCCTCACCTGAGCCTATGACCGGTCTGGGGTTTGAGCAGAACCAGTATCCTCCTTTGAATATAAGTTACACCAGGACTAATGTTTCATGCTTTGGAGGATCGGATGGTGCAATCGATGTAACAGTCAGTGGCGGATCAGGAGTATATGAATATCTTTGGACACCCGGCAATTATGCTACCGAGGATATAAGCGGAATACCCGCCGGTACATATCATCTGTATGTAGAAGACACTAACGGGCAGAATATCGGTAACATTGACGTAATCATTACTGAGCCGGATCCTCTTGTGCCGGCATATACTGTTGTTGTTCCGTTTGACTGTGTTACAGGGCTGGCTACACTTAACATTACGGCCTCAGGAGGCACCCCACCCTATACCGGTACCGGAACATTCCAGCAATCAACAGGCACTACGGAATACACTGTAGCAGATGCCATCGGGTGTAATGCTGTGATCTCAGTCACGGTCGGAATAGAAAGCTCATGGTATGATTCTCAATGGCAGCACCGCCAGATGTTTGACATTGTTAATCCGGGGGGTGTTCCTCTGTCGGATTTTCAGATGCAGGTACTGCTGGACGACAGTTTTGATTTTACGAGAGCTAATCCTGAAGGGAGTGATATCAGGTTCACAACTTCTGACGGGATGTCTTTGATACCGTACTGGATAGAAAGGTGGAATGAACCGGATTCGGCCATCATATGGATTCGGATGTCTTCAATACCCGCCGCAGGTGAAAGCATATATATGTATTACGGTAATCCCTCTGTTCAGGGCAACAGCAATGGCACCACCACCTTTGACTTCTTTGATGATTTTACTGTAGTTGCTGAGAGTTCCGGGAACTGGATAAGAAGACTGTTGTGGACAGGGAGCGATTGGAGCGGGTATGTTGAACATGATTGGAAGTACTCAATGGAAATGCAGCACGGAGCACTGCATTATGCAGTGGAAAGGTATAATAATGGTTGGAGTACTGAATCGCTCGACCAGGAGATTGAGGATGAGTTTGATTACATTCACAGCCAGCTAAATCCGGACGGCACGGTAGTACCTGACACATATCTGAACTCTGAACCACAGTATTGTTATGGCTTATTGATGGCAAACCTGTCATTGGGATATATGTACTTTGAAGATTCCAATCCTGTCCTTGCCACACGATGCTACAATGATCTTATCCTGGTATTTGACCGTCTCAGGGTTACTTATCCTACTGTAGGCACATTGTCAGATGCCGGGGGGTATGGCTTCCTGTTGCTGGGATTCTCAGGTGCATGGAAAGCCTTCAATCATAATAATAACGATGCTGTAAGAGCAGGCCAGGCAGTAACGATCGTTGAGACCTATGCTGACACATTCATCAGCAATCAGGCAACAAGCGGAGCATGGACAGGAGCCGGCGGTGTTCAGGAACATGAGAAAAGAGACTTTGGTGTTCTCTGTGCATATGATGTCACAGGTGAAACCGCCTACCTGGATGCTGTAAACTCAAATATCGAATATATACTTTCAACTTTCTGGGTTGCTGCTAACGGTGGACTGGAATGGTATGCCAACCCTTCTACTTCAAATCATTTCTATGAATGCCATCAGCAGTGGTTCATGATAGCCGTAAGGATGCTGTATAATCGTTCGGGAGGTTCCTATGATTATCTTGCAGAAGGTATGCAGGCCTGGCACTTCCTTACTGACAATAATCATGCTGGCATTGATATGTATGTTCATAATTATGTCAATCATGATGCATTCTTTAGTTACCGCCAGGTACTTGAAACAGGCGCTTACCAGTCGGACAACTTCAAGGGATCCTATGAATTAGGCGCAGCCCTGTACGGCATGGCACTCAATTACAGTTGGGTATCCGATTACCAGTCATCTCATTCTTCTCAGGCATTTAACTACCTTGATGAATTGGTAAAACAAATAAAGAAAGCACCTTCAGAAAAAGGATTTTTGAGCATTGGAGCTATAGGTCCAAGCTCTTCATTATGGCAGAAACTTGGGAATCCCATTTCATCCATTGTTGATGATAACGGTAATAATGTACTCAGCATCAGGGGTAACAGAAATCATACTGATCTGTTTACTACTGTTGAGCAAAGCTTTGATAATTTTGTTTTAGAAGCAAGGGTCCTTATGACAGCTGATGGCAACCTGTTGTCCAATCCGGCTGTGGACTTTCGCTTTACAGATGTAAATAACAGGTATATGACACAGTTGCGTGGTGAAACGCAAAACGATCTATTCCTGAGAAGGTATCATGCAGGGGTGCCTGTCGACCTCGCCGCTTCGCCATTTAATTTTACAGCAAACCAGTATTACGATTATAAAATTGTTGCTGCCAATGATATTATCCGTGTATATCTTAACAATGACATTGTGGTGGATTATGTTGACAGCGGTACAGGCATCTTGTCCGGAGGTATAAGCCTCCGAAATTATGAAGATGATTACGCGGCATGGTTTGATGATGTCCGGATACGTAAATATGCAGCTCAGGAACCTTATACTGTGAAGGGTGAAGAACAAACACCAAACAGATGGACCGGCAGTGTAAGCTCTGACTGGAATGACCCTGCGAACTGGAATAATGGTATACCCGGAATTTGTTCTCTTGTTACCCTGGCGGATGCATCGCCTTATCAACCGCATATTACAGGTGAGGCAGAATGCTTTCATCTTACAGTCAGTAACGGTTTTGTGACATATATTGATCCGGCAGGATCCCTTACGCTGAACGGTGATCTTATGAACAGCGGTCAGCTGATAATTGGTTCAACTATTGCTTCAAGCGGCTCCCTTATTGTCAACGGCACCAGCACAGGCAACATTACCTATAACAGGCAGCTTAAACCTGGCTCTGATGAGGGCAGCGACTGGCACCTGGCGGCTCCGCCGGTGGCAACAAACTCAGATGCGAATACCGGCAAGGTCAGCACGGTTTATGAATGGTCGGAGACTGCCGGTACATGGACCTCAACTGGGATCACCTCCACCCTGCCAGGTCACGGGTACAACATCCGCCAGGAGGAGGCCAGCGACGGTACGATCTCCTTTACCGGTCCTATTGTCACCAATGATCTGACGGTGGAAGCATCATCGCCCTATGCAGATGCCATAGCCCCGGATGAGAGCTACTTCGACAGGACCTACGTCGCAGGCAGAAGCCTTGAGAACCCTGGAGGCAAAGGATGGAACCTGCTGGGGAACCCCTATCCGTCAGCCATTAACGCCTCGGCATTCATTGGCGCCAACTACAGCGCCACACGCTCGCTCAGCCAGTTTGATCCGAACTACGTGGCACTCTACCTCTTTGACGGCACCGAGCGCCGATACTATTACCTGGCTAACTCTACAGGATGGCCTTCGGGAGAGGCACTGAGCGAGACACATGTGCAGGCCGGACAGGGTTTCTTCGTGCTGGCAATGAATGATAACGCGGAGTTTCAGTTCACCCGCGCTATGCAGGAGCACAGCACAGGGACGGCCATGCTCAAATCTTCGGGCACAGAAGCCCAGTCGCTTAAGTCTGGCGATACGGATGACCGATGGCCGGGACTGCAGCTGAAGGCCACCCATGCCACGGGCGAAGTGCTGACAACAGTTGTCTATAACGGTGCCATGACCACCGGTGTTGATCCGGGCTACGACGTCGGGCTCTTCAAATCAGGACAGGATATTGAGCTATACACAACCCTTACTGTCAATGACAACGGGGTGAACTATACGCGCCAGGCACTGCCGGTATCAGGTGCCGATACGCTCGTAATACCTGTCGGTGTTGACTTTAAGGACGGCGGCGAGGTCACCTTCTCGGCTGAGACGGTGCCTGTGGATGGTCGCAGGTTCTGGCTCGAGGACAGGGTAGCGGAAAGCTTCACGGACCTGAGCCTGAAGAGCTACACCGTAACTCTTCCCGCTGACAGCTACGGCACGGGACGCTTCTTTATCATCGCCTCGACAAACACCCCGACTGATATAAACCGTCCGGAAGCGCCGGAGGGCGACCTACGCATCTGGATCTCCGGCGACAGGCTGGTGATACAGGGAGAGATCGGCGACGGTTCGGTATGCGGGTTGTTCGACCTGCAGGGTAGGAAACTGCTGGAGCAGCGCCTCGCTGACGGCGGGATGAATATCGTGGAGCTGCCGGTGGGACTGCACGGCGTGGTGCTGGTCAGGGTAATCGACGGAACAGTGGTGATAACCAGGAAGCTGGTGATTCCGTGACTTTATAATACCGAATCCTCTGTATCGAGGATCTATTACACGCCGAGATTCTAAACAGGTTATTCTGAAAAAATACATTTTCATTTTTAAAACCTTTGCGCTCCTGCGGGATCATGAACCGTGGAAGCTGACGCTCATCTTTCTGCTGACGCTGCTGCTGGGGGTGACGGGAGGGTTCTCCATCGTGCTTCTAATACCGATGCTGCAGCTGCTGAGCATCGGCGCCGGCGAGGCGACTGAAGGGGTGGCGCTCTTCATACAGAACCTGGCTGACAGGGCCGGCATTGAGCTCACCATCGGGAGCATACTGCTGGTATATATGGTGCTGCTGACCCTCACTGCACTGCTGCAGTACTGGAAGGCACTGCTCGACGCACGCTACCAGCAGACATTCATCTATACCCTCCGCCGGCGCCTCTTCCGCAAGATACTGATGGCCGACTGGCAGCTGCTCAACAGTCGCAGCAAGACCAACCACCTCCAGGTGCTCACCCGCGAGGTGCCCAACCTGGCAAACTACTACTTCTTTTACCTGAAGCTGCTTACGACGCTTATCATGACCGCGGCCTATACCCTCTATGCCATGCTGGTGTCGGCCGGGTTCACCCTTATCATCATCGCCGTAGGTATCATCGTCTTCTTCCTCCTGCGCAGGTTCCTGATGCGGTCGTTCCGCCTCGGTAAGGGATATGTCGACTCCTACAACAGGTTGCTGAAGTACATCGACGACTTCTGGCAGACAGTCAAGATAGCCAAGGTGCACAGCTCGGAGGATTACTACTTCAACCGCTTCGATGAGGCCAGCACTTCACTGCTGAACATGGAGTACCGCATGCAGAAGAACTGGTCGGTGCCACAGCTGATACAGCGCATCGTCGGACTGGCGGTGCTGGTGGGTATCGTCTGGTTTGGGTACAGGTCGGGCACCATACCCATGGCCTCGTTTGTCATACTGATACTGCTCTTTTCGCGCATCTATCCGCAGCTGATAGCCATCAACACAGACGTCAACATGATTGTCTCCAATGTGGCGTCGGTGAAGCTGGTGATGCAGCTCGATGAGGATCTGCCCGAGCCGGGAACCACGACGGGGGATGTTCACCCTTCTGTGGCGCTGAAGAAGGAGATAAGGCTGGAGGATATCACCTTTGCCTATCCTGACGGTGAGAAGCTCTTTGACGGGTTCAGGGCGGTTATCAGGGCCAACGCGATCACCGGCATCGTGGGGCAGTCGGGTCGCGGCAAGACAACACTCATTGATCTCATTGCCGGGCTGCAGAGACCGGGGGCGGGGAAGATATTCATTGACGGGGTGCCGCTGGATGAGGATCTGCTGCCGGCGTGGCGTGCCGGGCTGGGTTATCTGCCGCAGGATCCGTTCTTCATCGACGGCACGCTGCGTGAGAACCTGGTGTGGGACAGCGGCGGACGTCCGGCGGATGAGAACCGCGCCGGGGCTTCCGGAGGGCGAAGTGGAGATAATGACCACCGCGGAAGCAGCGGCGGTCCCGGTGACCGTTCACCTGATAGCGGCGAACGAACAGGTCGCAGGGGATCTGGCCCCGGCAGCAGTGGCGCGATCAGCGATGAGGAGATCATGGCAGTGCTGGAACAGGTCAATGCCACGCACCTGGTGAAGCGGTTCAGGAAGGGTCTCGATGCCTTTATTGTCAACTATCCGTTTGCCTTCTCCGGTGGCGAGTGCCAGCGGCTGGCGCTGGCAAGAGTGCTGCTGCGAAGACCGTCGGTGCTGCTGCTCGACGAAGCCACGTCGTCGCTCGATGCGGAGAACGAGGCCACCGTCATGGAGGTGCTGGCACGATTGAAGGAGCGGATCACCATCGTCTTCGTCACCCACCGCGAGTCGGTCACCAGGTGGTTTGACGAGGTGATCAAGATCTGACAAAAATTCCTACGGCGAAAGTGCTGAAAACATAATCGTTTTCGATTGTAACCAAAAATAGACATAATTGTTTTGGATTTCAACCAAAAATGTTTATATTTGTTTTCGATTAGGACATGATAAAAAGAGAACTGGAGATTGTTATACGTGATCACCTGTTTCAGGGCAAGACAGTTGTATTATATGGTGCGAGACAGGTTGGCAAAACCACACTCATTAATGAAACTGTAATGGGGGTGGATAAGAGGACCTTTGTCCTTAATGGTGATGATGCAGATGTCAGGGAACTGTTTGATAATGCTTCGGCTGCAAGGTTCAGGCCGGTTGTTTCGGGTTACGGAATTGTAATTATTGATGAAGCTCAGAGAATTCCGAATGCCGGTCTGGGCATCAAGATCATACATGACAATTTCAGGGAGATACAGGTAATTGTTACCGGATCATCCTCGCTTGAGCTTGCGGCAAAAATCAAAGAACCCATGACCGGCAGGAAAAATGAGTTCTTTCTATACCCTTTATCTTTCTCAGAGCTTGCAAAACAAAACGGGTTCCTTGAAGAGAAGAGGGCGCTGGATCAAAGGCTTGTTTTTGGTTCCTATCCTGATGTTATAGTTCATTACGGTCGTGAGAAAAGAATTTTAAGAGAGCTGACCTCCGATTATCTGTATAAAGACATCCTTGCCATTGGAAATATAAAAAAGCCGGTTCTCTTGGAGAAAATAGTTAAGGCTCTCGCGCTGCAAGTCGGGAATGAGGTTTCCTTTTATGAGATTGCGCAGTTATGCAATTCCGACTATGGTACCGTGGAGAAATATATTGATCTTCTTGAAAAGGCCTATATTGTTTTCAGGTTGCCGGGATTGAACAGAAATGTAAGGAATGAGATCAAAAAGGGGAAGAAGATATATTTCTATGACAACGGCATAAGAAATGCGATACTTGGTAACTTCCTTCCCCTCCGGTCCCGGGTGGATACCGGCGCACTCTGGGAGAATTACCTGATAAGTGAAAGGATTAAACTGACTTCAAACACGGAGGTCAGGCCGGAGGCCTTTTTCTGGAGAACCACACAGCAACAGGAAATAGATTATATTGAAGAAGCAGGAGGGGAGTTCCGGGTTTTTGAGTTCAAATGGAATCCGGGGAAGAAAGCGGCTCTTTCGAAGACTTTTGCCAATGCTTATCCCGTAAAATCGTTTGAAGTTATTAATCCCGTGAACTATCATGAGTTCCTGTCAGAGAACGACAGGCTCTGAACTCTCAAGATAAAAAACGTAGCCAGCGACAGGAAAGATTACAATATAACTGCATTAATTAACAATAATTGATTATATTTGCAGTTACAATGTAAATTGAATGATGCAGATATCCAATAAGACCAGAGTCAGTTACTGGGTTGAGGAGCTTCAGAGGCGGGGTCGGATTACCTTTTCTTTCAAGGAATTACATAATCAGTTTCCCTTCCATAATATCTCAGCCTTAAGAATTGCTCTTACACGTCTGGCAGCAAAAGGGAAAATCTTATCGGTCTGGCAGGGGCTTTATGCTATAATCCCTGTAGAATACAGCTCCGTCGGGATGATACCGCCTGTATTGTATATAGATGACCTTATGACATTCCTGTGCAGGCCTTATTACATCTCATTGTTCAGCGCTGCAGTCTTTTACGGGGCTGCACATCAGAGGCCACAGGAGTTTAGTGTCATAACATCGTCCGGTTCTCTTCGCACTTCCAGGAAAAAGGATGTAAAAATAAATTTTATAACCACCAGGGAGATTAATCCTGATCTCATCATAAAGAAGAAGACAAAGACCGGATATGTAAACATTTCATGCCCTGAGCTTACAGCTACCGATCTGGTGAGGTACGAGAGAGAAACCGGAGGATTAAACCGGGCGGCAACAGTTCTGAATGAGCTTGCTGATCACCTGCAATTCACAAAAATCCCGGATTCTTTTTTTTCATATGTGCCTTCGCCGGTGATACGCCGTACAGGATACCTGCTGGAGGCAGTGCTGAAACATACGGAAGCGGCTGATGAGCTTTATGCAAGAATACAGAGACATAAGCTTTCAAAGCGGGTTATGCCGCTGAAAACCGGAAAGCCGGTTTCGGGCTGCATCACTGACAGGAAGTGGGGCTTAATTATTAACACCAGCATTGAAATTGACGAGTGATACCCGAGTATGCAATAAATGAATGGAGAAACACTGTACTCTGGGGTGGACTTGAGCAGATTGAGCTCGACCTGGTGATTTGCCGTGCACTGACGGAACTGTATAATGATGATTACCTGGCCTCGCATCTTGCGTTCAGGGGAGGGACGGCGCTGCACAAACTTTATCTCAGTCCGCAACCCCGGTATTCCGAGGATATTGACCTCGTGCAGATAAATGCCGAACCTGTCAGGGAGACAATAAAACGGATCAGCAGAGCCCTCTCATTTATAGGTAATCCCGTAGTAAAGCAAAAAGCAAATAACAATACACTGGTCTTTCGTTTCGAGTCAGAGATACAGCCTGTAGTACCCTTAAAGTTAAAGGTTGAGATAAACTGCCGGGAACATTTCAATATTCTTGGTCTGACAAAGATCAGATTTCAAGTACATAATCAGTGGTTTACCGGTGAATGTCAGACAACTACATACATGATTGATGAGCTGTTGGGCACAAAACTCAGAGCATTGTATCAACGACGTAAAGGAAGGGATCTGTATGACCTTTACAAAGCACTTTCTGTGGCGGATGTAAACGCTGATAATGTAATATTATGCTATAATGAGTATATGAAGCACGGACCAGGTAAGCCCCCGTCAAGGAAGGAATTTCAGAGAAATGTTGAATTGAAGATGCAGGATGACGATTTCCTGAGTGACATGAATATGCTCCTGCGTGTTGGTGAACGGTATGATCCGCAACAAGCTTATGAGGTGGTTAAGGCTATGTTATTGGGCAGGTTGTAGTTTCAGGGAGCTTAGATGCAAAGGGCGATTTATTAACGTTATATGACGAAAAGAATTTATCTGTGCAGTCCGCACATGGGCGGAGGAGAGATGAAGTATGTTCAGGAGGCGTTTGACTCCAACTGGATAGCGCCGCTGGGGCCGAATGTGGACGGTTTCGAGCGGGAGCTGTGTGCTGCCGTTGGGGCGAAGCATGTTGCGGCGCTGTCATCAGGGACGGCGGCAATACACCTGTCGCTGATATTGCTTGGGGTCAGGCCGGGCGACTCCGTGATTGGAACGTCATTCACCTTCTCGGCAACGGTCAACCCGATAGCTTACCTGGGGGCGACACCGGTTTTAGTGGACAGTGAGCCCGGCACCTGGAACATGGATCCTGAATTGCTTGAAGAAGCAATTATAGGTTTGAGGTCTCCCTCCTCCGCCACCTCTTTCGCAAAGCTCCAGAGGTCAGAGAAGGCTTCGGAGGGCAGGGAAGGTCTGAAGTCTGAAGGTCAGGGTAAAATGCCTAAGGCGATTATTGTGGCGCATCTGTACGGGATGCCGGCGAGGATGAAGGAGATCATGGAGGTGGCTGACAGGTACGGGATCCCGGTGGTTGAGGATGCTGCAGAGGCGCTGGGGTCAGAATATATGGGCCGGCGGGTGGGTTGCAACAGCAAGTTCGGGATTTTGTCGTTCAACGGTAACAAGATCATCACCACCAGCGGCGGCGGGGCGCTGATATCCGATGATGCTGCGCTTATTGAGCGTGCCCGTTTCCTCGCCACACAGGCCCGGGATCCGGCGCCGCACTACCAGCACAGCGAGATAGGATACAACTACCGGATGAGTAACGTGGTGGCGGGTGTAGGCCGCGGACAGCTCGAGGTGCTTGACCTCCGCGTCAGGCAGCATCGTGAGATCAACGCCTGGTACCGTGAGTTGCTGAAAGATGTCCCGGGTGTGACCTTCCAGTCGGAGCCCTCGCCTGACTTCTATTCGAATTTCTGGCTGACTTGCATCGTTATTGATCCCGCCGTGGCGGGTACCGACCGCGAAAAACTTCGCCTTGCGTTTGAGGAGGCCAATATTGAGTCGCGCCCCCTCTGGAAGCCGATGCACCTGCAGCCCGTCTTCGCCGCATGCCCGGCGTATGTCAACGGCACCTCGGAGAAGCTGTTTGAGAACGGCCTCTGTCTGCCGAGCGGATCGAACATAGATGAGGAGGGGCGCAGGCGGATAGCGGAGGTGATCAGGAAAGTCTTTAAAGTCTAAAGTCCATAAAGTCTGAAAGTCTCATCCTTCGCCACCTCTTTCGCAAAGCTTCAGAGGTCAGAGAAAGCTTCGGATGACGGGGAAAGCAGGTAAAGTCGGAAGTCCTGAAGTTCCTGTTAAACATGACTTTGAGTGTTTGACACACTTGTCTTTATCCCTGGTTTTTAGTATATTTATGTCTTAAAACAATATAAAAGTTGCCCAAAACCGGACACAATAAAAGGCTGCCTGAAGAATTCCGGAAATATTTCTGGGATGTTGATTATGATGATCTCTCCCTGGATAAGTATCCGAAGTTCATTGCAGAACGCATTATGAACTACGGCGATCTTGATTCAGTTAAATGGCTGCAGTCGGTTCTTGAAAGAGAATTTATCAGGTCTGTTGTAATGAACAGCAGGAACCTGAACCCAAAAACAAAGAATTATTGGGAACTGGTGTTAGGTATTAAGAGAGACTGACTTACTGACCATGGCTGAGGAACTTCATCTTGAGATTTTGCCTGAGGAGCAGCAGAGGTTACTGACATTGCTTTCAGAGGAGACCTTTATCAAAGACTTTTACCTGGCAGGAGATACAGGCCTCGCCTTGTACCTGGGGCACCGGCAATCATTTGATTTTGATTTCTTTATTCCCACAGATTTTGACACTTCACAGATTGTAAATATCCTCACCGGTCTTGGCAAATATGAGAGGGGTAATGAAGAGAAGAACACCATAAATGGCCTGCTTAACGGGGTAAGAGTCTCATTTCTCGGATACAAGTATGACATCATTGATGAGTTCAGCCATTATCAACGTATCAGGCTGGCCGGAATAAGAGATATTGCCTCAATGAAGCTTGAGGCAATAACCGGCCGTGGCAGTAAGAAGGATTTTGTGGATATGTACTTTCTCCTGAATCACTTCACTCTTGAACAGATATTCTCATTTCATGCACTCAAATACGGAGTTGGGTTAAACAACCAGTACCATCACCTGAAATCGCTTGTATATTTTGCTGATGCCGAGGACGAGGCAATGCCAAGAATGACAAGTCCGCTGAATTGGGACAAGGTTAAAGCCACAATCAGAATCTGCGTCCACAAGTTCCAGTCGTGACAGAGAAGAACCTCCTGTTTTCAAAAAAGGCGATTATCTGCCATAAATCTGTTTTACTGTCAAAATGTGGCCGGAATTTGTCGATGTAGTCAGGTGGTTTGACGAGGTGATAAAGATATGACGACAAAGACCAGGCTTTTCAATAAAATAATGCCGAAGGAATGCAATATGCCGTTGCGATAAGCTATGAGTGATAATGTCTGAAAGATTCCTGATTGCCGGTGAAATATCTTTGTTTGATAATGTCAAACAAAGATGTTGTTTAGTAACAAACAAAGATGTATGTTTGTAACAAACAAAAATGAATGATACTTAAATCTGACATAAGGAAGATAAACGAGTTACAAACGATAGTGGCCGACGAGGCTGATACAGGTGTATTACGCGAGTTACTATCCGACTTTAAGGTAACTGACAAATTTGCATGCATCCTGACCGGTATAAGACGTTGCGGCAAGAGCACTGTACTCTACCAGCTTCGGTCCCTGAAATATAAGGATGCGTTCTATCTCAATTTCGATGATAACCGGTTATATGGCTTTGATAATAACGACTTCCAGCGTCTGGACGAATTGATAACTGAATCAGGATCACGGTTGCTCTTCTTTGATGAACTTCAGGAGATACAGGGTTGGGAGAGGTATGTGAGACAAAAACTCGACGAAAACTATAACGTAGTAATAACCGGCTCCAATGCCTCATTAATGAGCCGGGAGCTCGGCACAAAACTAACCGGGCGTCATCTCGACAGTGAACTGTTCCCCTTTTCCTATGGAGAATATCTTCATGCTGCAGAAGCAAAGGGAGGAGAAGTGTCTGTCAGGGATTATCTTGACAACGGAGGATTTCCTGCATTCATCATGTCAGACGATGAACGGATCCTTTCGGATCTTTTTGAAGATATATTGCTTCGGGACATAATCATAAGATATGGGATCCGGGATATCAAAGGTTTGCAGCGTCTTGCCCTGTGGCTTATATCAAACATCAGCAACCTGGTTACTGCCACAGGGGTGAAGCAGGTAGCAGGTATTTCTGCTACGAGCACGATCATGGAGTATTTCTCACATCTTGAGTCGTCATACCTGTTTCACTTTGTGCCCCGGTTCAGCTATTCAGTAAGATCCAGAATGATAAGTCCCCGAAAAGTCTACTGTGCAGATAACGGATTGATATCTGTAAACTCAGGGTCTTTCAGCGATGACCGGGGCAGGAAACTGGAGAATGCCGTTTTTATTAATCTGCGCAAGAGACATAATACTCTATTTTACTTCTCAGAAAAGCAGGAATGCGACTTCATAGTTATGAGGAAAGGGGGAAGACCTTTGGTTATACAATCATGTTACGAACTAAATCGTGATAATCTGGACAGGGAGCTTGGCGGATTATTTGAGGCTCTTGCCTTCTTTGAAACTAAAGAAGGAACGATAGTCACTCTCAATCAGAAGGACAATTTTATAAAAGATGGTATGAAAGTGAATGTAATACCTGCATGGGAATTTTTGCTGGAATAAACTAAGGAGCGGGAATGTGAGATGCCGGATTTATCGAAAAGAAATATGGATAGAAAGATTTACTTGTGCAGTCCGCACATGGGCGGAGGGGAGATGGAGTATGTTCAGGAGGCGTTTGACTCCAACTGGGTGGCTCCGCCGGGACCGAATGTTGACGGTTTCGAGAGAGAGCTCTGCGCTGCCACGGGGGCGAAGCATGTTGCCGCGCTGTCCTTTGGTACCGTGAGCTGCTGAAGGATGTCCCGGGTGTGACCTTCCAGCCGGAGCCCTCGGCGGACTTCTATTCGAATTTCCGGCTCACCTGCATTGTGATTGATCCTGCCGTGGCGGGAACCGATCGCGAGAAGCTTCGCCTTGCGTTTGAAGAGGCGAGGATTGAGTCGCGCCCACTCTGGAAGCCGATGTACCTGCAGCCGGTCTTTGCCGGGTGCCCTGCCTGTGTCAACGGCACCTCCGAGGCGCTCTTTAACAACGGTCTCTGCCTGCCGAGCGGCTCGAACATTACGGATGAAGGCAGGGAAAGAATAGCAGATGTTCTTGAGAAGGTCTTTAAATTAAGCTGAATAATTGAGATGATACTCTATATTTGTACTTTAGATTATCAGGATAATTTAAAGTACAAGTTTTAATTATCATGTATAAAAGAGAACAAATATTCAGGGGAAGGGAAAAGGAGAGTGCGTTTTTGTGGGGCGCAAGACAGACCGGGAAAAGTACCCTTCTGAAGATGATCTATCCGGATGCCTTGTACTTTGACCTTCTGCTGGCCAATGAATTCAACCGGTTTCTCAGCAACCCTTCCCTGCTTCGCGAGACAGTTGAGGCAGATAATTCTTCCTCACCTGTGATTATTGATGAGATACAGCGGCTTCCCTCATTGCTGAATGAGATCCAGTGGCTGATAGTTAACCGAAAAAGACAGTTCGTTCTGAGTGGATCAAGCCCGCGTAAGATTGTCAGATCGGGTGGCAACCTACTGGGAGGCAGGGCAATAAGATATGAGCTCTATCCTCTGATATACAAAGAAATACCCGACTTTGAGCTGATAAGGGCATTGAACAACGGGCTACTGCCTCGTATGTATCTGTCAGAAAGGCCTGCCAGGCTTCTTTCTGCATATATCGGCAGTTACCTTCGGGATGAGATAATGGCTGAAGCAAAGATCAGGAATATTGCATCTTTCTCGCGTTTCCTGGGAATCGCTGCGTTTTCAAACGGAGAGATAGTAAATTACACAAATATTGCGGCTGAGTGCGGAGTTAGCGGCCCAACGGTAAAAGAGTATTTTCAGATACTTGAGGACACAATGACCGGCCGCTTCCTTCCATCATACCAGAAAAAGCCAAAGCGCCGGGTGATCCTCTCGCCAAAGTTTTATTATTTTGATGTCGGTATAGCAAATCATCTCCTTAAACGCGGAACAATTGTTCCCGGCAGTGAAGCTTTTGGCAAAGCCTTTGAACATTTTATCTATCATGAAATTTACTCTCACAGCCATTATTCCGACCTCAATTATACGGTAAATTATTGGCGCACTGCCTCGCAGACAGAGGTTGATTTTATTCTTGGCGATCACGAGACTGCAGTTGAGGTGAAGTCGACTGATATGGCAAATCCGCGACATCTGAGGGGTTTAAATAGTTTTGCTGAGGAATACAAAGTAAAACGACTTATCCTGGTTTCAAATGATCCATATCCACGAAAGGCAGGGAAAATAGATATTTTACCCTGGAGGATGTTTCTTGATAAGCTATGGGCAGGAGAGGTGATCGGGTAGGGCTTGCATCAGGACCAAAGACGAAGCATTTAGATATTGTGAGTTGCCAGTATTTGTACAAAATGAGCAAGAAGGTATTTGTCAGCGGGTGGCTTGATCAGCCCTTCGTCTCGAAGTACTGGCCCGGCGCCGTGATCACGATATCCATTGAGCCGGACATAGAGTTCAACGACCGCAGCGGGATGTCAGGCAGCACGCGCCGGAAAGCCATTCAACTGTGGCAGACAGACATTCCTGACGGTGATCCGGGTGGGGTGGTATACAAGACTGAATCATCGACGATTTATTAACTTTGATATTTCTATCCGACATGAACAGATTACTCCTCATTATCCTCCTGCTGTTGATACGGGGCGGATTGACTTTATCCCAGGGACTGTACTTTAAACTGTTCCCCGGCTATAACTTTTCTGTCTCCGCACAGCAGATGCCTGATTACCTGACGCACCAGGTGATGATACCTACAGGGACGGGATTCGGAAGACAGAACGTAAACCTCAATGATCCTGAATTCTCCGTCGCCTCCGGTGTCAACCTCAGGGCCGCGGCAGGTTACACAATCAACGATCTCCTCTCGGTGGAGCTGGTATTCTCCGGATTTGCCAATACCCGGAAACATTTCGAAGCTGCCAACACGGGCTTCATTAACGGAGAGTCTGAATGGGATTTCCGGAGCTTAAGCGTCATGCCGGCAATCGTGTTTGGCAAAACAGTCAGTAAAACGTCGCTGAATATCTATGCGTTTTCAGGCATAGGGACAGCTGACCTTGAGGTGACAACAATCTTCAACGATGACCGTCGCACGTTTGAGTTTGACCGTGCACCCTTGTTCTCCTGGGGTTTCGGCCTGGAGTTCTGCTATGCCGTCTCGGGGAAATTAAGCCTTTTTGCAGACGCCGGCATTACAAGCTCCTACTACAGGCCTGAAAGGGCTCACCTGGTATCATCCACAACATTCCCTGCTGAGAATCTCCTGACTTATCAAAAGGAATTTGTTTACCTGGATGAGATCATCAATATTGGTATGGACCCCTTCGGCAGGCCCGATCCCAACTCTCCCGACACCCGGCTGAGAGAGACTCTCAGATCAAACAGCCTCGCCGCAGGTCTCGGAATTAAACTAACTCTTTGGAAATGAGACGGCTGACTCTGATGTTATTCCTTGGATTCTTCGCTGTGCGCTCCTTCGGACAGTTTTATGTCCAGCCCTCGGTCGGATATACCTTCAACAGCAACCCGACAGTGATGAGTTCGACGCTGATAACCGATAACCAGAAATCGGTTTATACGATGAAGCTCCGTTACGGGCAGGGGCTCTATGCCGGACTGACGGCAGGATACTGCTTTTGGGACCGGTTCTTTATCGAGCTTGACGCGAAGAAAGGGCTGCTGACACGGAACAGCGCATCGGTGGAGGAGATCGACCTCCGGGAGCTGGATAACTTTTACATTGCCGGCTTCTTCGGGGAGATCGAAAACAGCAGCCCTCTCTTCCAGTTCTCGCCCAGGGCAGGATACACAGTGCGGACGGACAGGTTTGCTGCCTCGTTCAGCCTGGGACCGAACTTCATGAAGACGAAGGTGAAACACAGGGTAACCACAACCGATTATGACTTTGGTGAAGGGTTCACCCTTGTCCCGCATGATGTTGAGTCGGTGCAGGAGTACCGGGGGAAACTGCATACCGGTTTGCAGGCCGGGCTGGGACTGAGCTGGTCTTTAAGGCAGGATCTGCTGGTTGTGTTCGACTTTGTGACTGTTTTCAACAACTACAGGTTCACCTCCGGCGAGGTCACTTTCTACGAGGTTGACGGCGTTGACCGCCTGGGGACGCTGGATGACACAGACATAGATATTAACCCTGAGGATAACAAGCTCAATCACAGTCATTACGGACTGCACCTCGGGGTGAGGTATGTTTTCGGGAGGAAGGGTTATGTGCAATGAACCTGATGATGTTTCAGGATTCGAGACACCCACGCAATCAGCTGTAAAACAGCAAGCAGGGTGGTTTTGGGTGTCTCATCGCACAAGACAGCTAACGGCCTTTTGCGCGGAGCAGAATCAGCATCGCTTTGCAATTAAAACCGGGTGCAAAGTTGTAAAATTCCCGTAAAAGGGTTATATTTGATATGATGTATAGCTCAGATATTAAATTATTTATAAAGGAAAAGAAGGATCTTTTCTGGTATACTCCCGATGATAAGAAAGAGGAGGTCAGTCCCGCTTTACTCGTAGAGACTATCCTGAATTACGGTACAATGGATGACGTCAGAACACTTATCAGACTGATGGGTATGGATGAGGTCGCCAGGGTATTCTTCAGCGCCAAAGGGAGGCAAAAATTGAATTATTATCCTCAAATATATAATTACTTCTCACTCCTCTTCGGTAAATATGCACAAGGAAATTCTCTCTGACAAACAGCAGGAATTGCTTCCATTAATCAGGCAATTCAGCAGGGAGTATTATCTCGCCGGCGGGACTGCTGTTTCGTTACATATTGGTCACCGTCGGTCGAATGATTTTGATCTTTTTAAATTCTCTCCTGTCCGGCATAAAAGGAATATCGATAAAATAGCAGGCTCGCGACTGCCCTATGAAGTAACCTGGCGGGAAGCAGGTCAGATGAATGTTACTGTGGATGATGTCAAGCTGACATTTCTGGAGTATCCGTTTCAAATTGCAACCGGGATGAAGTTCCAGGATATTATTAAAGTACCGGAGCTGATTGATCTTGCCGCAATGAAAGCATATGCACTCGGAAGACGGTCAAAGTGGAAGGATTATGTCGACCTCTATTTTATTTTAAAAGATCACTTTTCTTTTAGCCAGGTTGCAGAGAGAGCATCTGGAATTTTCGGTCAACTGTTTTCCGAGAAGCTATTCCGGGCTCAACTCAGCTATTTTGATGATATTGACTATTCCGAGCAGGTTGAATATGTTAATACTGCCGCTCCGGAAGAGGAGATACGTGCTTTTCTCAAAGAAAGATCACTTGAGATTGAAATCTGAAAACGATCATTGTCACCAGTCCACGCTGCATTGTAACATGTTCTCATATAACGCATGATCTCGCTTGCAAAAGTGCGTTGCAACACATAAATACAATTGTATAAATGTGAAATATTACACTTATTCAATTGAATATTTGTATATTTGAACAAAAATGCAAGGATGGACAGGTCGAAATTAAGTGATCTCATTGCCTGGAAAAACTCTCCGGATCGTAAACCCCTGATCATCAGGGGAGCGAGACAGACAGGCAAGACCTGGCTCATGAAAGAGTTCGGGAGGAGATACTATGCCAAAACGGTATATCTGAATTTCGAAAAAAACAAGAGGCTTGCAGGATTGTTTACTGACGACTTTGACATATCACGTGTCATCACTGCATTGCAGGCCGAGTCAGGATTAACAGTCACGGCTCAGGACACACTGCTGCTCTTTGACGAGATACAGGCAGTACCGGAGGCCATTACGGCTCTCAAGTATTTCAACGAGGACGGTCCTGAATATCATGTTATCGCAGCCGGATCTCTTCCTGGTCTTGCCATCCATAAGGGTATATCCTTTCCGGTAGGTAAGGTAGCTTTCATGGACCTCCATCCCCTTACCTTTACCGAGTTCCTTCATGCTGCAGGAGACAGTGCCCTGGTTGAAATGCTCCACTCAGGCGACTGGAAGCTGATTACGGCTTTCAAAACCAGATATATTGAGCGTTTGCGGCAATACTACTTCGTTGGCGGTATGCCTGAACCTGTTGTACAGTTTGCCCGGGATCAGGATTTTAAAAAAGTGAGGGACCTGCAGAAGCAGATATTGGAAACGTACGAGCTTGATTTCTCCAAACATGCCCCGGCTGACATAATCCCTCGTATCCGCATGTTATGGAACTCCATACCATCACAGCTTGCAAGGGAGAACCGCAAATTCATTTACGGCGCTGTCAGGGAGGGATCCAGGGCTAAAGATTATGAAACAGCCCTGTCATGGCTGATCGATTGCAAACAGGTATATCAGGTTAACAGGGTTTCCAAACCGGGTATGCCTCTCATTGCATATGAAGAGCGCAATGTATTTAAGCTCTTCCTGGTGGATACCGGATTGCTGGCTGCCATGGGCGATCTTGACGCAAGGATACTCCTGGAAGGAAATGATGTGTTCAGTGAGCTTAAGGGAGCTCTCACAGAACAGTATGTACATCAGCAACTTGCGAGCAGCGAGACATACTCTGTCTGGTACTGGTCGGCTGAACGCGCTCCTGCTGAGGTCGATTTCCTCCTGCAATATAAAAACATCATTGTGCCAGTGGAGGTGAAGGCTGAGGAGAACCTTCACTCAAAAAGCCTGAGGTCTTTCAGAGACAGGTACAATCCTCCCGTTTCTCTGCGCACATCGATGTCCGATTACCGTCGTGAAGAGTGGCTGGTCAATATCCCTCTCTACGCATTGAGTGAGGCAGGAGGCATCCTCGACAGCTATGTTAACAGGGAGCTTTAATAATCTGTAAATTGTAGTAATTTTACGTGAAATAACGATATGTCAAAAACAGCACTTATAACCGGTGTTACCGGGCAGGACGGCGCCTATCTGAGCGAGTACCTGCTGAAAAAGGGTTACATCGTCCATGGCATCAAGCGCCGCGCTTCGATGTTCAACACCGAGAGGATAGATCACATATACCAGGACCCGCACCTGGAGCATCGCAACTTCATACTGCACTACGGCGACATGACCGACTCGATGAACATCACGCGCATCGTGCAGGAGGTGCAGCCCGATGAGATTTACAACCTCGCGGCGATGAGCCACGTGAAGGTGAGTTTCGACACACCAGAATATACTGCCAACGCTGACGGCATCGGAACGTTGCGACTGCTTGAGGCAGTCCGGCTGCTTGGTCTGACGAAGAAATCTCGCATCTACCAGGCCTCTACGTCGGAGCTCTATGGCCTGGTCCAGGAGGTGCCGCAGAAGGAGACGACGCCGTTCTATCCCCGTTCGCCGTATGGCGTGGCCAAGCTCTACGCCTACTGGATCACCGTCAACTATCGCGAGGCATACAAGATGCACGCCAGCAACGGGATATTGTTTAATCATGAGTCTCCCATCCGCGGCGAGACGTTTGTCACGAGGAAGGTGACACGTGCTCTTAGTCGCATAGCGATGGGAGTCCAGGAAAAGATGTATATGGGGAACCTGTCGGGCAAGCGTGACTGGGGTCATGCGAAGGATTATGTCAGGGCGATGTACCTGATACTGCAGCAGGATGAACCCTCGGATTACGTAATAGCCACGGGAGTGACCACAACCATACGCGATTTCATTACACTGGCGGCGGCGGAGCTTGGCCTCGAGCTGGCATTCAAGGGCGAAGGGATAGATGAGAAGGGTTACATAGTCAACATGGATGAGAAGCGTTTCATCAATTTCGTGGGGGCGGAGTATCTCGAAGGGATAAGGATCAGGATGAGGGAGAAGAAGGAGATTGTGGGTGTGGACAAGGCATATTTCCGTCCCACCGAGGTGGATCTGCTGATAGGTGATGCCACGAAGGCGCGGACGGTTCTGGGATGGAAGCCGAGGTATGACCTGGCCGGTTTGATAACGGATATGATGGAGGGGGATGTCAAGCTGGTGAAGAAGGAGGTTTATTTAAAGAGGGGAGGGTTCTATACACCGAATTATTTTGAATAGGGTTAATCCTCTTCGAGGAACATAAGATATATTAACGGCTTCTTATACAATGCTTTAAGCCCTACGGGCTATAAATACCGCGTAGCGGTTTGTTCATTGCAGAAGAATAACAGATACAATATACCGCCTAGCCATGCCCCAATAGCCGTAAGGCTGTCGGGGGTTAAAGCATTGTAGAATACAGGACAACCCCCCGGGGTTCGTCGTAGACGATAAAGAATTGTAAAACAGATGTTAAATAAAAATTCCAAAATATATGTCGCCGGGCACCTTGGCCTGGTAGGAACGGCGATCACCGCGGCGCTGGAGCGTAAGGGCTACACGTACATCATAGGCCGGTCGTTTGATGAACTCGACCTCCGTCGCCAGGATGTTACCGAAGCCTTCTTTGCCACCGAGAAACCCGAGGCAGTCATCCTCTGTGCTGCGAAGGTAGGAGGCATCATGGCCAACAACACCCTCAGGGCGGAGTTCATATACGAGAACCTGATGATTGAGGCCAATGTCATACATGCCGCATACCTTCACGGGGTGAAGAAGCTGGTCTTCCTGGGGAGCAGCTGCATCTATCCGCGCGACTGTCCGCAGCCGATGAAGGAGGATCACCTGCTTACATCGCCGCTGGAGTACACCAACGAGCCATATGCAATAGCCAAGATCGCCGGGCTGAAGATGTGCGAGGCGTACAATCTTCGTTACGGAACTGATTTCATTGCGGTCATGCCCACCAATCTCTACGGGCCGAATGACAATTTCAATCTCACCGGCGGGCATGTGATGCCGTCGCTGATGAGGCGGATCCACCTTGGGAAACTGCTGGAGAACGGTGATTTTGCCGGAATACGTGCTGACCTGAAGAGGAGGCCGGTTGACGGTTTTGACGGCAGCGGGCCGGAGGGAGAGATAATTGATCTGCTTGCAAGGCAGGGGGTGAAGAGTCAAAAGTCTGAAAGTCGAAAGTCGAAAAGTCAGGATGGTGTTCAGGTTGAAGTATGGGGGACCGGGAGGCCGTTGCGGGAGTTCATGTACAGCGGTGACATGGCTGATGCGACGGTTTATGTAATGGAGAAGATCTCGTTTCGCGATCTGGCGCGCGCAGGGGCGGCAGAGGTGCGCAACACCCATATTAACATAGGCACAGGAGAGGAGATAACAATTAAGGACCTATCTTTGTTATTGAAGGAGACCACGGGATTTGGCGGCGAGCTGGTATTCGATCACAGCAAGCCTGACGGCACACCGAGGAAGTTCCTGGATTCATCGAAGCTGCACAGCCTTGGTTTCAGGCATGCGACTACGCTGAGGGATGGGGCACAAAAAATGTATAACTGGTATATCGCTGATATAGAGGGCGATAGGCAATAGTATTGGCAATGATAACGCATATTTGTTAGATAATTGCAGAACAGGAGAATAATAAAGCTCGTAGAGCCTCAGGAATTGTAGCAGGAGACACCCCTGAGGAAGAGAGGCTCGTAGAGCCTCAGGAATTGTAGCAGGAGACACCCCTGAGGAAGAGAGGCTCGTAGAGCCTCAGGAATTGTAGAACAGCAGACGAATCCCCCCTCTTCCGGGCGGTACGTCACAAATGATAATGAATTGTAACACAGCAGATATGAAAAAAACAGCAATCTATTTTTTGACCGTGGTGCTGGCAGTGATGATGGCCGGATGTGCGGCATCATACATTGACTCATCACAGGGCCGCGACGGCTCGTCGTTCGAGAAGGCAGTGATAGTAGGATCGGTCAGGGCTGAGTACCTTTACATTGACCGCAACTATCCAGGCTCAGAAATACTGAGCCAGATGATTGTTGACAACAACGGCAATCCCTATGACGTGGTAACAATAATACCAAAAGGCGAAACGAAGAAGGATATAATCTTCGACGTTTCGCGCTTTTACCGCAAGAAGACCTACGCGGACGAAGTCCAATAGGATTTGCGAATTGCGAGTTGCGAGTTTCGAATTAGCGGGAATTACTTTGCGGACTGTACGAGGCGGATAAATTCGGCGCGGTATCCGTCAGGATCAGTGCCGCGGGCACCGGAGGCCAGCGAGACAACATTCTCAACGGTAGCATTGCCGCGATACTTGCTGTCGCGAAGAATCATACCAAATTCTGCCACGGCGGCAGAGAACCTGAACCGGTCGGTGGTTTCACCGGCCTTTTTTATGTCCGTACCAACCCCTTTGCTGAACAGCTTGCTGGTCAGTCCGTATGGCTCCTTGTAGCGAAGCTTGATGTTGCAGAGTTCGCGGGGCGCATCCTTGAGAGCGGGACGTTTACCGGCACCGGCAACATCATCACTGTCCCGCATTTCAGCTGACCCCGGGCCATAAGCGGTATTACCAGTCGAGGCTCCGCCGGCTCCTGCACCCTGGTACCTCAGCGGGTCAACTGTAGGAAGTCCTGTCTCCTCCGATCCAACTGGTAGGATCTCGTACAGTGCCGTCACCGTGTGCCCTGCTCCCATCTCGCCGGCATCTTTCGTGTCGTCATTGAAATCCTTGTCCGTGAGCAGTCTGTTCTCATATCCCACAAGGCGGTATGCCTTCACGTATGCCGGGTTGAACTCCACCTGGAACTTGACGTCCTTCGCCACTGTGAAGAGGGTCCCTCCAAACTCCTGCACCAGCACGCGGCGGGCCTCCTGGATGTTGTCTATATATGCATAGTTACCGTTTCCCTTGTCAGCGATGATCTCCATCTTGTCGTCCTTGATGTTACCCATCCCGAATCCAAGCACAGTCATCCAGACTCCCAGTCCGCGCTTCTGTTCAACAAGCTTCTCCATCGAGACATTGTCGGAGACCCCCACGTTGAAGTCGCCGTCAGTTGCGAGGATGATGCGGTTGTTTCCGCCTTTGATGAAGTTCTTCTCCGCAATCTTATAGGCAAGCATCAGTCCTTCACCGCCCGCGGTTGAACCTCCTGCCCGGAGGTTATCGAGGGCCTGCCTGATGGCTTCCTTCCTGTTGCCGGGGGTCGATTCCAGCACTACTCCCGCAGCGCCGGCATATACTACAATTGCAACCCGGTCCTGCTCTCTCAGCTCGTTCACAAGCAGGCTGAATGCCGACTTGAGCAGCGGCAGCTTGTTCGGTTGGTTCATCGAGCCCGACACGTCTATCAGGAACACCAGGTTTGACGGAGGCAGCTCGCTCCTGTCGATGTCTTTGGCCCGCAAGCCGACATGAAGTAGGTACCGGTTTTTGTTCCATGGACAGACGCCTGCCTCAGTATAGACTGAGAATGGATGTTCGCCTGAGGGCTCCGGGTACTCATACTTGAAATAGTTGATCATCTCCTCGATACGCACCGCGTCGGCGGGCACCTCCTGCCCGAGGTTGATAAATCGGCGCACGTTGGAATACGAGGCGTTGTCCACATCGATTGAGAAGGTTGAATAGGGCTCGCGCAGCGGATCACGGTAGCCATTCTCGCTGATCCCGGCGTAGGACTCGGTATTTTGTTCCACGTATGGCTGCTGGTGCCATGCTGCCTTGTGGTAAGCTCCCGCCTGAGACTGCGTCACGCGGTCATATGCCACTCCGACGGCGCTTTCATTAACGGAAGCCTCTTCCACTACGCAAAAGACCTCGTCGCTAACCGGTTTCCTTTCATGCTTGCCTTTTCCATCTTCCCGGTCCGGGGCAACAGGATTCTCCGCTTCCATCACAACGTTAATGACGGTGCGGCCAATGATCGGTTCCTCCAGCGGTTTCATTCCGCGAAGTGAGAAGATGAGTGTTTTCGCCTCCGGTCCGGCGTTGATGGCGTAGCAGCCGTCAGTGCCGGTCATTGTAGTGATGTTCGTTCCTTTAATCATAACAACCACCCCGCTGAGAGGGATGTTGTCAGTGCCGGTCACCTTTCCCTTAATGATAACCTGACTGGCAGGTCCTGCCGCGGTGAGCAGAAGAAATGCGATAAATGATGCGATTGTTTTCATAATTTTTCGAATTAAGTTTCTGTGATAAGGATGCAGCGGCGGGGCAGATTCCATAAATCGTGATGAAAAAAATGCCGGACCGGCAATATCCCGGGATTATGCTACGCACCCGGGCGGCCCGGATGAATTCTTCGCTGGCGCCCGGACATCAGGAAATCGTATCTTTAACCTGTAAATGACACTGCCGAAAAAAGGTTTGCATGCCTTCGATATTCCTGAGAAGAAAAATCAAGACGCAAAGCGATGAGGAGCTCCTTGCGAGGTTTCGCGAAGAGGGCGACATTGAAATCCTCGGACAGTTGTACGAAAAGTACATGCACCTGGTCTATGGCGTCTGCCTCAAGTACCTCGAGGATCGGGAGACGGCGAAGGATGAGGTGATGAATATCTTCGCGAAGCTGGTGACAGCAGTGCCGCAGCAGGAGATTGGCAACTTCAGGACGTGGCTCTATGTAGTAACGAAGAACCATTGTCTTATGCTGCTGAGGAACAGGAAGAGCGAGGCGGTGCATATGGAGGTGATGATGGGAGACCCGACTTTTTTTATGGAAAACTCTTCGGAGATGCATCCTATGGAAGAGGATGAGAATAGTGATACGGAGCGGCTCCGTGAGTGTATTGAGCGGCTTAAGGCGGAGCAGAGGAGTTGCATCCGGTTATTCTTTTACGAGGGTTGCAGTTACAGGCAGATCAGTGAGAGGATGGCGATGGAGGAGAATAAGGTGAAGTCGTACATACAGAACGGGAAGAGGAACCTGAGGATATGTATCGAAAGTCCCGACGCCCCAGGGGCATCGGGATTTCGACCCGATCGAGATCGGGTCTCAATCTGAAGATCCCGACACTCCCGACTTCATCGGGACAGGTTCGTGTACAGGATTTCGGCCTTATGGGCCTCAATCTGAAGGTCAGAGAAAGATGATGAACAAGTATAATAAAGATAAAAGGGTGCTTATCCCCCGGGATGAGTTTGAGGAGGAGGCCGGCGAGGGACTCGGACGGTTGAGTCGCGATGAGGCTGAGGCTGATCTCCGTGAGCTGAGGGCGAGGATGGAGAGCCGGCTCAGAAGGCCGGGGGCAATCTGGCTGCCGGCTGCCGCGGCGGTGGTGATACTGCTTGTCGGCTCCGCATTGGTTGTGACACTGCTGAGAGACAGGCCGGAGTCAGAGTCAGATCTGGCGCTTGCTGAGGCAGCAGTGACGGACACCGCGTATATTGCCATGGCAGGCCCGATAGAGAGAGAAGAGAATGCTGCTTCCGCTGACGTCAGATCCGGTGTTGCTGCAAGCAAGGAAAAAAAGGCTGCCTATGGCCCGTTGCTTTCAGTTGTAAATATTGAAGTAGCAGAGGCGTTTGCAGCTGATGAAGAAGTGGTTGCGGAGGCGATTGAAGTACAGGAGGAGCAGGATGATGTGGTCTTTGCCGTGGTCCAGGAGGAGATGGTGGAGGAAGTGGTTGTGCAGGCTGTGCCTCAGATGACCATGGCTGCCATGAAGGCAAAGGCAGAAACCGTAGACAGGGCTGATGATGTGCAGGGCGCCGTGGTGCCTGATAGTCCCGCCTCGCCTGAAGGGGGCTGGGCCGGTTTTAGGGAGTGGGTTGCGCAAAATATCAGATACCCGGAGGGCATCACGCCGATAGTACGGCAGGAGGTTCTGGTTTCGTTCACGGTGCGGGCTGACAGCACCCTGGCCGACCTGAAGGCTGTCCGCTCGCCCGGTGAGCCTTTCACACGCGAAGTGTTCAGGCTGTTGCGTGAGGGACCGCGGTGGATGCCGGCCCGGGTTGGTGGAAATACCACCGCCACGCAGGTATCTGTAATGTTTGTTTTCAGGTAGAAAAAAAAAGGGGGGGTAATATCCCGGACTTTTACAATTCTTGCAGCCCTACAGGCTGCCTGTCGGCATGTGAATTATCAGTTAGTCATGTTGTTGGCAGCCTCGCAGTGCGACGGGCAGATAGTTGACATGGCAGGAGACAACCTCGCAGAGGTTGAAGCGTTGTATAACCATGGCTCCACCAGCAAAAGGGCAGGTGGGCGGAGTCCACGGTCTGCAATTTATTAATTATAAACTCCGTTTCTACAATGCTGAATCGTCAGCACAATATGTTTAATACATTTGTGAAAATTTAGATAATGAATCTTTTAACAGGAAAACGTGTGCTGGTGACCGGCGGGGCGGGGTTCATAGGATCATCGCTGTGCCATGACCTGCTGGAGCGCGACAATGAGGTTATCTGCCTTGACAACTTCGCCACGGGCAAAAAAGAGAATATCAAAGACCTGAAGGGTAACCCGAAGTTCAGGCTGATTGAAGGCGACATCCGCGACATGGACACATGCCGCAAGGCGGTTGAGGGTGTTGAGGTGGTGCTGCACCAGGCTGCACTGGGCAGCGTTCCCAGGAGCATCGCCGATCCTGCAACTACAAATGCGGTCAACATCAACGGCTTCCTGAACATGATAATCGCCACCCGCGATGCCGGTATAAAAAGATTCGTTTTTGCATCGAGCTCGTCAGTCTATGGCGACTCCCCCGAACTGCCGAAGGTTGAGGAGCGCACCGGGAAGGTGCTTTCGCCCTATGCAATTACAAAGCTTGTAAACGAAGAATATGCACGTGTATTCGGCAGTCTTTACGGCATGGAGACCGTCGGTCTCAGGTATTTCAACGTCTTCGGAAGGCGCCAGGATCCGGACGGGCCATATGCAGCTGTCATTCCGAAATTCACGATGTCATTCATGAAGTATGAGTCGCCCGTCATCAACGGTGACGGCAGCAACTCCCGCGACTTCACCTACATAGACAATGTTGTGCTGGCCAACAACCTGGCCGCCATGGTTGAGAATCCCGCTGCGCTGAACCAGGTCTACAATGTGGCCTGCGGCGATTCGGTGAACCTGAATGAGATGACCGCCATGCTCAGGAGTTATCTTGCCGGACATGATCCGAAGATATCCACTGTTGACCCGAAGCACGGACCGACGCGGGCGGGAGACATACCACACAGCATGGCCAGCATAGGCAAGGCAGTCAGGCTGCTTGGCTACAAGCCGCAGGTACTCTTCAGCGATGGACTGAAGCATGCTGTTGAGTGGTATGTTGATAACCTATGAAGCTGTTAACAGGCAAGTGAATCGTTCTTTTTTATCTTTGTCCTTATTGGCATCAACGCTTTGGCCCAATACGGACTAAGCATCATATATACAGCACGTTGGGCACAAGTCTTGTGTGACTGACGGACCGGAGGATTAGTATATTTTTATGAGCGCTCTTTTTGCCTGACAAGGATAATATTAATGATATGGCTCAACCAAAACTGATTTATTTGCCAAAAATTCTCGATGACCGGGGTAATCTTACCTTTGTTGAGGAGAAAAAGCATCTGCCCTTTATAATCAACAGAGTTTACTGGATTTATGATGTTCCCGGGGGTGAATTCCGGGGCAGTCATGCTTTCCGTCATAACCAGGAGATGATAGCGGCGCTGTCAGGGAGTTTTGACGTTGTGCTTCATGACGGCAAAAGAGAGTACAGGTTTTCACTGAACAGATCTTATGACGGTGTTTATGTACCAAACATGGTATGGAGGCGGATGGAGAACTTCTCAACAAACTCCCTTGCAATAGTACTCTCTTCATCGAATTTCGATCCTGATGACTATATAAGGGATTTTGACCTGTTTATGAAGGAGGCGTCGAGATGAAAAGATCATTGTTGAGCGATTGCACCATAATTGAGCTCCCGAAGGTGCATTTCAAGGCTGGCAACATGTCAGTTGCCGACGGGATTAAGGAACTGCCATTCAGGGTCAGTCGTGCATTCTGGATTTATGATATTCCTGCCGGGGAGTCCAGAGGCGCTCATGCCCACCGTGAGTGTCATCAGTTCATCATTGCCGGCAGCGGCAGCTTCGAAGTGGAGGCTGACGACGGGCGGGAGAAGAAGACTTTTTACCTTAACAGGCCTTTCTACGGCTTGCATATACCTCCGGGGATATGGGCGCATGAGCTCAATTTCTCTGCAGGTGCCATATGTATCGTGCTGACATCGCATCCCTATGATGAAGCTGAATATATAAAGAGCTATGATGAGTACCTCAGGTTCAACCACTCTGATGGACACCGCTGACGAGCTGAGCAGCCTCCTTCAGCGGAGGGTGCCTGAGATGACATTCTATTCACCTTACAGCTTTCTCCGTAACATCAATCCGGAGACACTGTGCAGGGAAACATTCATTGAGCCTCTGCTGCAGTCTGTGTACCCGGGAAAGGCAACGGTAAGTGCAGTAACGACCAATGGTCAGAAGACATATATTGTCTGGAAGGCCCTTCCCTGGGATTCGGAACACTTTCACCGAAGGGTTTTCAGAATTGAGCTTGTAACATCAGATCATGATAATGCTGAGGCAATATCGGTTGCCCTGAAAAGCTTTCTGGTCAAATTCACTGAAAGAGGCGATTATCTTTTTATTACCGTCCCCTGCGAGGATCTCCCGGTCCTGCATGCCCTGTCATATGCCGGGTTCAGAATGGTGGAGACGAGGCTGAACTATTTTTTCCCCGGATTTATAGCAGTAGAAGACGTCAAAGCTCCTGTACGGATGGCCGGTGAGGAGGATATTCCGGTTTTGCGTGAAATAGCAATGAGGAAGCGCAACAGGTTTGACAGGGTGCATGCTGACCCTGCTTTTACTGATAAGGAGGCAGATAACTATCTCGGAACGTTTGCCGCGCAATGTGTGCGGGGGTTTGCAGATATTGTGATGGTGCCGGACATCCCGGGTGTAAAGCCTTTCGGCTTCCTTGCCGCCAACAATCCTGAAAAGATTATGGGTGTGAATATTGCGAAGCTGGTGCTGGCTGCCGTCGATAACCGTGAGTACCGGGGATGGCTGAGCGATCTTCTCCTGGGAGTAATGTACGAGCTTAAAAAGAAGAATACCGATGTGCTGACCACCATCACCCAGGCGTCAAACAGACCCGCGATACACGTATGGGAGAATGCAGGGTTTGTCCTCGGATTTGTAAATCATGTTTACTCATACTCTGCCAAGTGATTAAGTTTCTTGATATTCAGAAGATAACCGATAGTTTTGAGCCGGAGCTTTCGGAGGCTGTAACGAGGGTTGTCAGGCGAGGGTGGTATCTGCTTGGCGAAGAGGTTGCTGCCTTTGAGAAAGAGTATGCGACTTACATCGGTGTTAAGCACTGCATAGGCGTTGCCAACGGTCTCGATGCGCTTCGTCTTATCATGAAGGCCTGGATTGAGACGGGAGAGATGAGGGAGGGCGACGAAGTGATAGTGCCGGCAAATACTTATATCGCTTCCATTCTTGCCATTACCGATAACCGGCTTAAGCCTGTCCTGGTTGAGCCTGACATGACCACGTACAATCTTGACCTGACTCAGGTTGAGAGGCATATAACGCCACGCACAAAGGCCATAATGCTGGTTCATCTTTATGGAAGGGCCTGTTGGTCAGAGGAGCTGGGGCAGATAGCGAAGAAGTACAAACTCAGGATTATAGAGGACAATGCACAGGCGGCAGGAGCGGTATGGGGCAGCACCTCAAAAGGGACTGCTGTCCCCGTAGTTGATGTCAGACGGACCGGTTCGCTGGGTGATGCCGCAGGAAACAGCTTTTACCCGGGGAAAAATCTTGGCGCGCTGGGTGACGCCGGTGCAGTGACGACGAATGATGATGAACTGGCTGCTGTTGTCAGAGCATTGGCAAACTACGGATCCAGCAGGAAATATGTTAATGATTACCAGGGATTGAACTCGAGGCTGGATGAGATACAGGCAGCAGTCTTGCGAGTCAAGTTGCCGCGCCTTGATGCAGACAACAATCGCCGTCGTGAAATAGCGCAATACTATCTTGAAAATATTGTCAATCCTAAGATAAGTTTGCCCCTGCCGGCGTCAATCATGAAGGCCAAAGCATACTTTAAAGAACAGCACTCTTCGGATTCCAGGCACGACGCAAGCCATGTCTGGCATCTGTTCGTTATCCGAAGCAGTGAGAGAGACAGGCTGCAAAAGATTCTATCAGAGAATGGGATTGAGACTCTTATTCATTATCCTGTTCCTCCCCACAGGCAAAAGGCCTACAGTGAATGGAACAAGCTGGCCCTTCCTTTGACTGAAAAAATTCACAGTGAGTGCCTGAGTCTGCCTATAAGCCAGGTGATGGGGCTGGAGGAAGCCCGTATCATAAGTAATGTACTGAACGCGCAAGAATGAAGTTTTCCGGGAAATTATTGAGATATATCCGGCATCCACGCCTTTTTTTTATTAATCAGTACAAGAAAATAAGGATACGTCATTTCAGGTTCCTATCGGATGCCACAAATGTATATGGACGGCCGGTCTGCATACAACCGCTGCTTTTAAAGGGACCGGGGCACATCGAGTTTGGTAACCGGGTAAAGTTCGGAATAGAGGACAGTACCGGATTTTTCAGCAGTTACAGTCTGGTAAATGCCAGAAAAGAGGGGTCCAGGATCGTTTTCAGGCACGACATCATTATAAATAACCAGTTCAGCGCCATTGCCGAAGGCGAGGGCATTTCTATCGGTGACAGGACAATTATTGGACTGAACGTTTCAGTGATGGATACAGATTTTCACAACATTGAACCTCAAGAGCGTCGGTCCCCGAAATATCTGACCAGTGCTGTACGAATCGGGCAGAACGTATGGATCGGGAGTAATGTGACCATATTGAAAGGAACAAATATTGGTGATAACAGTGTTATTGCCGCCCACTCTCTGGTTAATTCAGAAATACCTGCCGGTTCACTGGCAGGAGGCATTCCATGCAGGGTAATACGACCAATTCCCTGACCGGCAGGAAATCTTCCTACCGGCAGATTATTAAATCAACATCCCTCTTCGGGAGCACGCAGGTGATTACGATACTTATATCTATTATAAGATCGAAGTTCATTGCAGTACTGCTCGGGCCCGGAGGAATGGGCATTGCCGGTCTGATAAACGCAACACTTAAGCTGATTGAAGGTTTCAGCGGATTCGGTCTGGGGACAAGTGCAGTAAAGGATGTTGCTGCTGCTCATGCCTCGGGAGACGGCGCACAGGTATCACATGCAGTAGGAGTTCTGAGGAGGCTTGTCTGGATCACCGGTCTCCTGGGAGCTGTCCTGACATTTTTTATGTCACCCCTTTTGAGCCAGCTGACATTCGGCAATCACGATTACGCTGGTGCCTTCAGATGGGTATCAGTGACCCTTCTGTTCAACCAGGTAAGTGTTGGCCAGGGCGTTGTGCTCAGAGGCCTGCGCCGACTGCAGTTTTTAGCGAAGGCATCGCTCCTGGGATCTCTGGCCGGGTTACTTGTCTCAGTACCACTGTATTATTTTCATGGGCTAAAGGGCATTGTGCCTGCAATCATTGTCAGCTCACTTCTGTCACTTATTTTGACTACATATTTTTCCGCAAAAGTAAAAATCGGAGAAACCGCGATCAGTTTCAAAAAAGCTCTTTGGGAGGGAAAAGAGATGATCAGATTAGGCTTTATGCTCAGCCTGAGTGGTCTGATTGCACTTGGAGCTTCATACATTGTGCGAATATTCATAAGTATAAGAGGGGGAGTAGACCAGGTTGGTCTTTACAATGCCGGTTTTGCTATCTTAAATACTTATGTGGGAATGATTTTTACCTCGATGGCTACAGATTATTTTCCCCGTCTTTCCGGAGTTGCCTCAAACAATTCAGCAGCCAGGGAATTAATGAACGAACAGTCTGAGACAGGAATATTAATTCTGGCTCCCGTTCTTTCTGCTTTCATGGTTTTTGTCAACTGGATTGTTCTGATCCTGTACTCAAGCAAGTTCACTGCTGTAAATGAGATGGTACAATGGGCTGCACTGGGGATTTATTTCAAATCTGCAAGTTTTTCAATGGGCTATATCTTCCTGGCAAAAGGAGCATCTAAGCTGTTCATGTGGAACGAACTGGCAGCAAATTCATATATTCTAGCTTTCAACCTGATTGGTTATACTCTTGCCGGCCTTGAAGGTCTGGGGATATCTTTCCTTGCCGGGTATTTTGTGTATTTTCTCCAGATGTTTCTTGTTTCAAAAGCAAAATATGAATTTCGTTTTAGCCCTGCTTTTATAAAGATTTTCCTAATTCAACTGTCCCTGGGCGCAGCTTGCTTTACAGCTGTCAAAGCCCTTCAACCGCCCTTCTCCTATATTGTTGGCACTATCATAGTAATGGCTTCGCTTGGCTTCTCATACTACGGGATAAGGGAAAGAATCGACCTTAAGGCAGCAGTTTGGGAAATAAAAGGAAGGCTGAGTAAAAACCAACCCAGATGATAATAAGTGCTCAACAGGTAAATACATGTCCACAGCAAGCGAAAATAAGGGTAAACGAATCCTGATACTCGGCGAGTACAGCGGGTTTTCCCTTAACCTGAAATCGGGTCTGAAAAGAAATGGTTGTGAGGTCACTGTTTTCACATCAGGCGACAGCTTCAAGCAGCTGGAATATGATAGAGATGATTTGTACATCAGGGCAAGAGATTTCAGTTTCTTGGGTCTGCGCTTAAAGGGTACCCGACGGATCCGGGACTTTTTCAATTTATTAAAAATTCAAAGATTTAAACAGAAGAACAGAGCAGCTTTCGATCTGATACTGGTACTCAATCCTGATTTTCTAAGTGCAGGTTATTGCTTCAAGGGACATTTTACAGTTCGGGATTGTGAAAGGTTGTTAAAAACAACCGGCAAGTTCTTTCTCAGTGCCTGTGGGGTAGATATCCCTTATCTGAGGTATGGCGCCAATATGAGATACTGGCCCTTCTCAGATCACTCTCCCGGCAGCGTCAATGAAATGCTTGCAATGCTTGACGAAAATTTATTCCGGGAACTGATATCTGAAGTTGACGGGGTTATACCAGTCATGTATGACTTTGCTTTTCCATACCGCCAACTCAACGGAGTCCTTCCTGTAAAAATAGAAAAGGCTATCCCGCTGCCTCTTTCTACGGACTCAATCCGGTATGAACCGGTTAAGGCTGAAGGCATAATAAAAATTCTTCACGGAAGGAGCAGGGACGATTTCAAGGGGTCTGATATAATCATTAAAGCAATGAAAAACCTAAGGGAAAAATATCCTGATAAAGTTGAGTTGATTCTGCCAGGAAAGCTGCCGTTGAAGGATTATCTTGAGGTAGTGAGAACTGCTGATATAGTGATTGACCAGTGCAGGTCATTTTCCTATGCCATGAATGCATTGTTTGCCATGGCGATGGGCAAGACTGTTCTGAGCGGAAATGAACCGGAGTGCTCCGTGGAGCTGGGCTTTCAGTCTCCGGTAATAAATATCCTGCCTGATTCAACATTTATTGAAAACACCCTTGAATCGCTTGTTCTGGATCCAATCCGGATCAAGGCTCATGGCAGGGCCGGCAGGGAATGTATAATGAAGTATCATGATGCAGGTGTTGTTGCTTCACAATACCTTTCTTTGCTTACCAACAAAGAAGAATGAGGGTGAAAATCCTTTTCCTGATTTCTGATTTTGCCTCAGGGGGGGCGGAGAAAATTGCAGAGACGCTTATCAGGGATCTTGATGCTCGTGGCAATGACGTGACGCTTGCTGTTTTCAATTCGACTGACTCAGACTCTGTAAGGCAACGTATGCCTGTAAGATGTACTGTTATCTCATTTGATAAGGACAACAGACCGCCCGTCTCCTTCCTGACTCGCTTCGGAGGTCACTTGCGGTCAGACGTACATTATGACCTGATCATTGCCAACCTGCAACCGGTGGCGTTCTATCTTGGGCTGCTGCTGAACATTGTCAGATGTCCGGTTGTATATATAGTTCACAATGACTATTCCCTTTTGAGGAATCCGCTCAAAAGAATTGTACTCAGACGATTCTACGGTTCATCGCGTGTTACCCTTGTAAGTGTAAGCCAACAAATCGCGGATAGCTTTTATCAAAAACACAGGATAAAACCAAAGGTGATTGAGAATGGCATCAAACCGCCCCGGATCTCTTCGGGACTGACCGCAGTAAAAGCGGAGATTGATTCTCTGAAATCTGATTCATCGACAACGGTCTTTGCAGGAGCGCAGAGAATAGCCTGGTTCAAAAATCTGCCGGCACTTGCCGAAGCCTTTAAGAAACTTCACGTCAGCGGTTACAACGCAGTTCTGATACTTATCGGTGATGATCCGTTGCCAGGGAAACCCGAAGAAAACAGAATAAGAGCTGTGGGTGCTCCTAATGTTTTTCTCCTCGGGCATAGGGACAATGTAGCCGACTACCTTAGCCTGGCTGATTGTTTCTGCATTGTTTCATCAGCCTTCGAGGGGGCACCCGTGGCACTTCTCGAGGCAATCTCGGCAGGTCTCCCGGTAATAGGAACTCATACAGGCGGGATACCCTCTGTGATCAGAGATCCCGATAATGGAATTTTGTGTGACCCGACAGTGGAGTCGATCACCGATGCTCTCACCAGGTTCATTCATATGCCCGACAGTGATAAAAAAAGGACGCGGGAAACGAATCGTCAACTATTTGAATCCAGTTACACTGAGAGTAACATGACAAGGAAGTATGCTGAACTGATATCACGTTTAACCGAGGGAGGCTGATGACGATTTCTGTCATTATACCGGCTTATAATTCCGGAGCGACAATAGCCCGTGCCCTTGAAAGCGTCTTCATGCAGAGCAGACCCGCTGACGAGATCATGGTGGTGGATGACGGTTCCACAGACAGCACGCCTGAGGTGATAATGAAATTTCCGGAGGTAAGGTATATTTTTCAGACTAATCAGGGTCCGGCTGCTGCCAGAAATAATGGTGTAAAGGCTGCAAAAGGAGACTATATTGCATTTCTCGACAGCGATGATTACTGGGAGGCCGGCCATCTGAAAAACCTGGCCTCATTGCTGGGAAACAACACTGAACTCCACTGGGCAGCAACGGCTTACAGAAAGCATCTTCTTAACGGAAGAGAAAAAACAGTCAGGCTTCAGGCGAGACATTACTCTGACGGCAACAGAGTTGATTATTTCTCTGCCACACCGGAGCTGCATTTTCTTTCAGTCATCAGTACGGCTGTCAGCCGTGAACTCTTTATTGAAGCTGGAGGATTTGCAGAGAGGTACTCCAGGGGCGAGGACCTTTCACTCTGGTTAAGGCTGGCACTGGCAGAGCCTGTTCTGGGATACTCCCCGGAGCCGACGGCAGTTTATGTTGAGACTACACAGTCCCTGACCGGAAGGAGAGGCAACCTCTCTGCCCTGGCACAGCGTATCACAGATGACTGGACAGACGTATGCAGCCATTCCCCGGAGGCCGTTATTCGGGCATGGCCTGTTGTAAAACCATGGGTTGCAGGGTTACTGATCAAAAGCATCAGGGCAGGGGACCGGGCAACAATGGAAATGATTGACGGAGTATTTAGCGACAGGCTGGTTCTATGGCAGAAGACAGCAATCACAATATGCAGATGGACCGCAGGACGCAGATAAGAAAACCGCTTTACAGGAAGTGGGAGTTTGACGTGTACATAAAATACATGACTTACTTCAATGTCCTTATCCTGTCATTTGTCAACCTGTTGAAAGAGACTGTCAACCTTGGCATCATCAGGGCTGTTGTTCTATTTGCAGCTGCAACCTGGTTCTTCTCCACAAAGAAAGTTAAGTCGGTAACCTTCAACTGGCTCATGTTGTTTTCCTTATGGATTGTAATTATGGGGGTGGTAACCTGGATGAGGTATGATTTTTTCCCTGATAAGGTACTGAAGGTCTTTCTCGGTTCAGTGGCCTTTGCCTATGGATTGTTTTTCATCAACTCATTCCAGAGGTTTATCGAGTTAAACAGAGTATACATGATTAGCATAATAATTATACTTCTGACGATCCTGATAGCCAATTTTACAGGAGTGAGTTACAAGCTCTACGCTGATACCGGGTTCAGCTTCGGCGGGCAGGGGGTCAATATTGCAAAGAATCTTACAGTCTTTGTGCTTCCCTTTCCGATCTATCTGATCTTAACCAAAAAGAAAGGGCAGGGGCTGGCTCTGCGCATAATTTACGTCATATGCCTGGTACTGATCATCTTATCCCTTAAGCGGGGGGCTATGCTCGGACTGTTGCTCGGCATGGCTGCATACTTCATGACTTCAGGAAGACAGGGAAAATTTCTGCGTAACTCGCTCATAGTTTTCGCGGTGCTGTTCTTTACATATCCCCTGTATGAACCAGTACTCCAGCAGACCTTTCTGGCAAGGCAGGACAACTTCTCCCTTGAAGAGAAAGACATTGAGAGCGAAGGGAGATTCACGGAATACAAGATGACTGTACAGGATATAAGGCATAAATCGATTTTGAGAGTAATTACCGGAGAAGGAGTACAGGCTGAGAGTAAATACTTTAACATACCAAGGTTGCATCACACGGACTTGTTTTCAATACTTTTCGGATCGGGCGCAATAGGCCTGGTGCTTTATATCATGACATATTACGGGGCCTTCAAGGAGACGAAATTCTTTCGTATCCTTGAAAAGAAAAAACCGATGGTGAGAGAGATGAGGGCAGTTATCTATGCCCTGATCGCCGGGCTTATCGGTTTGTCACTTTCGGGTGTATACCACACGATCGATCTCAGGGCTGCCGCATTTCTCTACATTGGAGGATGTTTGGGCCTTATGAGGTCATATTACATAGCCGGAAAAATAAAAAATATTTCACCCGATGATAAAACTGACCTTAACGGGTGACGTTGCCCTCTCAGGCATTATCAGCGGATTCAGCGAGACGGAGCTGAGCGAGAGGATAAACCTCAGGGAGGTAACCGGCGGAGGGGCGTTCGTTATAAACCTTGAAGCTCCCGTTGCTGATGAAGGGATGAAGTCGGACAAGAGCAGGGGCGTGAAGCTGCACTCCAATGCACACACACTGGACGCATTTCTGAAACATAATCCGGTCGCCGCAGTTACACTGGCAAACAACCACTCTCTCGATTACGGACATGAAGGGGTCCGGGGGACAATCGGCATACTTGATGCAAACAATATTCCGCACACCGGCGCCGGCTATCTTAAAAAGCATCTTGACCCGGCCATTTTTTCCATAAACGGGATTGTTCATGCACTGCTGGGATATGTACATCCGGAGACAAATCCTCATACTGAAGACGGTCTCTTCTTAAATATCTATGACAGGAACGATATTGTTGCCGCAATTGAAGCAACACGCGCCATAGCGGAGAGAGTGATATTATCACTGCACTGGGGGAGGGATTATTCAGCTTATCCGATGGGATGGCAGATTGAGGATGCACATGCCTTTATTGATGCAGGAGCGGATATAGTGGCCGGCCATCATCCGCATGTTGTGCAGCCCTTTGAAAAGTACCGGGGGAAATATATTTTTTACAGCCTGGGGAGCACTGTGTTCGGGGATTTCCTTCTGCGCGGGCGTCTGAGGGCGCTACCGCTGAAGACCAAAAGAGCATTTGTGCCTCTGTTTGCCGATCTGCATACTGATCCGTCATTTTGTGCCACGAGGGAGCTTAAGGGCAACAGGCTGGTTGCCGTGCAGAGTGATGTAAGACGATGGTCAGGCAGGGTGATGAAGAGAACTTTTCTCAGGAACAGAAGCCGGGCGGCAGGCAGTATCCTGAATTTCAAGGAGATTGTTATTGACAGGTTATATGATATACTGTTTGGCTACTACCGCAATCCCGTAAGGGATATTTTTAACAGAGAAGCGATACGGAACGCATTGACGATACTGAGAAAGAGAGGCTGAAAGTGGTGGAATGGGTCGTTTCAAGGAATAAATTCTTACCTGAACAGGTTGCAGCCCAGGGGGGAAATTACTTTTACTTCTGCGGCAAGCAGGTGTCATTGACACCGGATGAACCCGTCATCATCATTGACGGCTATGTCATTCCCCGGCTCGACTGCCAGGATGAGTGCGAGGGACTAAAAGGGGCCGGGCTTGTCCGATGGCTTATGCAGAGCCATAGTGCGGATCTCATCCTTCGGATTAAAGGGATATTTACCCTGCTGATAATCAAGCCCGACGGGTTCGAAATTTACAATGACATCCACGGCATGGGCCGCTATTTTATCTGGGAGAGAGGGAATGATTTTATAATATCAAACAGTATAGAAAAAGTTCGTAATTACAGCAGGGCTGCGCCTGATTACGAGAACATGGCTCTCTATTGCCTGACTGAACACTTTGTCATGGATATGACTGCCTTTCAGGGGGTAAAGCAGTCAGCGCCCGCTTCAAGGATCACCTTTGACGGAGCAATGAGGAGATCTCTTTACTGGGAGCCGATGAGGCTGTTCAATTCGCAGAAGAAAGAGTGTGAACCGGAATGCTGCGCTGACCGCTGGGTGAAGATAATAAAGGGTTACATCAGTGAGCCGGGTATGAATACCACCCTGACCCTCACCGGCGGCAGCGACAGCAGGCTTGTGCTTGCCGGGTTGATGAAATCGGGGGCAAAGGTCAGTGCTTTTACCTACGGAGATCCCCGATCAGCTGACGCTCTGGTGGCAAAGATGGTTGCAGAACGCCTGGGGATTGATCACGCAGTCCATTTTGCTGATTTTCCATCACCAGGATGGCTAGGGGACAGATGGCACGGGATAATTTCAATTGGCAACACACTCGTAAACCTGCACAGGGCACACAGGTACCATGCCGCAGAAGAGGAGAGAAAGCGTAAACCGGAAGTCGGGTTGCTGTTTACGGGACTGATGGGCGGGGAATATCTCCGGGGTCCGGAATACGACGGTTATATAATCTCTGAATATTTCCGGAAAGTGAATCATGGTTCGCCTTCCGACAGGCTCAGGAGAGCAATGGAGATGCTGGCCGCCAGATCAGTTGACACCGGTATTCTTGATACTGTTCTTCTTTCTGAAAAGCTTGAGCAGCTCTCCGCTCCTTTCCTCAGACAAGAAAAGGAGAAGGAGTTTCTGTTGTCATTTTTTATCTACGGGTGTGCTCACCATTACCAGGATTCGCTGATATATTCGTCTCAGTTCAGGCAGGTGGTTAATCCCTTCATGGATCCTGACTTCCTGGAGATGGCCGCAGCTTCAGATTATATTTCATTCAATCGTTCAGGCAGATTTTCCAACCTTCTCCGGGCTTCACTTTTCCAGGTGCAGCTGACGCACCTGCTCCTCCCTGAACTCTCAGACATCCCTTACAGCAAGAGAGGGTTTTACACGGCCAACGACCTTACCGGGAACCGTTTGAAATATTTGCTTGGCAGGTTTGCAGGCATGTGGAGGCAACACTCTTATCCGCCGAACTTCAGGTACGGCGAATGGATGAAGGATTTTGCAGGCGATCAGCTTTCAGCTCTCAGTCCGGCTGTTGCTCCCCTCTTTAAAGTGAATGAGATCACTCACCGTCTGAATCAGGTCACAACCAGTCTGAGTGAGAGAGAGTGGCATTATTATACCAATCCCCTTAACCTGGGTAAAATATTCAGCAATGAAAAAACATGAGCTCGTCATACTGGCAAATGAGATTAAGTCTGATCATGAGCCATGGATAAGGGCATGTGAAAAGCGTGCTGCCGAAGTCAGTTATCGCGTAGCAGATCTTACCTCGGCCGGGTGGTTTGAGGAAGTGACGGCACAGCCTGCAGAGTTTCTCCTTGTCAAGCCCGGGGGCCTGAGTTCCAGGTTCAAGAAACTATATGATGAGAGACTGACCATCCTGGCCGGGAGAATGAATTACCCGTGTTTCCCTTCACTTGATGAGGTGCTGATACATGAGAATAAGATCTTTCAGTCATACTGGCTTAAGGCTGAGGGTCTTCCGCACCCAACAACATATGTTTTTTACCATGAGAATGAAGCTGCTGGTTTTGCCCGCACAGCGAAGTTGCCTGTCGTAGCCAAGCTTAACATCGGTTCTTCCGGGAAGGGAGTGACGATCTTAAAGACCAGGGAAGAGCTGACAAGGTATATCAGGGATATCTTTTCGGGCGGGAAAAGGAGTCGCGGCGGCCCTAACCTGGAGAGAGGACAATGGCTGCAACGGGCTGCCAGGGTATTCTCCGACAGGGACCTGTTGCGTGAACGTCTGTATAAATACCGTTCGATCCAGGAGGATATTCAGACTGGCTTTATTCTTTTTCAGGAATATGTTCCCCATGATTATGAATGGCGAGCGGTAAGGATTGGCGACTCATTTTTCGCTCATAAAAAACTCAAGATTAAAGACAAGGCCAGCGGTTCTCTCATTAAAGAGTACCTGGCCCCTCCTGAAGGGTTACTCGACTTCCTCAAAGAGGTTACTGACAGGTTCGGGTTCCGTTCCATGTCAGTTGATCTTTTCGAAGACGGCAAGGGATCATATCTCATAAACGAGATGCAATGCATTTTCGGGCAGTCGGATCCGTATCAGACCGCCATTGAAGGTAAAGCCGGAAGGTTTGTGAATAGAAGTGGGATGTGGGTATTCGAGGCAGGGGATTTCGCGTCCAACCAGTGTTTTGATCTCAGGCTTGATCATGTTATCGGCATCCTGACAGCTGAATGAAAGTCCTGTTTGTCGGCAGCGCCAACCGTGACGGAGAACCGAATCCGGTAGTATTAAATCAGGGGAGCTCACTGATCCGGGGAGGTATGGACCTTCGGTATTACGGGGTCAGGGGTAAAGGATTGACGGGATACCTCCGGAATATAATTTCTCTCAGGAAGGAGATTGCGAATTTCAAGCCTGATATTGTACATGCTCACTATGTTCTGTCAGGTGTGGTATCAAGTCTGGCAGGGGCGAAGCCTCTTGTAGTATCGCTGATGGGGAGTGATGTCCTGGGTGGAAGAACGCAGAGAGTTGTATCCGGAATTTTCGGCAGATTTTTCTGGGATGCATGTATTGTTAAAACCGGGGAGATGAAGAATTTACTCGGGCTAAATCATGTACACGTTGTTCCAAACGGTGTGGATTTTGATCATTTCAGGCCTTTGCCCAGAGAGGAGGCCCTGGCAGTTGCCGGGTGGGACGGGACAAGAATAAACATACTTTTTCCGTCCGATCCTGCCAGACCGGAGAAGAACTTCAGGCTGGCAGAGGATGGCGTAAAAGCAATGGATAATGAAAGGGTTAGCTTACACGTGCTTGGGAATGTGCCCAGGGACAGGGTAGTATGGTATCTTAACGCGGCTGATGCCATTCTCATTACCAGCCATTGGGAGGGAAGCCCGAACATAGTGAAGGAGGCAATGGCATGCAACAGGCCGGTTGTTTCGACGATGGTGGGTGATGTGGGAGAGTTGTTCGCCGGTGCCGAAGGCTGCTATGCTGTCAGGGGCAATGCCGACGAGATTGCTTCGTCACTTTACAGGGCGACTGCAATCAGGGAAACGAATGGAAGAGAAAGTATTTCCGGCCTCGATTCAAGGGCCATTGCTCTCAGGCTGGAGGGAATATATTCTGAACTACTCGCTTAATGCTGAACATAATTGACAGGGTTGAAGAGGCCGACAGGCTGAAGTGGTCTCAGCTGGTCAGCAGTGCCTGCAACGGGTCTCTGTTTCAGATGCCTGAATTTTACGACTTCCTGAAGGAGTCAGAAGAGCATAATCCTTTTGTGTTTATAGGGGAGCATGACGGGAGTTATGACTACCTGGTCTCAGGAAGTATACAGTTTTCGAAAAACAGGTTGGTCAGGCCTTTCAGCCGGAGGGCGATTGTCAATGGCGGCATGGTTACAAGAGATGGAGCGGATTGTTCTGAGCTGCCGGCGTTCCTGAACAGTATCGCCGGGAGGCTTAAAGGAAGGGCTGTATATCTCGAGATCAGAAACCTGCATGATTATTCACGTCTTGCCGGGTTCTTTGATGGTAACGGATTCAGCAGGATTCCTCATTTGAATTATCAGGTGGAGATCACCTCAGTTAAGGAGACTTTCAGCCGTCTTAACCAGAGCAGGAGGAGGCAGGTGAGAAAGAGTCTGGAAGGCGGTGCAGAGGTCATAGTCAACCCCGGCAGTGAAGAGGTCATGGAGTTCTATGCAATTCTGAGGGAGACATACCACAGGAGGGTCCATAAGCCTCTGCCGGATGTGGAGATGTTCCTGAGGTTTCACAGGACGGGGCCCGGGGTTTATCTGCTTATCCGGTATAACGGAAGGATCATTGGAGGAATCATGTGCCCGGTGTTCGGCAAGAATGCCATCTATGAATGGTATGTGGCCGGAGAAGACGGCAGGCATCAGGGGATCTATCCCAGTGTGCTTGCAACCTGGGCAGCAATAGAATACGGTGCGATGAACGGAATAGGCATTTTTGACTTTATGGGTGCAGGCAGGCCCGATGAGGATTATGGCGTAAGAGAGTTCAAATCGAAGTTTGGCGGCAGGCAGGTTGAGCACGGACGGTTCCTGAAGGTCTTCAACAAGCCTGTTTATAATGTTGGGCGTCTGCTGTACGGAAAGTCGAAGAGAAACGGATGAAGATTCATTTTGATATATCGCATCCTGCACACCTCAATTTCTTCAGGGGTGCCATGGAGAGATTCCGGGTAGAGGGTCATGAAGTCTTTATGACTGTCCTTGATCGTGGTGCGCTTCTTAATATTGCCAGACGTGAATTGCAGGAGATACCTCTGTTCAAATCGGGCCGTCACCGGGGAGGAGTTCTGTCGATAATTTTTGAAGCGAACATAATCAAGTTTTTCAGGCTTGCTGTTTTTTATTTCAGAACCAGACCCGATGTCACCCTTAGCTGCGGAGGGTTTGTGGCAGGAGCCATTATGAAGATGGCCGGACGTCCGAATTACCAGTTTGACGATGATCCGGAGAGAAAGAACAATGTGCTTCTCGAGAGGCTGACAGCCACTGCTCTCTATTTTCCCCCGGTAATCAATGCACGAGGAAACATAATGACCTACAATGGTGTGAAAGAGTGGGCTTACCTCTCACCTGCATCGTTCAGACCGGATATTGTTATGTTAAAAGAATATGGACTTTCTCCGGGAGAGTATGTCTTCGTCAGGGAGGTGTCACGTGATACCCTGAACTACATGAACCAGGAACGTGATGCCGTAATCGAGGGTATTATTTCCGCAACGAAAGGCATGAGGGTATTGCTTTCACTGGAGAAAAAGAGAGACAGGGCACTTTACCCGGCCGACTGGATGATGCTTACTGAGCCTGTAAAGGGCATTCACTCTCTGATTTACTTCAGCCGGTACCTGATCTCTTCAGGAGACAGCATGGCCAGAGAGGCCTGTGTGCTGGGCGTTCCGGCCTTCTATTGCGGAGGCCGGAAAATGGCAGTCAATGATTATCTGCTTTCAACAGGCCTGTTCTATGATGTCAGCCCGGCTGAACTTCCCGCAGCAGTCGGTAAAGCAGACAGCACCCTTACTGAAAGGGAACTTTTCAGGGAAAAAAGGGAGGTGGAGTGGGATGATCTCACGGCCCTGACCGTAGGCCTGGTCTTAGATAATAAGGATACAGACCGATGAACAGATTAGCCATCATCACGACCAGCTACCGCAATGACCTTTCATGGTGCCGGATCCTTTGCCAGAGTATCGACAGGTTTGTTCCCAATGAAATCATGCATTACCTCTTTATTGAAGATGGTGATACCGACCTGTTCAGGCCCCTGGAGAACCACCGAAGAAAAATCATTTCACAGAATACGGTCATACCCCGATGGATGATAAAGTCGCCTGTGAAGTTCAGGGGCCATAATTTCTGGATAAGTCCTCTGACCCTGCCTGTCAGGGGGTGGATTATGCAGCAGGTGGTCAAACTTGGAATATTTGAGGTACTTGATGAGGATGTGTTTCTATGCCTTGATTCGGAGGCATTCTTCGTCAGGCCTTTTGATCCTTCGGTGCTGTTCAGGGACGGGCAGGTGATGCTTGTCAGTCACGATGAACCGTGGGACTGGCCCAATGCGAGGATATATTACAGATCTGCGGCCAGGCTCCTGGGTATTAAAGTTGAAACTATCCCGGTGCGCAGGTATATGTCTGTACAGTTCGTCTTAAGGAGAGAGGTGCTGCAGAGTCTTGCCGAGCGGCTGAAAAAGGGCACTCTTTTCCACAACTGGAAGATCCCTCTCTTCAATATGATTCGTTTTTCGGAATATACGCTTTACGGTATTTTTGCAGAATGGGTTATGGGGACAGTAGAAAGCGGCCATTTTCCGGCAAGGGAGTTCCTGATAAGATATATCGGGCCAAAGAGTTATTCCCACGATATCGGTAATCTCGAAAAGGTGCTGGATGAATTCGTCCCGGCAGACGGGGAGGCTGGCATTCTCCTGCAAAAGGGAAGGGCAAGAAAAAAGGGCATCAGTCCTGATGCGGCTCTGTATGAGGAGATGGTACACAGGCTATGGAAACGGTTAAATAAATAAAGAATGGATATTTCAATTTTCGGATTAGGTTATGTGGGCTGTGTTACTGCAGGGTGTCTTGCGCGTCACGGGCACAGGGTGACAGGAGTCGATATCAATGAAGCAAAGGTAAAGATGATTGAATCGGGTATTCCGACAATCGTCGAAAAGGATATCATTAAGCTTATATCCTCGGGAGTATCATCGGGTCAAATTTATGCCACGACTGATGCGGGGGAGGCAGTGAAAAGATCCGATGTTTCAATTATTTGCGTAGGGACCCCGTCTGACAGGGAGGGTCATCTTGATCTGTCCGGAATATTCCAGACGGCACATGAGATAGGTGATGCCTTAAAGAGCAAGGAGACTTTTCACACGGTGCTGATAAGGAGCACAGTTCCTCCCGGAACAAATGAAAAGACAGGTAAAATCATTGAAGAAGTATCGGGCAAGGCAAGGAATGCTGATTTTGCCATAGTATCGAATCCTGAGTTTCTCCGGGAAGGAACCGCGGTCAGTGACTTTATGAATCCTCCTTATACGGTTGCAGGAAGTGATTCGGGAAGCGGGATTGAGATCTGCCGGTCCGTCTATGCAGGTATTGACGCCCCGTTCGAGGTAGTTTCTACAGGCGCTGCAGAGATGATAAAGTACATTAACAATGCATATCATGCACTGAAGATAACATTCGCAAACGAGGTGGGAGAGATTTGCAAAAGCATTGGCATTGACTCCCTGGAGCTGATGCAGTTGTTTATCAGGGAGACACACCTTAATACTTCGGGTGCCTACCTCATGCCAGGCTTCGCTTATGGCGGCTCATGCCTCCCGAAGGATCTTCTTGCCCTGAGAACGCTGGCGCATGACAGCTATCTGGAAACTCCGGTGATAGCATCCATTGATAAGTCGAACAAAAACCACATTGACTTTGCGCTGAAAATGATCCTGGAAAAAGGACTGATCAATGTAGGCATCCTGGGCTTAAGCTTCAAGCCGGGTACCGATGACCTGAGGAACAGTCCCATGGTTACATTTGCAGAGCAGTTGACAGGGAAAGGGTATAAAGTACGGATCTATGACGGAAACATTAATGCATCCAGGCTTCTTGGAGCAAACCGTGAGTATATAAGCAACCATTTGCCTCATTTTGTGAGTCTGTTACAAAATGATATCAGCGATGTGATCAGGATGTCGGACCTTATTGTAATAAGTCACAGGCACAAAAAGTTTCTTGAAGCCCTGTTAAGTAATCCTGAAAAAGAATTTATTGACCTGGCGGGCGTTATACAAGGAGAGAAACCTGCCAATTACGAAGGATTGTGTTGGTGAAACGGCTGTTGAGATGAACAAAACCTGATCTTAATTGATTTACATGATGTTAACCTGAGAAGTTATGAGAATAAATGAGAAGATAATTCCCGGCGTGCTGATTGGCCTGATATTCACTCTTCCTCTTTTTGCACAAAAGCGGGACAAGAAAATACTGTCTCTTAAAACGATAGTTGAGAGAGAGTACGTCCGGGATGCCGTATCCGGTACATGGCAGTTGTCTGCGATTATGGATTATAATTATAATGCCGGGGGCAATCTGGCCAGTCTGGTTAAGTATGATGCTGCCGCCAACGACAGCATTTCGAGGGTTGATTATACCTATACCTCCGCCGGCCTGCTCAATGATTATGTGGTAAGCCTTTGGAACATTGACAGTTGGAGTCCTGACACAAAATACTCCTATACATATACTGCCAGCGGAAAGGCAGGTCAGCGGATCCTGCGGTGGAATGGCGAGGCCTGGGCTGCCAGCAGACTGGATACTCTTTTTCAGTATGATTTGAACGATCTGCTGATCCGGTCAGAAAACTTCAGGTGGAAGGATAATGGATGGCAACCGGACCACACAATATTCTATGAAAACAGTCCCACGGGCAAACTGTCGCTTAAATACAGCACCAATTCAGCCGGAGAGTATCTCTCTCAGATCTTTTACCTTTACGATTCCTATGACAGACTGGCTGAGATGTACGCTCAGTTCTACCGTGAGGGAAGATGGGAGAATGGCTGAAGGAGGGTCTATTCATATGACCGGTGCAATGTACTGAAATCACTTGTCAGACAATCATGGGATGGAGAACAGTGGGTTGATATCCTCATGTCTGAGTTTGAACATTCAGTTTTCTGGAACGGCCCTTCCGACGGTAAGGTCAGTCAATGGTGTGACATTGATAAGAGGTGTTGAGCTTATCAGCATGAAAGGAGAGTTGGTGCGGTCACTCAGGTTTGATGACGTTCCTGAGGCAAAGGTAAACATTGATGACTTGAGGCCGGGCAGGTATTTTGTGGTTGTTTCAGGTGACTCCGACTGGTCATCTGCTATAGTTGTAAGATAGGCTGCTGCGTTATCGATCCATGAAATATTGAGCACTTTTCGTTCTTTCCCCAAAAGGGATTACTCACTGTGAGAGATTTTACTCCAGAAACCTACGGTCTTCTTCTCAGCGCCCTTGCCGATCAGGGATATAGCTTCCGGACCTTCGAAGAGTTTATGGCCGGACACCAGTCACGGATGGTCGTGCTGCGCCATGACGTAGACAGGCAGCCGCAGCGGGCGCTGGCAATGGCCGAACTTGAGTATGACAGAAAAATAACCGCAAGCTATCATTTCAGAGTCACTGCTGACCGGGGCGTCCACGCGGAGCGTGCAGTCCTGGATAAAATTATCGGGATGGGTCATGAGGTTGCCTATCATTATGAAGATCTGAGTTGGGCCATGAAAACGATTGGGAAATCGCGGTTTGCCGTGATTGAGCAGGAAGAATTCCTGGAGGGGATTAAACTGGCCAGGGAGTCCTTTAAGCACAACCTGGAATTACTTAGGCAATATTATCCTGTCAGGGTGATATCGATGCATGGCGATCCGCTTTCGGCGCATGACAACAGAAAACTATGGGATGTTGAAAGTTACAGGGATTTTGGCATTATCTGCGAGCCTTACCTTGACATTGATTACAATAAAGTATTATATCTTACTGATACCGGAAGGCGCTGGGATGCTTCTAATGCAAACAGGAGGGACAGGGTACTTAAAAATTCAGTTCCGGAGAGTGTAGCAGCTGAAGGGCACAACATGACTTTTCATACCACATTTAATTTGATCAGAGCGTTATCTTTAAGGAAAATGCCTGATATAATGATTATTAACACGCATCCGCAAAGATGGACCAGCGGTGTGATCCCATGGATGAAGGAACTGGTCGGTCAGAACATCAGGAATCTTATTAAGTCAGTACTGTTTCGCTGAGATCCCTAATTTTAGCTATTATGGTTTTATTAGTTTGGGTTGCATAATATTATGCAACCTTTTTTGTTTTAAAATAGTCAACATGGTAACCTGAAATGATTTATTCAGTTTAATATTAGAAACCAAGTGTTTTGTAAAAGTTAAACTCCCGGATATGAAAACGTCCAATTGTTTCCTTGCCTTTAAAAAGTACATCAGGCAGCATATAGTTCTGCCGGCAGTGCTGTTATTTGCACTGACTCAGATTGCTAACGGGCAATTGGTCGGCAGCCCCGGAAGTTTCCAGAGTGCCGTACAAAGGTGCGTGCCAGCGTCATACCTGGTCTCTTACCAATTTGTGGTTGACGCACCTGCAGGCATGCCCACCGGGTATATCAGAATTACCTTCAGGCTTGATGATATGGCCGGGAATAATATTGAAATCATTAACTTCTATAATGATGCCACTCATAATGAGATTACCCTTCTGGATCCAGCCAATCCTTTCAATGTCTATGGCAAATGGGTGATCATGCGGAATCATACTTTTATGCTTCCAAGTGATGACGACTGTCAATATAATGTATTCATGATTCTGAGGTATGATCCTGATGGTGCGGGTCCCCTGCCTTACTCCATAATTGACCTTACCCAGATGCAGCCACTTGCCAACTGGCACACTGATGATGACGGTGACGGACAGATTGCCATTGATCCTGTGATTCATGAAGTGTGTGAGGGGGAGCCCCTGGTTGATTTTCGCTTCAGGGATGCCAGCACGTTTGCCTGTACTGAAGCTACTGTTCCGGATCTGTCTGACCCCAATGACATTGAAAGGCATGTTCAGTTTGTATACGGAACTACGCCGAGTGCAACGCAGGGTATCCCGAATTTAAGTATTAATGTATACGGCAGGATTGTACAGCTGACGGATGCAAGCGGAAACCCGATGCCAAACAGCTGGACTGTGAATCCTCTTGACGGTAGTCTTGTTGCACCTTATTCCACTGCAAGTGGATTTTTTGAGGGGCCGGTAATCTCAACGGGACCCAATGCCACTGGCGGATCTCAGCAGACATTCCCCATATCTTATCCTGCCAATGTGACAGTACCAAATGATTACTTTGAGGTTACTGTCCGGAACTGGAACTATTGCAATCCCTGGAATCTCAGTCAGACGTCTCCTAATGCTGCAGATGCCCGGACTGCCACAGCCATGATATTTGTGGTTGATGCACCGCCCGCACCTGTAGCCCAGGACGTTACAATATGCGAGGGAGAAGATAATACCCTGGAGGTTACAAGTACGCCTGTGGGAACATTATTCTGGTATTCTGATGCTGCCCTGACAAACCAGGTTGCCAGTGGTGTTTCGTCATATACTCCTCCGGATGTCGCCCCCGGAGTTTACGATTATTATGTACTTGACCAGGACTTAGCCGGTCTTCTCTGCGTTGGCCCGGCTACCGAGATCATACTGACGATAAACGGCATACCAAATAAACCTTCTATTACTCGTACCGGATCGGATTTCTGTTTTGACGGGACAAGTTCTATTACGTTGACCGCCAGTGCGACCACTCCTCCGGCTATCTTATACTGGCAGTGGTATAGAGAAGGGACTCCCGTACCGGGTGCTACTACAAATACTCTTATTCTGAGCCAGGTAGCCCATTCAGGTGAATACACCGTGAGGGCATTCGGTGTTTCTCCTACTTTTTGTCCGGGACCTCTTTCTGATCCCGTTGATGTGCTTATAGGTGAGCCAGCAACGGTTAATGCCGGACCGAATCAGACAATTTGTTCAAACACCATGGCAACAATAACTGCAGTTCCAGGAGGGTCAGCAACATCAGGTACATGGTCCACATCAGGTACCGGATCATTCGGAAACGCCACAAGCCTGAGCACTTCCTATACTCCGAGCGCAACCGACATAACTGCGGGTGCAGTAAACCTTACATTTACAACAAACAATCCTGCAGGACCCTGTCCGGCAGTCTCTGATTTTCTCATTCTGACAATTGTCAGAGCTCCGCAGGTTAATGCTGGAGCCGACGATGCCACCTGCCAGGGCACCCCTTATACCGTAAGTGATGCTACAGCCTCAAATTACGTTACACTTACCTGGTCAGAGGACGGTGCCGGAACAATCACTTCAGGCCAGGGGACACTCACCCCGACTTACACGCCCGGGGGTGCAGAAGCAAATGCAACGGTCACTCTGACACTCACTGTTACCGGCACAGCACCCTGTGCTACTGTGACAGACACAAAGATACTGTATGTTGACAGAACCCCCGTTGCGACAGTAGGGCCGGTACAGAATATATGCAACAACACTTCGGCCAACCTTTCTGCCACTGCAGCTGCATCAGGCACCTTCGGGGAGTGGACGTTCATCAATAACCTGGTATGGCAGGAGACTTTTTCCGAAAGTCCGCAGTATGCAACTTCCGGAACAGAATGGACAACCTCCGGCATCACCCCGGATAGTGACACCTATTTCAGGATTGAATCAGGAAGAATGGCAGGCAGAGACCTTGATGCTGAGGCAGTTTGGACCTCAGATCCTATACCTATTGCTTCTGTATCTCCGGTGAAAGTGAGCGTTTATCTCCAGGAAGTTGCTTCACTTGAAAACGATGACTATATAAGAGTATACTACAGCATTAACGGAGGGACTGAAACACTTTTTACCACAAATGGGGACAACGGTAATGATTTCGGAACCAGAACTGCCACAGTAACCAACCTTACCGGCAATGATCTCAGGATTATCATTAAATGCAGGAATGATTCAAATGATGAATATTACTATTTTGATAATATTGTAGTAAGACAGGTCTCGGCCCAGGCAGAACCCGTTATCATGACTGTCACCAGTGCAACTTCCGGTGTTACAGGCCTGTGGCAGGGAGACAACAGGTTCAGATGGTCGGTATTTTCCAGTCATAATGGTTGTGATTCCGCATCAGCAGTATATACAATAAGGAGGGATATCTCCCCGGCGGCAGCAAATGCGGGTCCGGCGCAGACATTTTGCGAGACAAGCAGCACCGTGCTGGCCGCCAACGCCGCTACCAATGGCGGAACAGGAACCTGGACCCTGACAGGCGGATCAGGTACTGTGGCAGAACCCAATAATCCGTTATCTGCCGTTTCTGGCCTGGGTTACGGAGTGAATACGTTCAGATGGACCATCACCAGTGCCCTCGGAATTTGCGCAAGTACCAGCAGCACGGTCACGATAACGCGCAACCGGAATCCAATTGACCTGAGCGGCAATGTCACAATAGTTAAGAATCCGGTCTGTTACAACACACCCGGCCAGCTGCAGATTACCGGTACAGAAGCGGATGTGAAATATTACCTGAGAACCGGAGGCGTTGACGGATCATTCGTTCAGGGCAACGGGGGTACCATCACTCTTACCACTCCTAACCTGACCTCCGCCACCACTTACGAAATCCACGCTATAAAGGATGTAACAGGGTGCAGCATAATTTTCGGTTCTTATACGATAAATGTCAATCCGGAGTTCACCCTTGCACAGCTTCATGCAAGCCATAATATATGTGCGGGAGCGACAACTACCATCTCAGTTGTTCTCACCGGAGGCACAAGTCCGTATACAATTGTCTGGAATGACGGATCAGATCATACCATAAATAATTATGTAAGCGGAACTGACATTACGGTAGGACCGTATCCGGTAGGCAGCACAGCCATTTCTCTTACATCTGTCACTGACAACAATCTGTGTGTTCCTGCCAGTCTCGGAACTCCGATAGCGATAACGGTAGGTTCCACTCCTACTGCTGCAACACTTACCGGAACGGGCGATGCATGTGTCGGACCAACAAGTTCACTCACATTCACGGTGACTGACGGGGCGCCGCCTTATGATATAATTATCAATGGTGTAACATATCTTGACCGGGTCTCAGGCAGCAGCATCAGTTTCGGAGCACTTCCGGTGGGGAACTATACCTACAACCTGACTTCAGTAATTGATGCCTGCGGCAATCCGGTCCCTCCGGGAGGTCTGCCCCCGGCTTATTCTTTCAGCATCAATGAAATTCCCTCTGCCAACGGAACTGCCAATAATGCACTTGTCATCTGCAGCAACGGTGTCACGGATATTGTACTGCAATCAACTGTTGCCGGATCCACATTCAACTGGACGGTATCTCATTCACCGGCAGTCACATGGCTTGCAGGAAAGGCTCCTGTAGCCGGATCCGGCGTAATCGGTACAGTTATCGGGCAAAACCTGCAGCACACAGGTGCCGGGCCTGTCACGGTGGTCTATGCCATCACGCCGGCCGGTCCGGCTTCTACCTTCTGTCCCGGTCCGCAGATAACCCGCAGCGTCATTGTAAATCCGACTGCAGAATTGAATGACCCGGCAGACATTACAATCTGTAATGGCACTGTCTCTTCTGTGGTGACGTTCACCACCAACCGGACAGGGGGATCAACCACATATTCGTGGACAAACAATAATACGGCTATTGGTCTTGCCGCCAGCGGGAATGGCAATCTGCCTTCCTTTACAGCTGTCAATACAGGAACATTACCAGTTTCTGCAACCATTACCGTAACACCTTCCTTTGAAGGTTGCCCGGGTACTCCCCAGACCTTTATAATCACGGTGAATCCCTCGGCACAGGTCAATGACCCGGCTGATCAGGTTCATTGCAACAGTGTGGCTGTTCCGGTACTTAACTTTGGCACGAACAGAACCGGAGGCACCACCACCTATGCATGGACGAACAGCAACACTTCAATTGGTCTTGCTGCCAACGGCAGCGGACCGCTTCCGGCTTTCACTGCGACCAATGGCGGCACTTCGCCTATCAGCGCTACGATAACAGTCACCCCGACCTTCTCCAACGGCGGGCAGAGTTGTTCAGGCACTCCGCAGACATTTACAATTACCGTGAACCCCTCGGCACAGGTCAATGACCCGGCCAACCAGGTTCACTGTGCGGGTACGGCTGTTCCTTCGCTGACTTTCGTCACCAACCGGAGCGGAGGGACCACAACTTATGCATGGACCAACAGCAACACGGCTATAGGTCTTGCAGCCAGCGGTGCCGGCAACCTACCGGCCTTCACAGCCACCAACGGCGGGACGTCGCCGATAACTGCTACTGTCACTGTCACTCCTACTTTCAGCAACGGTGGACAGAGTTGTTCCGGCACGGCGCAAACCTTCACAATCACAGTGAACCCTTCTGCCCAGGTCAATGACCCGGCTGACCAGGTGCGATGCAACAATGCAGCGGTACCTGCACTTACATTCACAACCAACCGTACTGGCGGCACTACAACCTATGCATGGAGCAACAGCAATACTGCAATCGGTCTTGCAGCCAGCGGCACGGGGGGGCTTCCGGCCTTCACCGTCACCAATGGCGGCACATCGCCGATCAGCGCCACCATAACAGTCACCCCGACCTTCTCGAACGGCGGCCAGAGCTGTTCAGGCACTCCGCAGACATTCACAATTACCGTTAATCCGTCGGCACAGGTTAATGACCCGGCTGACCAGATTCATTGCAACGGTATGGCTGTGCCTTCGCTTACATTTACAACTGACCGCAGCGGCGGCACCACCACCTATGCATGGACCAACAGCAATACCTCAATAGGTCTTGCTGCCAGCGGCAGCGGGAACCTCCCGGCCTTCACCGCCACCAATGGAGGCACATCGCCTGTTACCTCCACCTTCACTGTCACTCCGACATTCTCGAACGGGGGACAGAGCTGTTCAGGAACACCTCAGACGTTTAAAATTACAGTCAACCCGACCCCGGCGCTGAACAGCACCCTTACCCCTCCGGATGTGTGCAGCAATTCGCTGTTCACATATACGCCGACTTCACTGACGGCAGGCTCCACCTTCTCATGGACAAGGCTGGCAGCTGCAGGGATCACCCCCGCAGGTCCGGTGACAGGCACCAACGGTGTCAGCGAGACGCTGCGCAACCTTACATCGGCTCCGATAGCGGTGACATATGAATATGTGCTCACTGCCAACGGCTGTACCAATACCCAGAATGTTGTCGTCAATATCAAACCTGAGCCGGTTATTTCTAACCAGTCGGCCTCCGTCTGTTCCGGCGAGACACTTACACACCACATCCTGCTTGACAATTTTGTCAATCCTGCTGATAATGTAACCTTTACGTGGCCTGTACCGATTCTCTCCGGAGGCCTTTCAGGAGGTACGGCCAGAACAGTGCCCTCTTCCGCAGACATGACTGATACATTCGTTAACACCTCCGGCCTGGCAGAGACAGCAACCTACACGGTCACACCGGTTTACAACGGTTGTGTCGGAGAGTCGAAGATCATAGTTGTTACAGTTGGCTCACAGCCTGTACTTGGCAATCTTAACATGTTTGCCTGCAGCGCAGTTTCCACGGGACTTGTAATGGCCGTTGCACCGACCTCATCGCCTGCAACGACATATGATATTGCTTCCATAGCTGTACAGGCAGGTCTTGTTGCCGGTGCAGGCAACGCGGTTGCTGCAAACAGCATTAATGATGCCAGCTACCTTGCCAATGACACTTTCGCCAACGAAACCGGTGTCAACCGTACCGTTATCTATCGTATACGGCCGGTATTCGGTGCCACATGCATCGGCGACTGGGTTGATGTTGTTGTTACAATCAGGCCCCAGCCGGTGATAGTCCCCGGCCAGAATCAGACGGTATGTTCAAATGTACCTGCCTCACTGGAGATAAAACTGGTGCCTCTCAACACTCCTGCAGCAAGCACCTTCAGCTGGCCGCAGCCGGTGATGTCAGCCGGATCCGTTCAGGGTACGGCCGGAACAAATGTCGCAGCCGATCCCGCAGGCACGCTTCACATAACCGATACCTTTGAGAATTACGGCATCACCCCGATAACTGCAACCTACACCGTAACTCCGTACAGTTCATCCGGCTGTGCCGGCACCCCGGTTGATGTTGTAATCACGGTCAATCCCGAGCCTGCTGCTCCGGTCATCACCGGTGATGACATGCTCTGCACGGATCAGACCAATATAATATATACCATACCTCTGACTCCGGGTTCATCATACACCTGGACGGTTCCTGCATCTGTCGGCACAAAGGTTTTTGATGCCAACTCTAATGCAATCATAATCAATGCGGCAACAACTGCCGGAAGCGGCACAATAACCGTCACGGAGACCAACAGCTTTGGCTGTACCGGTCCTGCCGGGTCATTTGATGTCGATGTGATGGCACCCGCCCCGGTGTCAGTCATTAGCGGAGACGATATTGTATGTGCACTTGAGACAGGTGCATACTCAGTCCCGAACAATGCAGGTTCAGTCTATACCTGGACTCTTCCGACAGGAGCCGCACTTATCGGTGATCCATCGGCGGCATCGATAACTGTCACATTCGGCACAATCAGCGGCAACATCACTGTCCGCGAGGTCAATGCAGCAGGCTGTATCACGAACCATACCCCGCTGCCGGTGACCGTCAGGCCTCTGCCTACGGCTGTCATCAGCAACAGCGGCACGGTCTGTATCGAGGATACTCACCCGGTCAACATCACACTGACCGGTGCCGCACCATGGGTTCTGGTTTATGCAATCAACGGTGCTGACCAGCCTGCAGTCAATATCGCAGCAAGTCCGTATACCCACAATGCAACCACAGCAGGCAACTACACGGTCACCAGCGTGACTGACGCCAACGGCTGTACAAATGCCGGCATAGGGAATGCAACCGTATCGCACTTCCCGGTACCGACGGCAACAATCAGCGGCACGACGGCCGTTTGCGCCGGTCAGAGCGCCACGCTGACGATCTCGCTCACGGGCGCTTCTCCGTATGACTTCACGTACACTGACGGAGTGACTCCGGTGACAGTGATGAATCATCCCGTGAATATCTACACGTTCACCGTTACCCCGGCATCGGCAGTGACATATACACTTGTGTCGATGGAGGACAACAACGGCTGTAACGGCAATATTTCCGGAACGGCTACTGTCACAATCAATGCCCAGCCCGTACTGGCCTTTGCTGTCACCGACCTGCAGTGCAACGGTGACAACAGCGGAGCCATCAACCTGACGGTGACCGGTTCTGCCTCTAACAGCTTCTCATGGCTTGGTCCTGACGGATTCACGGCAGGCACTGAAGACATCAGCGGTGTTAAGGCAGGTCTCTACAACGTGACTGTCACCAGTGGTGACGGTTGTGTTGCCAGCGGTCAGGCCACGGTCTTCCAGCCCAATGTGCTTACGCTCTCATCGACCGGCAACATGGTGTTACTATGCAACGGTGATCCCACGGGCGCCGGCAGCTTCACCGCCGCCGGGGGAACCGCTCCCTATACGTTTACCACACTTGTGAATACGGCAGGAGCCACACTCACGTCCGCAGCATCATCTGTTGCAGTCACTGATGCCGGCGGCGGCACCATCACCGTCCGGGTCACTGACGCACACAACTGCACCGCGGAGTCCACAATTATTGTGACGGAGCCGCCGGCCCTCAGCCTGGCAGCCACAAGCACTAACGTCAGCTGCTTCGGTGGCAACAACGGATCCATAATAATATCCGTCACCGGCGGCACCGCACCTTATATATATGCATGGACAGCCTCCGGCGGTGGCAGCGGCATCACTGCCGGCGCCCCGAACCAGGGCGGCCTGACGGCCGGGACCTATGACCTCACCGTCACTGACGCCAACGGATGCAATATAACCGGCACATGGACCCTCACACAGCCGACGGCTCTTGTGGTCACGGCTACTGCCGATGACAATCTTATCGGCACCTGCTCGTCGGCCCAGCTTACAGCAACAGTCACCGGCGGAGTTATGCCTGCCGGCGGATATATCTACAGCTGGTCGCCCGCGGCGGGTCTCAGTGCAACCAACATCTCCAACCCGGTTGCCACCCCGGCATCTACTACAACCTATACAGTCACCGTCACCGACGCCAACGGGTGTATCAAGACTGCATCTGTCACCGTTGATGTTGCTCCGGTACTGGCGGCAGTGGCCTTTGCTGATGACAATCTCATCGGCGCATGCCCCGGTTCACAGACTCAGCTTCATGTAAACGTAAACGGCGGCGAGGCTCCTTACAGCTTCATCTGGCTGCCCGCAGGCGGCCTGAGTGATCCGGCTGTTCGTGAGCCGATGGCCGCGCCGGCAGCCACAACTACCTACACTGTTACCGTTACCGACGCCAACGGCTGCACAGCAACGGCAAACGTTACTGTCAACGTGGCTCCCGAGCTCGATGTCACGGCCACCGTCGATGACAACCTGATCGGCACCTGCCCCACCTCGGTAGCACACCTCAGCGCCACCCCTACCGGCGGCGAAGGAGCTTATACCTATCTCTGGGATAATGCCGGCACGCTGAGCAGCGCTACCAGCGCCACCCCTACAGCCAAGCCGGCGGTGACAACCACCTACACTGTCACGGTTACTGACGCAAACGGCTGCACCGACCAGGCAACTATCGTTGTCAATGTGGCTCCTGACCTCTCAGTCACAGCAACAGCAGATGATCTGTTCATCGGCACCTGTCCGTCATCGGTCTCGCACCTTGACGCAACCGTTACAGGCGGAGAAGGCGGATACACATACAAGTGGACCCCGCTTACCGGCCTTGATGACAACAATATCAAAACACCGACAGCGAAGCCGGCAGTGACTACCATTTACACTGTCACTGTCACTGATGCCAACGGCTGTACCGCAACATCAAACATCACCATTACCGTCCGTCCGGCGCTTACGCTTACGCTGGCCGTTGATGACAGCCAGATCGGCACCTGCCCCGGATCGGAGGCACATATCACCTCCACTGCAGGAGGCGGAGAACCGGGATACACTTACCTGTGGACCCCGGCAGCCGGCCTCAGCAGCGACACTGATCCCAACCCGACAGCCAAGCCGGCTGTCACCACCACATATACACTTACGGTGACAGACCAGAACGGCTGCAGCATCTCCAGGGATATCACGGTGAACGTTGTGTCACCTCTCACCGTCACTGCCTCGGCAGCAGATCCGCTGATCGGCACCTGCCCCACCTCCAACACCACGCTCAATGCAGTGGCACTTGGCGGCGAGCCGGGTTACATCTACAGCTGGTTGCCTGTGACGGGCCTTGACAATCCGGCGATACAGACGCCTTTGGCGAAGCCGGCAGTTACAACGACTTATACAGTTACCGTCACCGACAACAACGGATGTACGGCAACAGCTGATGTGACAGTCACTGTTGCTCCCGATCTTACCGCAACAGCCACAGTCGATGACGGAACAATAGGCACCTGCCCCACCTCTGTGGCCCATCTCGATGTCATCGCAGGCGGCGGCGAACCGGGATACACCTACCTCTGGTCTCCCGTGGCCGGACTGAGTGATCCGAACAGCAAGACCCCGACAGCCAAGCCGTCGGCAACCACCACCTATACTGTTACAGTGACTGACGCCAACGGCTGTCAGACCACTGCCAGCGTAGTGGTGAATGTTGCTCCGGTTCTGAATGTCACAGTCTCTGCTGACGATTATAATATAGGAACCTGTCCCGCCTCTGATGCTCAGCTCACAGCCACGGCATCAGGTGGTGAACCGGGATATACGTATCTGTGGTCACCGGCCACCGGCCTCAGTGATGCAACCATTTCCAACCCGACGGCCAAGCCGGCAGTTACAACAAGCTACACGGTCCTTGTCACGGATGTCAACGGCTGTACCGCTACGGCATCACTGACAATAACTGTTGCTCCTGAACTTGCAGCAACGGCCACGGTCAGCGATCCGAACATTGGCACCTGCCCGACCTCGCAGACTACCCTGGATGTAATTGTCACCGGCGGTGAGCCGGGGTACACCTACCTCTGGTCGCCTGTCACCGGGCTCAGTGACGTTACAAGTAAAACACCGACAGCCAAGCCTGCAGTCACCACCACATATACTGTGACCGTGACCGACAACAACGGCTGTCAGACGACAGCACCTGTAACTGTCACCGTTCTTCCCGATCTTGTTGCCACGGCAACGGCAGATGATCTTCTCATCGGCACATGTCCCACATCAAGGTCGAACCTCGGAGTCACCGTCACAGGCGGCGAACCGGGCTACACTTACAGCTGGGCGCCCGCAACGGGACTCAACAACCCGAATGTGAGCAATCCCATAGCCAAACCGTCAGTCACCACCACCTATACAGTTACAGTTAATGACGCCAACGGTTGCCAGGCAACTGATAACATTACTGTCACCGTAGCTCCCGAACTTACCGTTTCGGCCGTTGCTGATGATGATATCCTCAGCACCTGTCCCACCTCCGTGGCGCAGATCACTGCCACGGCTGCAGGAGGAGAGGAGCTGGCAGGCGGCGGATACACCTGGAGCTGGGCTCCTTCCACAGGCCTGAGTGCTACGAATATTCCCAACCCGGTTGCCAAACCGGCCTCGACGACCACCTATACCGTAACTGTGACCGATGCCAACGGCTGTACTGCCGTCAATACAATCACCATTGAGGTTCGTCCTCCGCTGGCAGCGATTGCCACGGCAACCGACTACCTGATAGGTGAATGTCCGTCATCGACAACCACACTTGATGTCAGTGTCACCGGAGGCGAGTTGCCTTACGCTTACAGCTGGGCTCCGGCTGCATCACTCAACGATGCCACCACGAAGAGTCCCGTTGCCAAACCGGCAGTCAACACCACCTACACCGTCACTGTGACTGATGCTAATAACTGTACAGTAACAGCAACGGTTACCATCAACATTGCTCCTCCTCTTACGGCGACAGCATCTGTTGATGATGACCCGATAGGCGCATGCCCCACCTCTGTTGCTCATCTGAGCACCACGGTCAGCGGCGGCGAAGGCGGTTACACCTACCTGTGGGATAACGCAGCCACGCTTGATGATGCCACTAAGGCCAATCCGACAGCTAAGCCTGCTGTCTCCACGCTCTACACGGTCACCGTCACAGACGCCAACGGCTGCCAGACAACGGCACAGGTGCAGGTCAACGTTGCTCCCGACCTCACGGTCACGGCTACAGCTGATGATGATATAATTGGTGCATGCCCCACCTCCGTTGCCACGCTTACGGCCACGGGTGCCGGCGGTGAGTTGCTGCTCTCAGGAGACTACACCTACAACTGGTCGCCTGCCGCAGGTCTTAACTATACAAATGTAAAGAGCCCGATAGCCAAGCCGGCAGTTACAACAACCTACACTGTCGTCATCACTGACAGGAACGGCTGTACGGCTACTGACCAGATTACTATCACGGTGATGCCTCCGATTGCGCTGACCACCACGCCGGCTGTCTATGCAGGCGGTTACAATATCACCTGCAACGGGGCATCTGACGGCGAGATCGATCTTGAGGTCACCGGCGGCGAGGCTCCCTTTGCATACACATGGAGCGGTCCTTCCGGATACACGGCCACAACCCAGGATATATCCGGGCTCATAGCAGGCACCTATTCCGTTACAGTCACCGATGCCAACAACTGCGCATCAACGACTACGGTTGTGCTGCTTGAGCCGGCCGTCCTGACCCTTGGCCGTACTCCCGATGTGGTTCTTGCATGCTTCGGCGATGCCACTGCCACAGGATCATTCTCGGTCTCAGGCGGAACAGCACCTTATGTAATCAGCGTAATCACCAATACGTCAGGGGCAACTGTGAACATCACCGGCACATCGCTCTCCTTCACCGGAGGCGCAGTTGGTGAGGTCACTGCCGGCGTGGTTGACGCCAACAACTGCACTGCACAGGCTACAATTACAATCACCCAGCCTCTGCAACTGCTTCCGGGCACCGTTACAGGTGACCAGGAGGTATGTTACCAGGGTGATCCGACACCTCTGAACGAGGTGACGGCACCGGCAGGCGGTCCTGCAGCCATACTCTTCCAGTGGGAGCGCAGCCTCGACAACGGCGCCACCTGGAGTGATGTGCCGGGAGCCAACATGGCATCGTACGATCCGCCAGCAGGAATCCTGCAGACAACCCATTTCCGCCGCCGTGTCAACTCGGCAGCATGTGATCCCGCATACAGCAACCCGGTTGTTGTTACGGTCAATCCTCTGCCGGTGGCATCAATAGCAGGCACAGGATTCGTTTGTCCGGGTGATGCTGCAACTGTTACAGTGACAATTACAACGGGGGAATCGCCCTTCACGGTAGTTCTCAGCGACGGAACAACAGTAAACAACTACATCAGCGGCAGTCCTATAACGGTCAACCCGACTGTCACCACCACCTATACCATAACATCGGTGACAGACAACAACGGTTGTACTGTGGCGGCGCCTCACACCAACCTTACCGGTTCGGCGACCATTGATGTGAAGACAGTTCCCGAGATTGTCGTTCAGCCGGTCAGTCAGACGGTATGCGAGGATGATGCGGCTACCTTCATCACCGATGCAGGCGGCACCACCAACCCGCACTACCAGTGGTATATTGACAGCGGTTCAGGTATGACACTCATGCCGGGTGAGACCGCCGCCACGCTCAGTGTGACAGCAGTGACGGCCATGAATGGCTACAGATACCAGGCTGAGATTTCAGGCGATTGTCCCGTACCGGTACTGTCAGATATCGTGACTCTCACAGTCAACGAGAAGCCCGAGATCATCACCCAGCCGGCAGACGTCACTCTCTGCTCGGGCGAAGATGCAATCTTCACCGTTGATGCAGGGGTGACCACCAGCCCTGTTTACCAGTGGTATGTTGACTCAGGCAGTGGCTGGACTCCTGCAACGGGGGCACGCTATCAGGGTGCCAATACATCTACGCTTACAGTGGTGAGCGCACTCGAGATGATGTCAGGATACCAGTATATGGTAAGGGTATCGGGAATCTGCACTCCATACGTGGAATCGATGCCTGTAACTCTTACTGTAACACGCCAGGCCGAGATAACGCAGCATCCTGCAAGCATCACCCTTTGCGAGGGGCAGGCAGCCATCTTCACGGTCAACGCCGGACTGACCACGAATCCTTCATACCAGTGGGAGCTCAGCCTTGACGGCGGAGCCACCTGGACGCCAATAGCAGGCGCCACCAATGCGACCTACACGATTGCCGCGGTGGCAACGGCTGACAACAATACGGCCTACAGGGCCGTTGTAAGCAGCACCTGTGGATCGAGTCTCATCTCGATGCCTGCATACCTGACTGTCAACGAGCTGCCGGAGATAACTGATCAGCCAGATGATGTTGTCATATGCGAGTACGCCATTGCCGACTTTATTGTCGACGCCGGCGTAACCACAGGCGCAGCATACAGATGGCAGCGCAGCATTGACGGAGGTACGTCATGGAACAACCTGACGGAGACCGCCACCTACTTCGGGGTATCAACCATGAACCTGAAGGTCAACGGCACCAACAGGATAATGAGCGGCGACATGTTCCGGGTGATTGTATCCGGCACCTGCACGCCTCCCGACACATCCGTTGCCGCACTCCTGACGGTCAATACCGCACCGGAGATACTTGCACAGCCTGTTGCTGCAACTATTTGTGAGAACACCAATACTGCATTCAACGTGTCAGCACAGGGAACTGCACTGACCTACCAGTGGTTTGTTGACACCGGCAGCGGTTTCAGTGCGGTCACTGACGGCGGTGTCTATTCCGGCGCCACTACGAATACACTTTCACTGACAACAGTACCACGGACATATGACAATTACCGTTACCGTGTTGAGGTTGAAGGCACATGTGCCCCGAAGGCTGTCTCGCAGACCGTGATGCTTGACGTCTCGATTGAGACAATCATTACGCAGCAGCCTGCAGATTCAGCCATCTGTGAGTTCATGACATCGGCCTTCACGGCACTTGCTGACGGAGCCAACCTGACATACCAGTGGCAGGCTTTCACCGGCGGTGCATGGAATGATCTTGCCAACAGCGGCATTTACATGGGAGTGAATACACCCACGCTGATGGTCTTCGGCCCGTCGCGCACGATGGATGGCACCCGTTACAGGGTTGTCATTGGCGGCGACTGCTCGGCTGATCTGATCTCGGACGAGGCTGTGCTCACCGTATACACCGCTCCTGAGCTTTCTGATCATCCTGATGAGTTCAGGGGATGCCCGGGCGGCAGCGCCACCTTCAGTGTGGTTGCCGCAGGCACCAACCTTGTATACCAGTGGCAGGTCAACAGCGGAGCAGGCTTCGTCAACGTGACGGACAATGCAACCTATTCAGGCACCGCAACACCCACACTTACAGTCAATAACCTTGATCTTTCGATGAATGGTTATCTGATAAGGGTGGTTGTCTCCGGCACCTGTCTTCCTCCTGTCACCAGCTCGTTTGCTCCTCTCAGGGTTTACATGGAGCCCTCAATCATATCCGAGCCGGCTGATGCAGAGGTGTGTGCCCTTACCGGAGCCATCTTCTACTCGCAGGTGTTCAACACCGGTGCAGGGGAGACAACGGTATGGCAGGTCAACCAGGGCGCAGGCTGGAGCAACCTGAGTGACGGACCTGTCTACCAGGGTACACAGACACCGCAGCTGGTGATAACCAGCGCCACCACGGCAATGAACGGATGGCATTACAGGCTTGAGATCACCGGCCCGTGCGGGCTGTACTACACCCGCGAGGCACTCCTGACGGTCAATGCATGGCCAACGGCACAGATAGAGCCTGTTGACACCCTGCTTGTCTGCGGCGGCATACCCACGCAGTTGCACGGCCACCCGGCAGGAGGCTCGGGCATATACAGCACCCACAGATGGTTCGGGGATATCGGTCCTCTGAGCCAGTTCAACATCGAGAACCCGGTGTTTAACACCTCAATGGCCGGATATTACAGGCTGATCTACCAGGTGACTGACAGCAAGGGTTGCGTCGGTCTCGATACCCTCGTAGTAGAGGTAGAGAAGCCTGTGGCTATGTTCACGGCAGATGTTCCATCAGGATGCCAGCCGCTGACGGTGAACTTCACCAACGGCTCATCGGGGTACACGTCGCTGCTCTGGGACTTTGGTGACGGCAATACTTCAACAGATGTCAACCCGTCACATACCTATACAAATACCGGCCCTGCCCTCGATTACCGCACCGTGAGACTGGAGGTTACCTCGGCCAACGGCTGCGTCTCATCGATGGAACAGAATATCACCATTTACCCGGAGATACTCTCTGACTTCGTAATAAGTGAAGACACCATATGCTCAGGTGAGAGCGTCATGTTCTCGCTGCTGCCGGGCGCCTTCAGGTATTACTGGAACTACGGCGACGGATTCCAGGAGACCGGGTCGAACGTGATAAGCCATGTCTATTTCAATACAACAATCGCTCCGGTGACCTACAATGTCACCCTTAGGACGGAGTCGTTTTTCGGCTGTATCAGTGAGACAACGCTGCCAGTTGTGGTTTACCCGACGCCGATACCGGCTTATATAGCCACCCCGGCATCGCAGGTCTTCCCGGCTGCCACCGTTACCTTCACGAACAACACCAACCCGGGGACATGGACCTGGCTGTGGAACTTCGATGACGGCAACACATCGGCAGATATGTCTCCGGTACATACCTACGGAGCACCGGGCAACTTCGACGTAAGTCTGACTGTGAGCAATGGTGTCTGCAGTGAGGATGTGGTTCATACAGTGATAGTGATGCCCACGCCGCCGATAGCTGACTTTGACTCGATTCCGTCAGGATGTCAGCCGTGGAACGTGATAGTAAACAACACATCGCTCTATGCCACAACCTATTACTGGGACTTTGGTGACGGACATACCTCAAATGCCATGAACCCGAACTACACCTATCTGCAGGCCGGCACCTACCAGGTGACACTGACTGTCACCGGTCCCGGCGGACAGGATACTGAGTCGCAGATAGTGCATGTCTATCCGTCGCCCAGGGCATACTTCGACGTATCACCGCCGAAGGTGTATGTCAATGACGAGGAGGTAAGGCTCTTCAACCTCACCGAGGGTGGAGACAGCTTCATCTGGGAGTTTGGTGACGGCGACACATCGCATCTGCGTGATCCGTACCACAAGTACACCACAGAGGGTATCTATGACATAACACTGCATGCTTATTCGGTCAACGGGTGCTATGACACCTATGTGATGTCTCCTGCGGTGACTGTTGAGCCCTTCGGTGACCTGGTCTTTGCATCTGTCTTCAAGCCCAGTCTTGAGGGTCCGATAGAGATAGACGAGCTGCCCAACAGCGGTGAAGCCATGGATATGTTCTTTTTCCCGCCCATCAGGGAGACTGTGCTTGAGTATCACATGCAGATATTCAACAGGTGGGGAACGCTCATCTTCGAGACGTTTGACATCAACAAGCCATGGAACGGTTACTACAAGGGCAAGCTCTGCCAGCAGGGGGTCTATGTATGGCTCGTTGAGGGCAAGTATGCCAATGGCAGGCCGTTCAAGAAGGCGGGTGATATCACCCTGTTGCACTGATAACAGAATGATCTGATGAACCGGAAGAGGCGTCCTGTGTGGCGCCTTTTCTGTTAGTCAGCAGTCAGCAGTCAGCAGTCTCCAGTCGGCAGTCTCCAGTCTCCAGTCAGCAGTCGGCAGTCTCCAGTCGGCGGTCTGACAATGCCTAAATCTGCAATTCATTGAGTATTGCCTGCAGGGAAATAAGAATTGTGGAAGTCAGGCCCCACCTGCTCGCCCTTTGGTTTGGTGGCCGGCATATACAATTCTTCCACCTCTACGAGGTGGTGGTTGCGGGCCTCTCTCCGTCTCTACGAGGTGGGGGTTGTGGACCTCACTTCGTCTCCACGAGGTGGGGGTTGCGGGCCTCTCTCCGTCTTCACGAGGTGGGTATTGCGGGCCTCTCTCCACCTCTACGAGGTGGGGGTTGTGGACCTCTCTTCGTTATAGTTAGCTGAACGGTTTGTCTGAGAAGGGTGATGCAAACGGGCTGTCAGGCTGACTGTCACCGCTTCTTCTCCTTCCCGGAGGGTGGGGCGGAGCAGCAGTCATCATGACAAGGGAGATGGAGTTGTCAAGCTCAATGCGGATAACCGCCGGCCTGACATATCGTCTCTTTTTTCCCCTCATATTTTCATTTATAACGCTGCTCAAATATAACCTGTTTGATATTTATACTCCTAAACACTTTTCAACTGTGAATGTTTCGTTATCCACATTGACGGTCACCGGGAAAGGACAACCTTTTCAAGGTATCTCTTCGGCCCTGCAGTAACTTCTACTAAAAGCAGATTACCTGAATCCCCGGGGTAGAACTCCCTGAGTTCTCCTGAGTTAAAACGCTCATCATCCGAAGCTAGTATAATTCTGCCTGTAATATCATATATCCTGACCTTACCGCTGATCCCGTCCCAGTCACTTCCCTGCGGCAAGATGCAAATCCTGCCCTGGGCTGTATATATCTTAAGCGAGCTGACTGTAACGGTTTCGGGTTTTGCTTCTTCAGTGGCTGTCGCCGATTTTTTCTCTGCCGGTATTATGGTCAGCGTAAAGCGGGTACCTGAGGTTCCGGCAGGCGCTGAGAATACGTAATCGCAGGCAGTTGTAATGTCTGAGCTCCTGCCTGTAAGGTTGTCAGTCAGGAGAAACGTGTATTCGCCGGTGTTCTGCAGCTGGGTTCGGGAAATCTTATATGTTCCTGTCGCCGGTATTTCAAGGGTAAGAGGCATGACTGTCTTCTGTGAGGGCCACGGGATGGAGTTGATGGAGTAATTCTCACCGTGCATCACGGAGTAGATCCTCATCCTTCCCTTAAGGTGGGTGAAGGGTTTGCCGGCATCAAGCTGTCCGTCGAAATCAAAGGTTGCCTCAGGGTCAAACCTGATAACCATCTCATCGCGGGCCGTAGCCGAGGAGAGTGTCAGCCTCAGCAGCGGTATCTGATCCGCCGATTTGAACCTCGGGGCATCATTGTGTTCCCGGGCATTGTCCGGAATGGTGATGTATGTGCCGACAGCCCTTGTGCGGACGAAGAATCCCTGCAGCGGGGCGATGTGGGCCGTGGCGCCGTTGGTACCTACACCCATCACATATGATGCTTCCTCGCCCGTGCTGGTACGGACATAATAGCCGTGCCTGAGCAGATCATGTTCGTGAGAGTAAGCCACCAGATCCCAGTTGATTCCGCAGGTAAGTGAGTTCCCGATTAGTGAATAGCCGAACATGGCGGTGTCCTTGTCCGAGCCGCCGAAGGGAAGATCTATCCTTCCCATCGAGGTGGTTAGTGACTTGAGGTTACGGTATGTCATTGTAACGTCGGTGGCAACACTGACGTCATAACCCTCCTTCGCATTCAGGTTGCTGAAGGGGGTGGTGCCGTCGTATCCGTCGTGCCACTGCCACCCTTCGATGATGTCAGAAATTACTTTTGTTTCGTCGTACCGAACAAGCAACTCCGGTTCGATGTCCGTGAAGACTGTTTTTGAAACCGTTGCTGGTGGTGCAATATAGTGCCACCATTCGCCCGTCGGGCCTGATGTGAGGAAGTGACCTACGTTGAGATTGCCTGCACTGCCTGAATAGCTGTTTGTTATGAGTGACGTCTGGCCCGTGGCGTCTGAGAGCAGGTCAATGGTGCCGTTGTTTGTCACAGAGGTGAAGGTGGCCTTCGAGCCCGGCTGCATGACCATCTGCAGTCCTGAATTAAGGGTGAATGAGGGTCCTGGGGCAGTGGTGGGATATGTTGCCTCTCCTGCCGGGATGACGATGTTGGTGGTTCCCGGGACAAAGCCTCCGTCCCAGTTGGCCGGATCACCCCAGTTAGTATTACCGCCGTGCCAGCGACTGTAGATCATCTCGTAGGCGCCGATATCGGTTATATAGACACGGCCAGAACCGATTATGTCCGTAGGAGGGACGGTCAGGCCTGCATAGCTGCCAGCACCCGAATCCCGCAGGGGCGAAGAATAAGCGATGGTGACATCACCGATGGACGGATTCGTAAAGTTAGGCCCGTCGGCAGCAGTGTTGCTGCTGTTCAGCGTAATGCAGCCCGCGTATGTTGTACCCTCGATGGCACAGATATCGAATACCGTGGATGGGGTTCCGGAGAGGCTTGTCTGTGACGGTCCGCCCCAGAAAATGGAGTTGACCACCTTTGCGTCCGGGGAATCCTCAAGATAGATGCCGGATCCGTCACCGGCTGCTGAAATGTTATTGACGAATGTTGAGTTTACTATCACCGGAGATGATGAGAAGGCAGCAATGGCGCCGCCCTTTACAAGAGCCGATGATGATGAGTTGTCATAGAATACCGTGGATGAGATCACCGGCGCGGAGCCCTGGGCCATATATATTGCCCCTCCGCTTTCGGTGGCACTGTTGCCGCTTATGACACTGTTCGAGATGGTCACGTTTGCTCCGGCTTCCAGGTAGATTCCTCCTCCCTGTCTTGCTGCTGAGTTCCTGATGAAACTGTTGTTGATGTTCACCGTGCCTGAGCCGATATGCATTGCACCTCCGGTGAAAGAGAACCGTGTACGCTGGCCGTTCTCCACGATAACGTAGCTGAAGTTGTTTGTTCCCGTGGAGGTCATCAGGATATTGCCCCAAAGATCATTGCTCTCTCCGACAGTCATGTCGCCATCCGTATCTGCTGTAATGAGGATACGCCTTGCAGAGGTACCGATGGCGCTTACCTGCCCTGTCCCGCTTATGAGAATACATGCATATTTGCTCCGGGAGATAAGTCTTGTCCCGGGCATAAGGGTAAGGGTTCCGGCTGAAACTCCTATATTGTTGTTGAAATACTTTGTTCCACTGATGGTAAAGTTACCATTGTTGATACCCCTGTAGGGATCAGTAAAGGTACCTGACCCTATGATCTGCGCATCGATGGCAGACACAAAGAGACATAATACCAGAATCAACAGAAAGGTCCTTTTCATGACAGGTATTTATAGGTATAACGACACTTACGGTCAAATGTTTCAGGCAGCAGTCATTTGAGCAGACGGAAGTCGTTATTGCTCACAAAAGTAAGAATTCCGGAAGCTTTGTCAAGAGCATTATTGCGATTATAAGAATAATACGCTGAAAGGATTGATCCCTCTTCTTGCTATCTTTGTGTATATCATCTCAGGATGTTGTCACAATCCAATACAATACGGCGGGCCCTTTGCCTGCTTTCGGAGAGTTCCGGCAGGGAGAGCGTGCTAAGCATCATCATACTGATTGTCAGGGCATTGATGCCACTGGTTGTAGTGTTGCTGCTTGGCCACTTTGTAGACCTGCTTACGGGTGACGGGGCAGCGAAGGTGACTGTCGAGACGGGCGCCACACTTGCCGTCCTGGGATGGCTCACCATTGTAATCGCACTGGCACTGCTGGCAGATGACCTTCTCTCATTTGCGGGCAACTATATAACGAAGCGGCACTCATACCTGGTTGAGGGGCACATTTCTTCACTGATACACGCTCATGCCGGCCGCCTCGGGCTGCGGTTCTTCGAGGATCCGCTGTTCCATGACCGCCTGGAGAGGGCTGCAAGGGATATCTCGTGGAGGCCCGCGGCACTGATCGCCGATTTCATCACGCTGCTGCGCGGGGTGATATCCTTTGCCGCGATGGCTTATATTCTGAGGAACTTTGGTCTGATCCCGCTGGTCATGCTGACTGTGGTCTTTATACCTGTCCTGCTTGTGCGGGTGCGCAATTCGCGAAAGCTTTATGAAGTTAGGAAAAAAGTCACCGCCGACGCGAGGCAGGCCTCGTACTTCAGCTGGCTGCTGACGGGCGAGAAGCCTGCGAGGGAGGTGAAGCTCTTTGACCTGGGAGGGTATTTCGACAGGCTCTTCCGGAAGCATTTCCGGGATTCGCGGGAACCGGAACTGCAGACGGTAAGGAGGAACATTATCCCCGAGAGCCTCTCCTCACTGCTGAAGGTTGCAGCTTTTGCCGGGATTGTTATCTACGCAGCGGCGAAGTACCTCGGTGAATCCATCACGGCCGGTGAACTGGCGATGTACCTGGTGGCTTTCAGGCAGGCAATGGTTTACCTTCGCGATGCGGTAACCGGTTATTCAGGGCTGGCGGAGAACAGTATTTTTCTGCAGGATCTTTTCATATTTCTCGACCTGAAGCCGGAGATGGCCGGGGAGGGTGCAGCTCCGGATGCAGACTCATTCAGGGAGCTTTCAGCCGGGAATGTTACGTTTACATATCCGGGCGCATCACGTCCGGCCCTTCAGGATGTGAACCTGCGCATATCGCGTGGTGAGAAGGTGGCCATCGTCGGGCCCAACGGATCGGGCAAGACCACGCTGGTGAAGCTGCTTTGCCGGCTTTATGATCCCGATGAGGGGTGCATTACGGTGAACGGAACAGATGCAGCCGCTATGGTGCCATCGTCATACAGAAGGCTTTTCTCGGTTGTGTTTCAGAATTTCATGCTCTATTATCTAAGCGCGGGGGACAATATAAGGTTGGGGGGACATGACGGAGAGCCGTATGGTTCAGAGGCAGGAGGAGAGGGACCTGTCGGCGCAGACACGGGAGCGGGCACAGGAGCAGCCATGGGTGCGAGTAAAGGCACAGGGGCAGACACAACCCGGCATTCCGGCAATGATGCAGTGCGGCGGGCTGCCGAAGCGACAGGCCTCAGGGATTTGCTGGAGTCACTGCCGGAGGGATATGATACGCAACTTGGCCACCACACAGAGGGGGGCCGCGAACTCAGCTGGGGCGAGTGGCAGAAGATAGCCATATCGAGGGCCGTTTACCGGAAATCGCCCGTGCTGATCCTCGATGAACCGTCATCATCGCTTGATGCCGATTCTGAATATGATATCTTCTCAGATCTGGGCCGCATCACTGAAGGACGAACGTGCATCTTCATCAGTCACCGTCTCTCCAATGTACGCGATGCTGACCGTATCATAGTGCTTGACGGCGGCAGGGTTGCAGAGACAGGCACACACGATGAGCTTATGGCAGCAGGAGGCAGGTATCATGCCATGTTCACCAGGCAGAAATCGATGTACAGATGACCGCAGACAATCATCACCATCCGGCTGAGGGTCCAGACAAAATCCTGGCTGAAGGGAAAGCCGGCATTCCACCTGAAGAGAAAGTTGGCATTCCGGATGAAAAAAGTGCAGAGTTGATTTCCGGGCGAGATGGCGGGATCATTAATGACAGAGACGACGAGCTTCTGAGGTCGGTAAAGCTGTTGCTGCTGCTGAGCAGGACGGAATTTTCCGGTGAGGATAAGAGCCGGATCTCCGCGGAGTTTGAATCCTTCGCCTCGTGGCAGCTCTTTGCCTCCCTTGCCGTCAGGCACGGCGTGGCCGCGCTGGTATGGCAGAACATATCGGACCTTGACCTGGCTGCCAGGGTGCCGGAGACGGAACGAACTCTGTTGGAGGGATTAAGGTTCAAATCGATAGCCAGGGTATCATGGATTACCGGCGCTTCTGCCGGGCTGACTGCCCTGCTGGAGCGTGAAGGAATACCCGTTGTGCTGTTGAAGGGTCTCGCGCTGGAACATACGGTCTATGGCTCCAGGGGACTTCGCCAGATGAGTGACGCCGACCTGCTGGTGGCGCCGTCCGATGCGCTTAAAGCCAGGGATATTCTGGTCCGGGAGGGATTCAGGTCAATGCCTCTTAAATCGCCTCTTTACAGGCATATCATACTTGACCTGGGCAATCATTTACCCGAGCTGCATCGCGGCGGTGTCTCCGTCGATCTTCATTACAGGCTCTTCGGTCCTGAGGGGGAGGCAATGGTCAAAAGGGCCATCATTGATTCAGAACCTGTCGCTGCCGGCGGGGAGCACTTTCGCGTTCTGCCTCCGATGGTTTCATTCCTGGCGCTGACGGGACATATTTACAAGCATGAGGTCAAGGGCGAATTTCAGCTCAGGTTATGGGCAGACATATACCTGATGTTATGCAAATACGGCGACAGGATACTGACGGAGGCACTTCCCGCTGCCGCGAAGGAGGCAGGCCTCGAATCGGAGACGAGGATTGTGCTCACGGTGATGGAACAGGTGTGGGGCGTGACGATACCCGTTGAGATGAGGGCCTGTAACGGGATTACGCCGTTCGGAAGCGAGGCAGGGAAGGCTGCCGGATTCATGCATGACCTGATGCATCCGGGGTCAGTGGTACCTGTCAGCCAGCACGAGCTTTTCAGCAGGAACCTGAAGGCCCTGAAGAGTCCGGGCAAGAAACTGATTTTCATCCTGGGTGACATCTTTCCCTCCATAGGATTCATGAAGCGCAGGTACGGATGCCATACCACCCTGCGTGCGCTCCTTTTTTACCCGCACAGACTAGGTAAGCTGGCCTGGATTTTAGGTCTTCGCAGGTCATAAAGTCCGCATATCTGAATATATTTTCCGTTTTTTACTGAATTTATTCAATTTTATTTGGAACCTAATAAAATAATTTCTTAATTTTATATCAGTCAATTATTGGCGGTTAGGTCGATGTCGCAAGTGGGGTTTATTTAGGTAGTGTTATTAAGTATAACATAGATGGAATTTATGTGTCTGCTAACATTGAGTTAATAACGGTTTAACGGGCAAAAAGCGCTTCGCAAGCGCAGTCTCGCTGCATGATGCCTCGCTTTTTGCGCTTGTCACCGGGCTCCTTCCCGGTGACTCTGCCCCGGATTGCTTTGATCCGGGGCTTTTTACAATTCCTGAAGGCCTACGATCTTCCACATCAGTGATTGTTATCTG
>DFYY01000044.1 GCA_002383485.1 Bacteroidales bacterium UBA4070 | reverse complement strand
TAAATGCACTTGCGAAACTTAAATATATTATATTAAAGTCAAGGATTTCAATATAACTGAAATGTAATTAATGATATTTGCATACAATTATTGATTATGAGTGGTGTGTGATAAATGTCTTTAGAGCATTCTGTAAATCCATTTTTCTCCTATTTGAAACTGGGATAGGTAATTTGTTTTTAAGAATTAGTACATTTCTTTTTGTGTCAAACTCTCTTATTTTACTAAGATTCACAATATAAGAGTTATGACATCGACAAAAATCGCAGTTTGGCAGGATTCTGCATGTGTTCTTCAAAGTTTGATATGCAATGACTTTTTTGTCTTCAAGCACAAAACAAGTATAATTGCCTTCTGCTTTACAATATATTATGCTTTCGCATGGAAATATGTGTATTATACTTCTATTCTTAATTTCTAGAATCATGGTTGACTAGTTAAATTCTATGATTGTTGCTACATTAGGTTCATTTGATATCAGTAGTGTCCACTAAAAATAATTACACATCTCCATAATAGTTTATATATCAGATATTTGTGATTGTAATTATGGGGTGACGATTTGAAATTAAATCTGATTCGAAATGAGCAAATACGGCCCTTGGGTAATTCATAAAGTACATACTTTCAATGATATAATAATTCATATGGCTTTAGTTTATAAATGCGTTGCAATTAACATTCTATAATTTTCCGATATAGACCTAAATCGCTCTTTGGCTTGCCCATCAACGATAGAACACTTTACAAATTCCTCAACAGGATGGGCTGAGTTTTTAAGTGTTTCTTGCACCCTATACCACAGTTTAGATAGTTCTGTAAGTATTTGGTTGAGACACCCCAAAATACGGAATCAATCCACTTCTTTACCCGGCTATGCAATGAGTTGACGTTTTGAATGTGGTATACACCTTTCTTGACGAACTGTTTTAAATCGGCACGCAGCACTACAAGCTCCAACTGGTTGTCTTTGGCAAATCCTTTATAGCTCACATGGCTATCAGCGCACAGGATAGCATCTTTTTCAATTCTATTGCCTATGGCCTTTTCGATATCCAATTTGCTGATTCTTCCCATTGTCGCCACAGTCAAATCCAACGCTCCTTTGCGGTCAGCAGTGGTAATTACTGCGACCTGGTCGTTTGAGATACCCCTTGATGAAGAATGGCCACCTCGCTTTCGGGCAGTCCGGTCAAGCCCCTTTCTTTTACCTTTGTCCGATTGAAGAAAGAATGTTTCATCACTTTCAACAATGCCGGTGAATTTAGACTGCTGAGAATCCTCAATCGATGCAAGGATCTTATGACGCCAATCAAACGCTGTTTTCTTGTTAATGCGCAACTCCTGCTTTATCTTGTCCAGAGATTTTCCTTGGTGCATAAGCTCAATGTATTCATTTACAAGTTCCTTCTTGTGAAGACCTGCCAACCATGTCCCTGTATGCTCTGTAAAGGTTCGCTTGCAGTTTTTACACTTATAGCGTGCGCTGCCTTTGTCCTTTCCATAACGAATATAGCCAGGGCTTTTGCAATAAGGGCAACCTACTTGCTTGTTTATCAATTGCGTTTTACGTAACGAGACATAATCTGGCTTTTTGGGTTTTTCAGTTATCTCCAAGATCAGTTGACCCTGCTGCAGTAAGGGGAGCGCACGGAATGCTGCTAATATTTCTTGATAATTCATGTTTGTTGAGGTTTCCCCAAAGTTAACAAAAGAATTCGATTAATCAACGCTATCCTAAACTAAAGCCATTCATATGTCCCCTCATTGCATAGTTAGGAGTTTAAGTGGACACTACTGGAAAAGAGTGTTTAAAACATATAAAAGCAGAGCATCTTTAGAAAGACGAGAGAAACGGCTTTTAGCCTTTTCAATGATCTCCATAGTCATTGCATACATTTCTTTAATCATTTGGGCATTGCTTATCTCGCTCTTTCCAGACTATGTATTTGGTGATTAGGTAGTCGACCAGTGACAAGTCGTGTTTTTCAAATTGTGTCCATCTATTTGGGGGTTAAGACAAACATTTTCGGGGGGTATTATAGTATAGAGATAGTCTTCCGGTCAGTGTGTCGGGCGTAGCCATACGAAAAGGTCTTTAGATTGATTTTCGCATTACAGAAATGTAAGGCTGGGTATAACATAAAGAAAGCCGTGGCAACTTGCGCTGCCACGGCTTCTGGTGGTGATATATATAGTGTTTACTTGACTTCCTCGAAGTCGACGTCGGTGACCTGCTCGTCGCCGCCCTTGCCTCCGGCCTGGCTGCCTGTGGGACCTGCCTGCGGGCCTGCATCAGGACCTGCCTGCTGGCCGGGGCCTCCCTGGGCCTGCTTGTACATATCCTCGGAGGCTGCCTGCCATGCTGCGTTGATCTCTGCAAGGGCACGGTCAATACCAGTAATATCCTTGTTCTTGTGAGCTTCGCGAAGCTGGCCGAGAGCATTCTCTATCCGTCCCTTTTTGTCTGCAGGGATCTTGTCACCATACTCCTTCATCTGCTTCTCGGTCTGGAAGATCATGCTGTCAGCGGCATTGATCTTATCAACCATTTCCCTGGCTGCCTTGTCGGCTGCCTCGTTGGCCTTCGCCTCGTCGCGCATGCGGCGGATCTCGTCTTCGCTCAGGCCTGATGATGCTTCGATACGGATCCTCTGTTCCCTGCCAGTACCCTTGTCCTTCGCCGAAACGTGAAGTATTCCGTTTGCGTCGATGTCGAAGGTCACTTCGATCTGCGGTATGCCGCGCGGGGCCGGCGGTATGCCGTCGAGGTGGAAGCGGCCGATTGTCTTGTTTCCCTGTGCCATGGGTCTTTCGCCCTGCAGCACATGGATCTCAACCGAAGGCTGGCTGTCGCTGGCCGTGGTGAATGTTTCCGTTTTGCGGGTCGGGATAGTTGTGTTCGATTCTATCAGTCTTGTCATCACGCCTCCCATGGTCTCGATACCGAGAGAGAGGGGGGTGACATCAAGCAGAAGCACGTCTTTTACCTCACCGGTGAGAACACCGCCCTGGATGGCAGCACCGACGGCCACGACCTCGTCAGGGTTGACACCCTTTGAAGGAACGCGTCCGAAGAATTTTTCAACTATCTGCTGGATAGCCGGTATACGTGTTGATCCGCCAACAAGCAGAACCTCGTCGATGTCAGAGGTCTTCAGGCCTGCGTCATCAAGCGCCCTCTGGCACGGTCCGATAACTGAATTGATGAGTTTGTCAGTCAGTTTCTCAAACTGAGCGCGGGTCAGTGTCTTGACGAGGTGCTTGGGAATACCGTTGACCGGCATTATGTACGGGAGGTTTATCTCTGTGCTGGTGGTGCTGGAGAGCTCTATCTTGGCCTTCTCGGCAGCTTCCTTCAGTCTCTGGAGAGCCATCGGGTCCTTGCGCAGGTCGATGCCTTCCTCTTTGTTGAACTCGTCTGCCAGCCAATCGATGACCAGATTGTCAAAGTCGTCTCCGCCCAGGTGGGTGTCGCCGTTGGTAGACTTGACCTCAAATACGCCATCGCCCAGTTCAAGAATGGATATGTCGAATGTTCCTCCGCCGAGGTCAAAGACAGCGATCTTGAGATCGTGTGCCTTCTTGTCGAGGCCGTAAGCCAATGATGCTGCGGTGGGCTCATTGATTATACGCTTGACCTTGAGTCCTGCAATCTCGCCTGCCTCCTTGGTGGCCTGGCGCTGTGAATCGTTGAAGTATGCCGGAACGGTAATGACTGCTTCAGTGACTTCCTGGCCGAGGTAGTCCTCAGCGGTCTTCTTCATCTTCTGAAGCACGATGGCTGAGATCTCCTGGGGAGAGTAGTTGCGGTCATCGATCTTCACCCTGGGGGTGTTGTTGTCACCACGGATGATCTGATAGGTCAGTTTCTTCATCTCGTTTGTCACCTCGTCAAATTGTCTGCCCATGAAGCGTTTGATCGATGAAACGGTCTTGGTAGGGTTGGTGATGGCCTGCCTCTTGGCGGGGTCACCTACCTTGCGTTCGCCGTTCTCAAGAAATGCAACCACCGAGGGGGTGGTGCGCTTGCCTTCACTGTTGGGGATGACCACGGGCTCATTGCCTTCCATCACTGAAACGCATGAGTTGGTGGTTCCCAGGTCAATACCGATAATTTTTCCCATTTTTATTCTTATTTATGCTTTAAATACTTTTCTGATACTCTCCACGGTGACAATGTTTGTGCCACAGAGCCCTGCCGGTCATTATTATGAAATTATGTCATGGTATGGCTGAATGGCCGCCGGAAATCTTTTTTGGGATTATGACAAAACGGCAGGTACGGTCAAAAGAATTTGCCATGATGGTAATCCACATTCTTATTTCGTAGCTTTACGAAGACAATAAATTGCACTAAGATGTCAGTACAGAAGACGGTAAAACTGGTTACCACCCATGTGCTTTACGAGATGAAGCTTAAAGGTGAAAAGATATCGATGCTTACGGGATATGATTATTCAATGGCCAGGATTCTTGACGAAGCCGGAATTGATATAATACTTGTGGGGGATTCGGCATCGAACGTGATGGCAGGATTTGACACCACTCTGCCAATCACTCTTGACAATATGATCTACCATGCTGCCTCGGTGGTAAGGGGTGTAAAGAGGGCGCTGGTAGTTGTAGATATGCCCTTTGGTACCTACCAGGGCAACTCAACCGAGGCTCTTGCATCAGCAATCCGGATAATGAAGGAGACCGGCGCCAGTGCAGTGAAGCTGGAAGGCGGCAGGGAGATTGTAGAATCCATTGAGCGTATCCTGTCTGCCGGAATTCCCGTTATGGGTCACCTGGGACTGACGCCCCAGTCTATTCATAAGTTCGGCACCTACGTGGTTCGTGCACGCGATGAGGACGAAGCGAGAAAACTCAAGGAGGATGCAAAAATAATTGAGAAGGCCGGGGTCTTCGCCATCGTTCTGGAGAAGATACCTGCTGCACTGGCAGGAGAGGTGGCCGAGTCGGTGAAGGTGCCGGTGATAGGTATTGGCGCCGGATCGCAGGTTGACGGTCAGGTGCTGGTGCTGCATGACATGCTTGGCATCAACCAGGAGTTCTCTCCCCGGTTTCTGAGGAGATACCATAACCTCTATGATGAGATAAAAGGTGCAGTGCATCATTATATAGCGGACGTCAGGTCAGGCGATTTTCCGAACGAGAAGGAACAGTATTAGGGATTTGCGAGTTGCGAGTTGCGATTTGCGAATTGCGAAAAAAGGGGAATTGGGAATTGCGATTTGCGGGTCCTGAGGATTGGAAAATAGAAAAAATCAAAGAAGAAGAAGTAAGTGATGCAAAACGGGAACCCGGAAATACTGTACGAGGACAATCATATTATTATTGTCAACAAGCGTTCTTCGGATCTGGTGCAGGGCGACGGCACGGGGGATGAATCGCTGGACAATATTGTCAGAGCGTACATAAAGGAGAAATATAAGAAACCCGGCGATGTATTCCTTGGTGTGGTTCACCGGCTTGACAGGCCCGTCAGCGGTTGCGTGGTCTATGCCCGCACCTCCAAGGCACTCTCACGCCTGAGTGAGCTCTTTCGCACCCGCGAAGTTAAAAAGACCTACTGGGCAATCGTCACCGACCGTCCGCCCGCTGAAGAGGGTGTGTTAAGCAACTGGCTCAAGAAGAACGAGCAGCAAAACAAGTCGTATGTTTATGACAAGGAAGTGAAAGGATCGAAACTGGCAGAACTCTCCTATGTTGTGCTGGCACGTTCCGAGAAGTATTACCTCCTGGAGGTTGATCTCCAGACCGGCAGGCATCACCAGATAAGGGCGCAGCTGGCAGCTGCAAAATGTCCGATCAAGGGCGACCTTAAATACGGCGCTCCTCGGTCCAACGAGGGAGGCGGTATATCGCTCCATTCACGGAAGGTCACATTTATGCACCCGGTAAAGAACGAAGAGATATCAGTTGTGGCACCACTGCCTGACGACCGGATATGGAAGCTTTTTGCAAACGTGTGAGCACACTGGCTGAAAAAAAAGAAGAGGCACCTCTGCCGTGCCTCTTCTCAACCTAACCCAAAACTAACCTAAATCGACCACCTTCCGGTGTAACACTCCCGGGCGGGAGTGTGAGAAACTATTGCTTTTATTTCTTCATCAGTATCTTTTTGACCTCATTGAGGATCTGGTCTGCCTCCTGTGTTTTTTCCTTTGGCGCCCTGATATTAACTACCACGCCGTCAACTGAGATGTGGTACGTAACGCCCTCCTTCTCTTCCTGCATCATGTTCATGGTCCTTCCCGGAAATACTCCCGGTGCTGCCATACGGCCCGGAATAGTGCCCGGGGTGCCGGCCCATACCATCCTGCTGCCATCACCCGGCTTACGGATGATTCTTTTTCCTTCTTTCGTGTCAATAATCAGGTCTCCGCCTTCGAAAAGAAGAGTGTCACCTTCTATGATTGTCGTATCCCTTGTGGCTCCGTCCTCTTCAACCGTCACAATGACTACCTTTTTTTCTACTTTCTTCGTCTCCTGCGCGGAGGCAACTGTGGCAACCATAAGCAAGGCCACCGATACTGCTGTTATTATGAACCATTTTTTCATCTTCTTTTCTTTTTCGAGCCTGTTGACCTTACAAAAATAATCCATAAAGTCCGGGCCGGGGTTAAAGTGAGGTTAAATCTGGTTAACAAAAAGTTAAAACGGTTTTCGACATTATTTATATGTATATTTTTGCGCCATGAACAGGCGGAAGTTCAAGGGACTTATTGTTTTGATGGTGGTTTCCATCCTGGCTATTGTCTGGGTTCAGGTGACCTGGATAAGCAATTCTGTAAAGTCTCAGAACGAGCAGTTCGATTTCTTTGTTATCAACAGCCTGCGAAACACTGCTCATTCCATGGAGACCAATCGCAGGATGAACTTCCTCAATGAGATGTTCATAAGGGGCTATTCAGCCCTGCCACAGGCTATACAGCGGTCAGCAAAACCAGGAATTGAGACGGAAAGCTTCAGCATTCAGAGCAGTGTCACCTCTGATACTGATTCTGTTGAAATAATTGTCTCAACCAATGACAGTCCGCCTGTCAGGATGAAGGTGACACGGGAAGAAGCCCACAACAGGATGGGCAACAGCATTGTCGTCGGATCGGAAGAGTACATGCACTGGATACAGCAGCAGGCTGCCGAGTTCCAGACGATGAGCAATCAGCTCGTATCCGAGATGTTTGTCTGGGAGAGAAACCGTGCGGTCAACAAGGAGGAACTGCTCCATACCCTGAAGGGCGAACTTACAGCCTCAGGTATTGACACTCCCTTTGAGTTCGCGCTGATAAGGGGTGATTCAATCATTGACGGGGTCTATTCCAAAGTCAGAAAGAAGGAGTTCATGGACAGTCCCTACAAGGTCAGTCTCTTTGCACAGGGTCTGCTCTGGAAGGGAGAGACTCTCTCGGTTGTTTTCCCCCGAAAAACAAATTACGTCCTGGGTACGATGGGGCTCATGCTGGGCGGTTTCGGGTTGTTTCTCCTGATAATCCTGGCAACCTTCGCCCTGAGTCTCTGGTTCATCATCAGACAGAAGAAAACGTCAGAGATGCAGGCCGACTTCATCAACAACATGACCCATGAGTTTAAAACGCCCATTGCGACCATATCCCTTGCTGCGGACACCATTTCCAACAACCGGGTTATCTCTGATGAGGAGAAAGTGCGACACTTCATAGGGATGATCAAAAAGGAGAATTCGCGCATGAACAGGCAGGTGGAGAGCATACTTCAGATAGCCACCCTGGACAAGCACGAGATGGATTTTTCCTTTGCAGAGACCGATTTGCATGAGGTTATCAGCCAGGCTATTGATACAATAGGTATACAGGTAACGGACAGGGGAGGCGTGATAAACCGGCAGCTGGAGGCTGAAAGGAGCATAATCACCGGTGATGGTGAGCATCTGCGCAACCTGGTCCATAACCTGCTTGACAATGCGAACAAATATTCCGAGGGTGCGCCGCAGATTACAGTCACGACGCGAAGCAACGGCAGCGGACTTTTTCTCGAGGTGGCTGACAAAGGCATCGGGATGAGCAAGTCAGTGCAGAACCGTGTCTTTGAACGATTTTACAGGGAGACCACCGGTAATGTTCATAATGTCAAGGGATTCGGCCTTGGGCTGAACTATGTGAAGGCAATCACCGATGCACACGGCGGTACCGTGACAGTTGAGAGCGAACCAGGCAAGGGAAGTATTTTTACAGTATTTTTACCATACAAGAACGAATCAAGGGCATGAGCAAGAAGAGCGCAAGGATTTTTCTGGTAGAGGATGACGTAAGCTTCGGCTCGGTCCTCAAATCATACCTTGAGATAAATGATTTCGAGGTGGAGCTCGTGGATGACGGAAAGGTTGCACTGGAGACATTCCGCAAAGGAGTGTATGACCTGTGCATCCTTGACGTGATGCTCCCGCATGTTGACGGTTTCACCATTGCCTCGGAAATACGGGTCATGAACTCGGTGATACCAATCATTTTCCTTACGGCAAAGAAGCTGAAGGAGGACCTTTTACGAGGTTATGGCGTGGGTGCCGACGATTATATCACGAAGCCGTTTGACACTGACATACTGCTCCTCAAGATTAAAGCAATCATTGCCAGGAGGGATATTCAAGAGGGGACACGGGACATCTATGAGATCGGTAAATATATATTCAACTCAAAGTTGCGTAACCTTATTCTGAATGACCAGGAAAGACAGCTCTCTCCCAAGGAGGGGCAGTTGCTGGAGATGCTTGCACTCTCACCCAATGCACTGGTGAGCCGAGAGGCGGCGTTGAAGAAGATATGGGGAACAGATGATTATTTTACGGCACGGAGCATGGATGTCTACATGACCAAACTCAGGAAATATCTTGCCGATGATCCGCAGATTGTCCTCAAAAACATCCATGGCAGCGGGTTTCAACTGGTGGTGGGGGAGAAAACTGAGGAGTAGAGGTACTCGTCCGTCTGTTACAATTCTTAATCGTCTACGATGATAAAATGCTCGTATTCTAAGATAAAAACAAGT
>DFYY01000040.1 GCA_002383485.1 Bacteroidales bacterium UBA4070 | reverse complement strand
CATCACAGAAAGGATCCTCGTAAAGGATCAGGAATTGTATATGCCGTCTCCCAAACCAAAGGGTGGGTGGGTGGGTGGGGCCATATCTTCTACAATTCTTGTTGCTCTGCAACCAACCCACACACGTGGCCGACAACCCCCACCTCGTAGAGGTGGAAGATTTGTATAACCACGCCTCCCCCGCCCCCCCCCGGGCGGGCAGGCGGGGACCACATTCTTGAATTCTTGTTGCTCGGCGAGCTATTTCCAACATATGCTATTTTTCTTGACTTTATTTTGCCTCCTTCCATATCAGTGCCGAGGCTCCGAGGATTGCTGCCTGTGCTTCGGGCAGGCCCGAGGGCTCAATGCGGAATGTACCGCGGAAGACAGGCTGTACGAGCTCATCAGCATATTTTCTGACAGGCACGAAGATGGCATCGCCGGCCTGTGCGAGGCCTCCAAAGAGGTATATCACCTCGGGACTCGAGAATATTACCGAGTTGGCTATCCCAAGTGCGATCATCCGCGCAGTCTGATCAAGCGCCTCCTGTGCGATGATGTCGCCGGCCGCCGCGGCTTCAGCGACCCGCCGTGACGTAATCTCACTGCCCTTCAGCTCACGCAGCAGACTCTCGTCACGGCGGTCGCTGAGTAATGCAAGAACAGTGCGGACCAGGCCTGTTGCGGAAGCATATGTCTCGAGGCAGCCGCGGCGGCCGCAGCCACAAACCCGGCCCCCCTCCACCACGGTCATGTGACCCATCTCACCGGCAAAACCGGTGTGGCCGTAGACAACCTCACCGTCGACAACAATGCCACTGCCCAACCCTGTGCCCAGGGTGAGGATGATGAAGTGCTTCACACCCTTCGCGGCGCCAAAGATCATCTCGCCAAGGGCGGCAGCATTGGCATCATTGGTGATACGTGTCTTCAACCCCGTGCGCCGCTCGGTGATTCTTACAAGCGGAATGATACCCTTCCAGCGCAGGTTGGGGGCAAGCTCAATGGTCCCATTATTGAAGTTTGCATTCGGAGCGCCAATGCCTATGCCAATAAGCTTCAGCTCCGGATGGGCAGCATTCATCTCCTTCAGCTTCGCATCAAGTGCGATGACAAAATCATCCGCAAATGCATAATCAGGCGTTAATAAACGCCCCTCGGCATGAATGACACCCTCAGCATCAACAAACCCGATCATGGTGTTTGTTCCGCCAATGTCTACTCCGGCAACAACTTCTTTCATATATCTTATCTGTTAAACTTCCTTCAGCAATTCAGGCTTCGTACGGTATGTCTCCAGCACCAGCTCACCGAACAGGGTGTTGGCCCAGGCAAACCATTTGCGGGTAAACTGTGAGGGATCGTCCTTCATGAACGACTCATGCATGAATCCTGTTGCAGCATGGGTTTTCTTCAGCATCCTGAGCGATGTGATTATATCGTTTTCATTGCCTGTCAGAGCCTTCATTGTAATGGCTATCGGCCAGATGCGGTTGAGGCCGGTATGCGGACTTCCCACCCCGTGCCCGCTGATCCCCGAGAAATAATAAGGATTGCTGTCACTCAGCACAAACCGGCGGGTGCGGAGGTAAAGCGGATCATCCCGGTCAATTGTTCCCAGGTACGGCATGCCGAGCAGGCTCGGAACATTGGCATCATCCATGAAATTGTAGTTGAAATACCCGTCGGTCTCATAGGGAATGATCTCACCGTGAATTGGGTGCGTGGCGCGCGCATATCTTGCCAGCGAAGCCTCAACCTCTCCGGCAAGGGCTGTTGCCTCCGAGGCAAGTGCATCATCGCGGGTAACATCTGTGGCAATCTCAGCCATCTGGCGAAGCGATTTCACCGCAAAATAATTTGACGGTATTAGGAACGGCCAGATGGTTGCATCATCCGAGGGCCTGAAGATTGAGACTATCAGTCCCACCGGATTTATCGGATTGCCGTAGCCGGCGCCGGCGACTGTGTCAGTCTGCCAGCCGGTAACCCTCTGAAATTTGTACGGACCGTGGTTTTCCTTCCGTTGCTGTTCACGAAATGTCTTGATGATCAGTCGCATGGCCGATGTCCATGATGCCTCGAAAACGGATGTATCACCCGTTGTCTTCCAGTATCCGTGAGCCAGTCTGACGGGGTAGCATAGCGAGTCAATCTCCCACTTGCGCTCATGAAGCTCCGGCTTCATGTCGGTCAGGTCATTCATCCATTCGCTCTGTCCGGGTCCGTCATTGAAGGCGTTGGCATAGGGATCGATATGTATGCACTTCACCTGCCTGTTGATCACCCCGGCAATGAGCTCCTTGAGCTGCGGGTCACGACCGGCAAGAGAGACATACGGCCATACCTGCGCTGATGAATCGCGAAGCCACATGGCGTGAATGTCTCCTGTGATGACAAAGGTGTCGGGCCGTCCCTCCTTAACGGAGAAGTTGACAGTGGTGTCAAGGGTATTGGGGAAGCAGTTGGCAAAAAGCCAGGACAATTCGTTGTCTCCGCCCAGAAATGACTCAATTTCCTTTATTGTCTCCTCGACGGCCTTGCTGCGGAACTTCCTGTCACGAGGTGCAGGGCGCACTGTCGGCCGTCGGCCTGCAGTTCCGGAAGCCGTGAAAGATAATCCGTCCGCACCGGACGATATAACTGCATCACCCGCAATTCCGGACGATATAGCTGCATCACCGGCAATACCCGGCGCCACGGCTGCGGAGCCGGCAGTACCGGCAGCAAATCCCCTGATACCCACCGTGACGGCGGCTCCAGCCACAATACTGTTCCTGATAAACCTTCTGCGACTCGGCATCTCTTTATCTCTTTACAGCGGGTTTGTTTCTTAGCGAGACATCCTTGACGTACTTCTCGCCAATATCCCAGTCCTGTTCCAGGGCCCAGTTGATCTTGACCTCCAGCTCTGAAGAGTAGTATGTGACAGGTTCCGGCTGCCTGCCGGCGCCATAGTCTCCCGTAGTCCATACCCTGTTGTCGTCGAGATCGTAAATGGCCTTCAGCCTGTACCTGCCCTTGTCGATAAGCGGGAAGGAGACCAATCCCGGGCTGCGCGCATACTGCTCCTGTATCAGCCTGTCTTTTTCAGCCACAAGCTGGACGATGACATCTCCCTCGTAACCGGTGAGACTGACGCTCAGGCTCCCGTAATCCTCTGATGTTGCAACCTGGATCCTGTACATGATGGAGTCATTTGCCAGTCCGTAAATATCGCGGAAAGCGCCCTTGTTGAATAACAAAGAGTAAGAAGCTCCCGGATCAAGACCGGCTTTCATTATGAATCGTCGCGATGAAGCGGAATCACGCACGAACTCATACGGCACCTCAACCTGAAGTGAATCGACAGTCTGCGTAAGGGTTATCAGCGATGTATCCGGTTCTGCCAGCGGGGTTGCCGACCGGAAAAAGGGGACAGTTCCGGGCCTGATCTTTCCTGAAACGTTGGTGTTGAGGCTCAGCCCGGGCACCCTGCCGGGGCCTCCTCTCGGGACGGGGGGCTTCAGATACCTGAAACTGACAGTATCGGTTCGCGCGATGACAGTACCTGTGCTGTCCGTAAAGGGGTAAGTGAGCATTGCGTCAACAATGTCGAGGCCATAAACCTCCGGATCAGTTATCCATAACATGAATGTGTCGCGGGCGGCGTTATGCTCGATGAACCAGGAGGAACTGTCAGCGCCGGCCAGCGCAACAGATACCTGACCGCTGTCAGACGGGGAGGCCAGCCCAAAGCCAATGGACCATGCATTCTTCCTCTCGGTAAATTGCAAATATTGTTTTTTTGTCTGCGGCTGAAAAGCATAGATACGGTGCAGTCCGTACACGAACTTGTCGGGCTTAGTGGTTTCAGTCGCATTCGCCGGCTTATAGCTGACTGTATCCGGCACCAGACCGAAATAATCCTCCGGAGTTATGGAAATAACTGAATCGCCGAAGGCAAATATCTCATCATCGAGATCATAAAGTGAGTTGCCGTTCAGATCCTTAAGGGCGAACAGCCTGTAGTTTCCCGGTCTGATATTACTGATAGTGAATCCGCCGGAGGGATCAGGCCGGGAGATGTACGCCGGCAGCACGGTGCGGGGCGCTGTGTCGGAGAGATTCGAATACATCAGGACCGTCACATCCTCAACTATCTCAAGATCAAAGGCATTGAATACGTTGCCGGTAAGTGAGAGGGAGTCAAGGACGGGTCCGGTTGAAAAGACATACTGGAAGTTCGGGATGGGGTTGTTCTCGTTGTTGTCACGAATGGCATCCTGGAAATAGAAAGTATAGGTGGTACTGTCTGCCAGGTCATCCTCCCATGTTACTATCAGGCTCTTGCCTTTTAGTTTTATCTCAGGCTTTTTCGCCAGCGGCGGTGAAACCATAAACTTTTCGGTGATACGGTCAAGCACCACATACTCGTCAAAGGTGATTTCAAATTCTTTCCCGGTGAACATCACGGTGCTGTTGCCTGGCAGGCTTTTGAGTATCACCGGGGGATCAAGATCCTTCGGGCCACCCGTAGGAGCGCTGATCTTGGCGCACGAGAGGGCGAAAAGCATTGCCAGGGCTGTCAGGCTCAAGGCTGCCGATATGTTAGTTTTACGCTCCACCACCTGCAAACTTACATCAAATTTCTTTACATAATCTATGCTCTGGCGCAGACCACGGATCACGTTTCGGCCAGGAAATAGCCACCTGTCTCAATTTTGCTTAAATTTGCATTCCAAACAATAACCCTATGGAACTTCAGATTATTCCGTGGAACGTCGAACCGGAGATATTCCGGATCGGCAATTTTGCAGTAAGGTGGTACGGCCTGCTGTTTGCATCAGGATTCGTCTTCGGATATTACATCATGAAGAAGATCTTCAAAAACGAAGGATTCGGAGACGCCACCCTTGACAGGCTGACGGTTTATGTGGCTATCGGCACGATAGTGGGAGCACGCCTCGGGCACTGCCTCTTCTATGAACCGGAGTACTACCTGGCCAGGCCGCTGGAGATACTTAAGATATGGCACGGGGGACTGGCAAGCCACGGAGCTGCCATCGGAATACTGCTGGCTCTGTGGTTGTTTGTCAGGAAAGAGAGGAAGCCGTTTATATGGGCCATAGACAGGGTGGTTATAGTTGTAGCGCTGGCAGGTGCGCTGATACGGCTCGGGAACCTGATGAACTCAGAGATTTACGGCGTTGAGACTACTCTGCCGTGGGGATTTGTCTTCCTCCAGAACGGTGAGACGGCACCGAAGCACCCGACACAGATATATGAGGCGCTTGCCTATCTGATCACCTTTGGCATCCTTATGCGGATGTACTGGAAGAGTCTCGGCAAACTGAAACCCGGGCTGCTCTTCGGGGTGTTCCTGGTGCTTGTGTTCGGCTTCAGGTTCTTCGTGGAATATGTGAAGGAGGACCAGGTAGCTTTCGAGGCAGGAATGAAACTGAACATGGGCCAGTGGCTGAGCATACCGTTTGTTATTGCAGGCATTGCCATACTGGTATGGGCTTATAAACACAAACCTGCACCGGTTGCTGCAGGCGCTCCCGTTAAGCCAGGCGCACCAAAGAGGTAAACGTACAGCAATAACCAGCCGGGAAGGTGTGCCGGCCATTATGCTGACAACCTGGCATCCGGTTACCGGAAAAACACCTGATTTATCTGCTGTGGAACTGCTGCCGGGAGAAATCCGGCTACTTCTTCATTATCCCGTTGAAAATAAGGCTGAGTATCGCCTCCAGACGGTCATTGATGTCCATCTCGCGCTTGCGCCAGAAAAGCGGCACCTCCATCCCCTTAAGCATAGTCTGAATAGACATGGCTGTATATTCGCTGTCCTCAACCGCAAAGATTCCCCTGTTGTTGCCGACATATACAAGCAGGCGCAGGATGGCAAGTTCCTCACGGTCATACCTGGATCTGATCTTTTCAATGAACTCAAAATGATCGAGGTTCTTATCGAAGACTGCATTATAATAGTTTGACAGCTTCGCAAACTCTCTCATTCTCACATATATATAGTTGCGAAGCTTATCCGGCGGGGAGTCAACTTCCTTTATCGCCTTTGTCAGTCTTGCGCGAAGCTGGTTTGCCTCGTACAACACCACTGCCTCAAAGATTTCCTCCTTGCTTCCGAAATAGTAGTAGATCGAACTCTTCCCTTTCTTCAGCGCCCGGGATATCTCATCCATCGTGGTCTTCCTGAAGCCGTAATGACTGAAAATCTTGCTGGCTGTCAGGATTATCCGTTTCCTGTATTCGTCTTTATCTACCATAAGTTTTATTCTTAAGCAAAGATAATCAATATATTCTAATTGTGTGGACCAATCGGGTCGGAAATTCGAAAAGCAAACAGAGCCCGGCAGATGAAAGTCATTGATTATCATTACAAGTGTAAATATTCTTAATTTTACGGATTAATTCAGGTGGGGGCAGCTATTTATGAAAGTAGGGGACAGGTATTTCAGGAGCATCTGGCAGGATAAGGGAGATCCGGGAGTGGTCCGTGTGATTGACCAGCGCAGGCTGCCTTTTTCGTTTGATGTGATGGCTCTCCGCAATGTTGAGGATGCCTATGATGCGATCCGTGACATGGCTGTGAGGGGCGCTCCCCTGATAGGAGCTGCTGCAGCATGGGGTATCTGGCTCTCTTTCCTCGGGCACAGCGGCAGCCCGTCGCGGAATGGTGGCGGCAGAAGCTACAGAGACACAGTCCGGCCTGGTAACGGCCCCGGAATAAACGGAACGGACAGTCCCCTGCTGATCCGGGGTAATGAACAGGAGAGCGTACCAGACGTTTATACCTTAGTGAAGCGTGACGCAGAGCGACTTAAGTCGGCCAGACCCACTGCGGTCAATCTCGCCTGGGCGGTGGATTATATGACTGCCGTAGTGAAGAGCTATCCTGATGCAGAGGTTATCCGAAAGGCGGCCGCGGGATTGTGCGATGAGGAGGCGGAACGATGCAGGCTTATAGGGGAGAATGGATTGCCGCTGATTGAGGCGATAAGCACCATAAAAGGGGGCAATGCCGTCAATATACTGACTCACTGCAATGCCGGATGGCTGGCATGCGTCGATTTTGGCACGGCTCTTGCGCCCGTATACCTGGCTCATGATAAAGGTATCAAAGTGCATGTATGGGTTGACGAGACCCGTCCCCGCAATCAGGGAAGCCGGCTCACGGCATGGGAGCTGCTTAACCACGGTGTGCCGTGCACTCTCATCACTGACAACGCCGGAGGACACCTGATGCAAAACGGGATGGTGGATCTGGTGCTGGTAGGTTGCGACAGGGCGACAGCTTCCGGAGATGTGGCCAACAAGACGGGGACATATCTCAAGGCGCTGGCGGCACATGATAACGGGGTGCCTTTTTATTCGGCACTACCGGTTTCAACATTCGACCTGTCAATTGACCGGCCGGAGCAGATAGTGATAGAAGAGCGTGATAGCTCAGAAGTCAGGACTATTGAAGGTGTCAGCATTGCGCCGGAGGGCATTGTAGTTTCGAATTACGGGTTTGACGTCACGCCTGCACGTCTTATTACCGGTCTTATAACAGACCGCGGAATTTGCAGGGCGGAAAAGGAATCAATATTAAAAACGGTATCATAATCATATGGAAGGTTTTGTAAAGTTCAACTGCTACTGGAGTCAGTCAGGCTCGGTCATCACTGACGAGCAGTATGAGATCATCAATCACTGGAGGGAGATACTCTTCAATCTCGACCTGATAGGTGCGTTTGAAAACGGAGTCGGATTCGGGAACATCAGCATACGCAAAGGGAAGTCGACCCAGTTTATAATAACCGGATCCTCAACGGGAGACATCCCTGAGCTTGAGCCTGGCCATTATGTTCAGGTAAGGTCCTATAACATAGATGACAATGCGGTGATGTGCATCGGTCCGCTAAAGGCCTCCTCGGAATCGCTGACACATGCAGCAATCTACACGGCTGATCCCGGGACTAATGCCATCATTCATGTTCACTCCATGAGGCTCTGGGAGGATCTGATTGACAAGGTTCCCACCACGGACAGGTCGGTTGAGTATGGCACGCCCGGTATGGCCCGCGAGATGATCCGTATCTTCAGTGAGCCGGAGGTATTTGAGAAGAGGATTATTGTGATGGGTGGTGACCGTGGCGGCCTGATCACCTTTGGTTATGACCTGGATGAGGCAGGGGGTGTTTTGTTTGATTACATAAACAGGCCGTAGGCCAGCAAGGATTGTCGAATTGCGTCCCGACACTGCGTGTACGGGATTGAGCCTGCTCCTCTGTCGCAGCCTCAAATTTGCGAATTGCAGGAGGGTATTCAATCATCAGGCTTGTGGCCGTATTCTAAGATAAAAACAAG
>DFYY01000047.1 GCA_002383485.1 Bacteroidales bacterium UBA4070 | reverse complement strand
GGCTAACGAGCAGAGAGCTGCCGAGCAGAGAGCCGCCGAAGCCAGGGCTGCACAGGAGAGAGCTTCACAGCAGAGAGCCGCCGAGCAGAGAGCCGCTGAACAGAAAACTACTCAGGGACGCACCTCCGAATCAGGCACCGAAAGACTGAGCCGCAGGTAATACACACTGACACTAAACAGATCCCGCTGATCACCACCCGGTCAGCGGGATTTTTTTATGAATGTTGCCTCCATCTTGCGGAACATATTTCCCTTATTTTTATTTTGTTTCCAATCACTTAAATAAAAATACAATGCAAACTATCCTCAGCGCAAACGGTACTATCGGCAAGATCCTGGCGCAGAAACTGCCCGTGTACACTGACAGGACACGATTGGTGAGCCGTAAACCGATAAGAGTGAATGAATCAGACGAACTTATGCCCCTCGATCTGACACAGCCGGGGCAGTAGACAGGGCCGTACAGGGCTCCGAGGTTGTATACCTTGTAGTCGGCCTGGAATACAAGGCAACAGTCTGGGAGCAGTACTGGCCTGCCCTGATGAGGGACACGGTCAACGCCTGCCTGAAGCACGGGGTAAAGCTGGTATTCTTCGACAACGTTTACATGTACGATAAGAATCATATGTCTCATCTGACCGAGGATACCCCTGTCAATCCGCCCAGCCGCAAGGGTGCAGTCAGGAAATGGGTTTCCGGCATACTGTTCGGGCTGTTAATTCCGGTGATGTAGGAGATGCCAGAGATGATGTACCAGTATGACCGCGATTATTTCCTGGACTCATCGAAATTCACTGATCGCTACGGAATAAAAGCCACTCCTTATGAAGAGGGAGTAAAGGAAACCATCAGGGCGTACAAGGATAAAACCTGACCAGGGAGCAAAAAAAGATTATATATTTGCAGCCCAAAGGGGCATGCGCCCCGGATAGGGATAATATCCAAAGACTAAGTGATCCGTAAATCTAACTTGTTAACATGATACTGCAGGTTGTCATCTTGCTGGCCGGGTTTGTAATACTGATCAAGGGAGCCGACTGGCTGGTCAACGGCGCATCTGCCCTGGCCCGGAAGTATAATGTATCCGACCTGGCCATCGGCCTTACTGTCGTTGCATTCGGAACCTCCGCCCCGGAGCTGGTTGTAAATGTTTTTGCCGCTTTCCAGAACCACCAGGACATAGCATTCGGAAACGTGATTGGCAGTAACAATTTCAACCTCTTCGTGATACTGGGAATAGCAGGACTGATAGCACCGCTAAGAGTACAGTCGAGTACAATCTCCAGGGAAATACCGCTATCATTTTTTGCCATAGCCCTTCTCTTCCTTCTGGTAAACAATTTCTTCCTTTCGGACCAGACCGTTTTGTCGAGGATTGACGGAGTCATCCTGCTCGTGATGTTCGGACTGTTCCTCCTCTATGTATACAAACAGCTGAAGGTTGATCCCGAGGTTATAATCGAACCGCATAAACAGTATACCACACTTAAAATCTGGGCAATGATTCTGGCTGGTCTTGCAGGACTCATAATAGGTGGCCGGCTGGTGGTGGACAGCGCCATCCGGATGGCTACGGCATGGGGAATCAGCGAGAAGATAATCGGGCTGACAATTGTTGCCGCAGGAACCTCGCTGCCTGAACTGGCCACCTCGGTGGTGGCGGCAGTGAAGAAGAACAATGACATTGCCATCGGGAACATTATAGGATCAAACATCTTCAATATCTTCCTGATTCTTGGGGTCAGTTCAGTTATAAAGCCCCTTCCCTACGACAGGGGATTCAACGGAGACATGTTCTTCCTTGCAGCAGGGACCATCGCCCTCTTCGCAATGATGTTCACAGGAAACAGGAAGAAGCTCGACAGGTGGGAAGCTGCACTGCTGCTGGCAGCCTATATAACTTATACTGTACTTCTGATTACCCGCTGATTGCCTGTCTGATCCCGGAAATTAGCAAATCGCAGACCCTGCTTCGCAACTCGCAAATTCTGATTAATCTTTTTGGAACAGAATTTGTTTGGAAGAGAGGGTCTCCCGTTTAATGGGATACTCTATTTTTGAAGATTAAATGGAGCCGTGACACCATCAATCAAACGGGGCGAAACCGAAAAGCCAGACGAGTAGGGTGATATAAAAACTTTCAGATCATGAAGAAACTGCTCATTTTTGTTGCACTGATAAGTCTCGGCGCTGTTACCGCTGCACAGGTCCGGCCAAATGCACTTGGTGCACGTCTCTACGGTAGCGACACTTACAGCGGGGCCGAACTCTCCTACCAGAAGGGTCTCAACGAAAGGAACAGGTTTGAACTCGATGCCAGTTTCGGTTTCAAGGAGGACTTCACAAGGGTCGCACTTGTTGGCATCTACCACTGGGACTGGAATATAGTTGGCGGCTTCAACTGGTACGTCGGTCCGGGAGCAAGTATTTCATATGACAACTTCAGCGAAAACACATATGTGAACATTGGTGTGGGAGGCCAGATCGGCATTGACGCGCCGGAACCGAGAAATACCGGCACCAGGCCGAAAGGTTATTTCGGCGCCGAGTCAACCAATTACCTCCGGCTGTTGTTAAAGGATAAGAAGGTCCGGTTGGAATATGATGTTGCGAAATATGACCGCTACGGACGAACGCTCGCATACGCATACCTTGAGGATGGCAGCTTTGTCAACGCGGAGATGGTGAGAAACGGGTTTGCCACTGTCATGACAGTACCGCCGAATGTCAGACACCAGGAGACCTTCAACGCACTGGCCGCAAAGGCCCGCAGGCAGAATAAGGGATTATGGAAGGGCGATCCTTCCGAAAAATAAGGGATAATGATGGTGGTAAAAGAGCCGAAGCCGGTCACCTCAGCAGGGCTTCTGTAGTTACAGTTCGCTGCCGGACCGGCTCCGTCGTCCCGGATTTTCTGGTTTTATCTAACCTTTTGCAGCAGCGAGTTGAGCCTGGTGAGTGCCACCGAACTCTTTGACACACCTCCGACCTCCTCAATCTCCTTGTGTATCACTCCCTCGTAGGCTCCCGATACCTTGCCCATCTCCTCGTATGTGCTGTTTTGGCCCATGGTGCCGTACTGACCAACACTTACTTCATTGAACTGCAAGGAATAAAGGCCATTTGACATGACCCTGACATCAACGCTGCCTCCATCACCGGTGAGGTAGAAAGCCTCTCCTCCATCAAACGACATCCCGCTGACAAAGAAAAGGGCGAAGGGATAAATGCTTCGCACAATATCTTCAGTGTAGCCCAGGGAGGGATAGTTGCCGCCAAGGACATCACTATCCTCGTCCAATGTAGCTATGGCAAACGTTGTTGTATCACCGTTGCTGATATTGCTGAACATGAACTGGAAGACATGCAGCTCGGTCGACTGCCCCTTGTTGAACACCTCCTCAATGAGGTAGAGATCATTTATCAGGTACTCCTCGCCATCATATGTGAAGGAGTTAACCGGATCTTTGTCCTTTGAACAGGAAAAAAGAGTCAGCAGGGCAAGCAGCCCGACGAAAAACATAGCATTTCTTTTCATTACAATCAATTTGGTTAATAAAATATATGAATTGTTTAACAGTACTTCAGTCACGAATTCGGCAGATTCCATTTGTATTAACCGCATTATGCAAAGGTTTATTGCAGGAATGCAATAACATTTTCCTCTCAAATAGCCATTTTATGACACCTTGATGGCTCTCTGCCCCCGGCACACCCTTAAAACACATGACCTGTAAAATAAATATCCGTTATATTCACGTTATAGTATAAAAGCGTCTGATACAATCTCAGTCTCATGAAGAAATTTCTCTTCATTCTGGCCATGACAGCCGCAGGATAAAATAAAACAATTAATGTCAGCCCATTGAGAGTACCAGACATATATTTCACCCTTCTGACCGTGGCCACACTGCTGCTGGCTGCCTCCTGTTCACGCAGAGCCGCTCCCGGTGCATCGGATGACGGCAGCGCAGGGCGAAGTTCCTCCGGTGTGGTAATCAAAACCCCCGAAATCACACTGCGGATACCGGATGTAACGATGAGCTCAGCGGAAGAGAAGCGACTCGAAAAGTTTATGGAGACCGGAATTCAGCAACCCGTTGCCGCAGGTACTGTAACCGCAGCAGCGATAATTGAAACAGCCCGCGGATACCTGGGAGTGCCTCACTGCATGGGGGGCACAACAGCCAGGTGCATGGACTGCTCGGGACTGATCTTCAGGGTATTCGTAACTCACGGGATCACCCTCCCCCACAGCTCCGAGGAACAGGCCAGGTACGGCCAGATCATTGCTGAAAGAGAGATGCTCATGCCCGGCGATCTGCTCTTTTTTATCAGGACATACAACACAAGCCGCCTGATAACCCATACCGGGATCTATGCCGGGGATGGAAAATTCATTCACACATCGAGCAGCAGAGGGGTGATAATCACCGCCCTGGACGACCCGTACTGGAGCGAACGGTACCTGTTCGCAACGAGGATCTTCGAGTGAAACTCACATCACAGGCAGTGCCGGTAATCGCCTGAGCATGGTGGCCGCCATGAGGTTTGACACTACCCTGAACGTGGCGGCCGTAACCTGCCGGAACTCTATCTTGAAAGTAACCTGATCATTGAATCCAGCGACTCCTTCAGCCTGATCAGATCATCAACCTTCAGGTCACCTTCCAGCAGCCGCGAGGCAAGTTTTTCAGGGATCATTCTGGCCTCCTCCTGCAACTCCCTGCCCTTGGCGGTAAGCTGTACAATAACCTTCCTCTCATCCTCCCCCGAGCGCTTCCGCTTCACAATGCCCTGATGCTCCATCCTCTTGAGCAGAGGGGTGATTGTATTCGTGTTCAGTATCAGCTTCTTCGCTATATCATTAACCGGCATGCCATCCTCCTCCCACAGTATCATCAGCACCAGGTACTGCGGGTAAGTTATCCCCAGCCGGTCAAGAAAGGGCTGGTACTCCCTTGTTATAAGCCGTGATGCCGCATACACAGGAAAACATAACTGGTTCTCAAGTTTGAGCTGTTCGTAAGCCATGGCATGTGGTTTATTTTGTCTCCAGCACCTTCTTAATACTTTCCTCCATTGTTTCAGGCTTCCTGGTAGGCGCAAACCGCTTAACGGGTTTTCCGTTACGGTCAATAAGGAACTTCGTGAAATTCCATTTAACCCTCCTGCCGAAAACAGTACCAAGCTCACCTGTCAGGTATTTGAAGACCGGGTGCGCCGACTCGCCGTTGACATCAACTTTGGAGAACATCGGGAAGGTAACCCCGTAATTCACAAGGCACCCCTCTGCTATCGATTTCTCGTCGCCCGGCTCCTGGTTGGCAAACTGGTTACTCGGGAAACCAAGTATCACAAGACCGTCATCCTTATACTTCTTATATAATTTCTCGAGACCCTCATACTGCGGGGTCAGTCCGCATTTGCTGGCAGTGTTTACCACGACCACGGCCTTGCCCTTAAAATCCTCCATGCTTATCTCCTTTCCCTGGAGACTCATCGCCTTGAACTGATAGAAATTCTGTTTCATGTTATTCCGTATTTGTTTGTTTTTATCCTTACAATTACTGCCTCTTTATTACCGTGCAAATCCGATTTTCATTTTTTTATCTGCTACGATATTATCGGAGGCGACACAAAGGTAAATAAACTTTTTTATATCGCAAGCGATTTAAGTAATTATTTACTGACTGAACCCGTCAGCGACATCCCTGCAATAATGAATACACCTTCACCCCTCTCCTCGCTGGAGGCTATCACCAGGCCTGCATCCGCTGCCAGCCTCACCAGTCCGCCGCGCGCCATGTATTGCCTGAAGTTGCGGTAATGGTCGCCCCCGGCAGCACGTTCAATGCTCCGTGACAACCAGGCTGCCGGCCCGCTTCTCATGGGACAGTTATAGTCGGCAATGACTATCCGTTTCGCAAGGCGACTCATCTCCCTGAGCACTCTGGCACCCGTCTCCGGATCAAACTGGTGCATTGCAAGGGTCGACACGGCCGCATCGAAGCTGAAGTCAGGAAAGCACGACAGGTCAGTTGCATCGAGCAGGCTGAAGGAGACATTGGAAACCCTTCGCCTCTGCGCAGTCCGGCTGGCTGTTGTGATCATATCTTCTGAAAGATCAATACCCGTGACATGGCCGGCATTGCGGGCCATTGTAAGTGACAACGCTCCCGTCCCGCATGCAATGTCAATGACCTTCTCCCCAGGGAGTATCATCGCAGCTACGCATCTGCGAAGCCCGTTGACCAGCGGATCAATAAAGACCCGGTAAAGAAATCCTTTGATTGAGAAGCCCATACATTAAAATTACTTTGACAAATGTATGTTATTAAAGTCGGGTTCTGCACGGGCGGAGACCGGGCTGCACTTCCAGTCTAACCTGTCATTGCTTCCTTTTATACTATTCTTCTTCCCGTCTCGTTAAATTGTAGTCACTGGGAACAACCCGACAGGTGGGGAGAACATTTAAAGGGATAATATGAACGGAGGAGAGAAGCGGCCGGATAACGCCAACCATGGCGAAAATCATTCATATACAATAAAATCAGCACTTTTCGGGGTGGCCGTAGGCGATGCGCTGGGGGTACCGGTTGAGTTTGAAAGCCGGCAGGAGAGAATTCTCAACCCGGTTACAGGCATGACCGGCTACAGAACATATGACCTGCCTCCCGGCATCTGGTCAGACGACAGCTCCCTCACCTTCTGCCTGGCCGAGGCGCTGACACAGGGATTTGATGTCAATGCCATCGGTCTGAATTTCGTGAAATGGCATCGCGAGGCCTTCTGGACTGCGCAGGGCGAAGTGTTTGACATAGGCAACGCCACAAGGACAGCCATTGACCGCCTGGCGAAAGGAACTCCGGCTGTCATGGCGGGCCCCACCGACGAGGCATCGAACGGCAACGGCTCGCTGATGCGGATCCTACCCCTCCTGTTTTATATGAACGGCAAGCCTCTGACTGAGCGCTTCGAGCTGACGCGACAGGTATCCTCGATCACTCACGGGCACATACGGTCAGTAATAGCCTGCTTCTACTACCTCGAATTCGCCAGGCAGATTCTGGAAGGCAAGGAGAAAATAGATATCTACAGGGACCTGCAAAAAGTGGTCTCGGGGCACCTCTCCGCACTGCTTATTGACCCGGCGGAGGTGGTGATTTTTGACAGGCTCCTCAAGTATGACATTCACAGGCTTCCCGAGGGTGAGATCCGCAGCAGCGGTTACGTAATTGACACCCTTGAGGCGGCTGTCTGGTGCCTGCTCACCACTGACTCCTACCACGAAGCCGTTCTGCGTGCGGTCAACCTCGGCCAGGACACTGACACCACCGCTGCCGTCACCGGCGGACTTGCCGGCCTGCTCTACGGCTTTGGCTCCATACCGGAGTCGTGGATAAGCCATTTAGCACGCAGGGAAGATATTGAGGAACTGGCAGAAAGACTTGGGGCGAGCCTTTACGGCAACTGACATTTTTCGGCGTCAATGCCGGCGTCATACTCCCACTCGCGGCCCTGGTGTTCTACGGTATCAGCCCAGGCTGCCTATCCAGTTCCGCACCAGCAACGGACCGTATTCAGACATGTACGACTCCGGGTGAAACTGTACCCCGCGGAAATTGCAGCGGGTATGTGCCAGGGTTATGATAATGCCGTCCTCACTCAGCGCCGTCACCTTTAAACCCAGTGCAGAATAGTCAATGCCGGCGTCATTGTATACACCCCATGAATGATACAGACCGACGTCAAACTCCGGAGGCACTCCGGCAAAAAGATAATCAGCCGGATCAACCAGTGTGATCTTCGTCCTCACCCCATGCCTCACGGTATCCAGCCTCTGCAGCTTCAGCCCGCAGGTCTCTGCAATCGCCTGGTGCCCGAGACAGATCCCCAAAAAACCCTTCCTGCGGGAATATTTTCGCAGGAGCTCAGACATCACCGGAGCATCTGCCGGAACTCCCGGTCCCGGCGAAAAGAGAAAGCCGTCATATCTTGCAACACTCTCAGCATGGATCCTGTCATTCTTCTCTATGTCGAAGTCGCACATGTCTGAATCCCTCAGAATCTCAACGAGATTGAAGGTAAACGAGTCATAATTATCGACAACAAGGATTTTCGGTCTTCGGTAATTCATACATTTGCCTCCGCAGGATGAAGGATGAGCGGTAAAAATACAATTAAAGAGCAAATGAACGAATGGGGTGGCACCGGGATCCCGTTCCTCTTCATCATTGACTTTGAGCAGGTCAAGCCACTGATATTCAGGCTTGATGAGATTGACCCCGGGGACCTGCTCTATGATTTCAACGGAATCACCAACAGCCTTGCCCCTCGCGGAAATGGGAAGCTGTCACATCCGCAGCTCATTAAGCATCCTGAGAGTTACGAAGAGTATCTCAGGAAATTCAGCATCGTGAATCACGAGATAGCCCTCGGCAACACCTTCCTGCTGAACCTTACCTGCTCAACACCGGTGGAGCTCAACGTATCTCTCCGGGAGATCTTCGATGCGGCCACTGCCCGCTACAGGCTCTGGCTAAAAGATCAGTTTGTCTGCTTCTCACCGGAAATCTTCGTAAGCATAAGTAATGACAAGATCCGCTCCTTCCCGATGAAGGGGACCATTGATGCCTCCATTCCGGATGCAGAAAACGTAATCCTGAATGATCCCAAGGAGACTGCGGAGCACTATACAATTGTTGACCTGATCAGGAACGACCTGAGCATAGTGGCAACCAAAGTAAGGGTGAAGCGCTTCAGGTATTTTGACCTTATCCGGACCGGCGCCACGAACCTGTTGCAGGTCAGCTCGGAAATATGCGGCTGCCTGGCAAAGGGTTATGAGTCTGCCCTCGGAGATATAATCTTTTCGTTGCTCCCGGCCGGCTCTGTCAGCGGCGCCCCGAAGAAGAAAACAACGGAGATCATTGCAGCAGTTGAAGAGATCCCGCGTGGCTATTATACAGGTATTGCCGGGATCTTTGACGGCAACAGCCTCGACAGCGGGGTGATGATCCGCTTTATCGAAAAGCGTGGCAACGGTTACTTCTACCGCAGCGGTGGGGGTATCACCTCGTTCAGTGACCCGCAGTCGGAATACAGGGAGATGATTGACAAGATATATGTGCCGGCTGTTTGAAACAATAAGGATCTTTGACGGCGAACCGCAAAACCTCGGGTTGCATGAGAAGCGGCTCAACGCCTCACGGCGGAAGCTCTTCGGGAGCACCGGCGATATCAGCCTGGCTGAACACATCAGCGTACCGGAAGACAGCCTCACCGGTGTTTACAGGTGCCGGGTCATCTATGAAGAATCAATAATCTCAATTGAGTTCATCCCGTATCGGCCTGCCGTTATACGCACCCTGAAGGTTGTCCATGCAGATGACATTGACTACAGCCTGAAGTACCTCGACCGTACCTGCCTGACCGGTCTGATTGACCGCGGAGTTGCCGATGATGTGCTGATAGTTAAAAACGGTTTTGTTACGGACACCTCTTATTCCAACATCGTTTTTACCGACGGCTTGCGTTGGATCATGCCTGACACACCCCTGCTGCGAGGCACGATGCGGGAGAAGCTGTTGATCGAAGGAACTATAAGGGAAGAAAGATTAACTGTTGATGACCTTGGCAGATTCGTCGGTTTCAGGCTGATCAACGCAGTGCTCGGATGTGATGCCCCTCTCCTGCCAGTAAGTAATATAATACGTTAATTAACAGCCGGAGTTAATACCGGGAATAATGCCGGAGTTAATGCCGGGGATCATCCGGTTATTACCTGCTCCCTGCCCTGCCGCATCTCCCTGAAACTGATAAGCATTCCCCTCTTCTCATCCCACAGGCGGAGCATCAGAGAATTAAAGGCCGACCAGAAAGTCACCGGCTTAACCTGCCCGAAGAGCGGGTTCTCATCATTGCACTTCTTCAGTTTATAGTTGGGAATGAGAGGACTCAGATGATGGATATGATGGTAGCCGATATTACCTGTGAACCAGTTAAGCACAGCCGGGAGCCTGAAGAACGAGCTGCCGTCCAGCGCCATCGTCTTGTAATCCCATGAGGATGAGTCGCTCCATTTGACATGCCTGTACTGGTGCTGTACATAAAAGAGCCAGACACCGTGAACCGTGGCTATGTACAGTACCGGCAGCTGGATCATCAGGTACGCTTTCCAGCCTATAGTAATTACCATGGCGGCAACTATCATTACAAGAGCCAGGTTGGTCAGCTGAAGATAAACATGTTCCTTCACCGACATATATTTCTTGGGGAGGCGGTTGAGCACCACAAAAAGGAGCATCGGTGCAACACCCAGGAGAAACACCGGGTTACGGTACAGCCGATAGACAAAACGCTGCCACCTGCTCTTCTTTTGATACTCCTCAACAGTCAGGGTCATTACGTCTCCTATCCCCCTCTTATCAAGGTTTCCAACGGTCTGGTGATGGATGTGATGATCGCGGTGCCACCGATGGTAGGGAGTAAAAACAAGTAACCCGGTTATCACACCAATGATGGTGTTCATGCGTTTTGAGCTGAAGAATGACCCGTGACCGCAGTCGTGGAAGATTATGAAAGTCCTTACCAGGAACCCTGCCGCCGGGATAGACAGTGCCAGGGTGAGCCAGTAGGAGATATTCAGCGACCATATCATCAGGGCCCACATTAGCAGGTATGCCACGACAGAATTTATTATCTGCCACCAGCTCTTGAGATTATCAGGCTTGTTGTACCTTGATATGATCTCCATCCATTCGGGTTTTCCACCCTTTTTCTTCACCGTCTCCATAATTCCCGCTGAGATCACTGATGCCTGCCTTCTGCGGCAAGCCACTGGAAATCAGATTACAAATTTAGTAAATTCTGACCTGAAAATCAAATGAAAAGTAAACCCTGCCCGGGCATCCCACTATTGCCTATTGCCTTCCTGACACTTCGTGTGCGGGACGGACTCAGTGTTGTTACAGCTGCCGGATCACAGATAGCAGAGATTCCCTCACTCCAGGCTGATCACCCCGATGCACAGGTTTGATGCTCACCAAAAAGGAAAGACTTTTCAAGGCACTATTAGCCCTTGTAATTGCAATTTGTTTTTGGATAACAGCTTTAGCTTATGATTCGACGGAATCAGCCGACCCTTAGTGGTATATGCCCGGAAGCCTTACAATCGTGATCCTTTTACTGGGATTAATTCTCATAACATCTGTCTGTATCTATTCTTGGTTCCCTGCAAAGGGAAGGTGATCATATTCTGATCCTTCGCGGCAAAAGGAGGCTTAATTGCCAGGCTATCTGTCAGAAAATCAGCGACAGGCAGGTTAGGCCGCCATCCATTTTCCTGAACCCGGACACCTCACGTTGGTGAAAAAATAGCAAATATGTTTGTATGTTGACTATATTTATGTAATTTTGGTCATTATAATGGCGCATATATGAATTTAATCGACAGGGAAATAATGCCGGCAGTCCTGAAAAAGATGCAGCCAAATAAGGTGGTTGTAATATCAGGAGCCCGCAGAACCGGCAAAACAATCCTGCTGAAAGAGATAATAAAAGTCATTGGTCAGCCGTGTCTTCTTCTGAACGGTGAGGATTTTAATACAAGCCTGCTGCTGTCAACTAAATCTGTTGAGAATTACCGTCAGCTAATCGGATCAAGGGAATATCTCTTCATTGATGAAGCACAAAAGGTGGCTGATATAGGTAACATTCTGAAGCTCATGGTTGACGAATTACCGGGCTTAAGGATTGTCGTTACCGGCTCTTCGGCCTTTGACCTAGGGAATCTTACAGGGGAACCCCTGACGGGCAGAAAGCATACCTTCAGTCTTTTCCCTCTCTCAGAAAGAGAGTTCCGTCAGACAGAAAGCATAATAGATCAGCCTGATACTCTGAAACAGAGACTTGTCTTTGGATGCTATCCCGAACTGGTGAACCTGGCTGATGTATCTGACAAAAAGGATTACCTGGCAGATCTGATAAACTCTTATCTCCTGAAAGATATTCTGGTTTATGAAGGTATCAGACAGTCAGGGAAGATATTTAACCTGCTTCGCCTGTTGGCCTGGCAGACAGGCAATGAAATTTCATACAATGAACTTGGAAAAAGTCTTTCGCTGAGCAAAAATACCGTTGAAAAATATCTCGATCTGCTTTCAAAAGTTTTTGTCATTCACAAACTGGAAGGATTCAGCCGCAACCTGAGAAAGGAAGTAACAAAAAGTCCGAAGTGGTATTTTTATGATAATGGCATCCGGAATGCACTCATTGCTTCATTTCAGCCTGTTGAAATGCGTAATGACATCGGGCAACTCTGGGAAAACTACTTGATTTGTGAAAGAATTAAACTTCAGCATTTTCTTCATACAGGAACGAATAACTTTTTCTGGAGGACATATGACCGTCAGGAGATTGACTGGATTGAAGAAAGTAATGGAAATATTCATGGGTATGAGTTGAAATGGTCTGATACCAGGACCAAGGCGCCAATCGCATGGCGTAATGCATATCCGGAGGCCGGTTTTACAGTAATCAATAAAGAAAATTACTCAAAATGGCTTTCCTGAGGAAATATTCTCCCCCGGGCATCTGATTGATAAAAATGGCAGCCGGGCAAAATGTCAGAAGAGCAGTGACAGGCAGGTAAGCCCGCCGTCCATCTTGCTGAATTCCGACATATCAAGCTCGATTATATTGTAACCAAGCTCCAGCATCTTCATCCTCGACTTCGGGAAGCCTTTGGCTATCAGCAGATATTCATTGACCCGCAGGCAATTGGCCGAGTAATACTCATCCGGGTCCAATATGATCGTGTTTGCAGGTTGTGCCACATGTGAAAATACCGGGGTGGAAACAAAGTTCCTGTCCCCCAGATATGCGATGTCTGATTTCAGGTGCAGTCCTGCCTCCACCGGGATGAAGGATGTTGTAAAGCCGTGTTTTGAAAGTATGTCTGAAAGCTGGCCAGCTCCTTCCTTATTTGTCCTTTCTGAGATGCCGATGAAGTAATGGTTTTCAGCCCTGAGAATGTCTCCCCCTTCCAGGGTGCCGGGTGTTGTTATTGATTCTGTCGGTCCGTACCCTGCCAGTACCCGGGCAATAGCCTCTTCCTCGCCTCTTCTGGTGGCAGCCCCCGGCCTGGATATTACCTTCACCCTGCTGTTGACAACAGCTGTATCCTCAACGAAACAGCCATCGGGGTATCTCTCATCGGCCTCCAGCACTGTCAGTTCCACACCGCACTTAACAAGTGCCTCGCAGTATGCTGCATGCTGTTCAAGTGCCATGGTGAAATCCGGTTTCCCCAGGTTTGATGAGGTTATCCCGTTGGCAAAGTTCCTGCCCGGCCTCCTTACTATTGCTCTTGTATACAACTCTTTACAGAATTTTATTATTATCGGCATCGGATATCTCAAGTATAGGTAAATTCCGCTTAATATTAAATTCGCAGGAGGATGCACCGGCAGACCTTAAAGTAATATTCGTCTGAAGCGCTCTAAGCTGCCTGTGACAGTAAATTTATTTATGTTTTTCGGTATTGTATTCCCATAATATTAGTATATTTGTGGATTACGATCCAAATTTTATGATAGAAAGAAAACTTGAGCAACAGATCCGGTCAAAGATCCACAAAGGGAAAGCGATCATAGTGATGGGACCTCGTCAAACGGGCAAAACCACGCTGATAAATAAAATACTAAGTACCACTGGTGATTTCCTCATGCTGAACTGTGACGATCCTGTTGTAAGGGAACAACTTGATGCTGCAAATACTGAAAGCCTTAGACAATTGCTGGGAAAGCATGACACAGTCTTTATTGATGAAGCTCAGCGAATAAACAACACCGGTCTGACCCTTAAGCTAATTACTGATACTTTTAAGAACATACAACTTTTGGTTAGCGGTTCATCCTCATTTGAACTTGCAGACAGGATTAATGAGCCCCTGACAGGGAGAAAATGGGAATACCTTCTGTATCCGGTAAGCTGGAGTGAGTTTGCTGACCATGTCAGTCATATTAATGCTCTGAAGCAGCTGGAGTCAAGGCTCCTCTACGGAATGTATCCCGAGGTCATAAGTAATCCCGGTGATGAGAAGGAAATTCTCAGGCAACTCACTGACAGTTTTCTGTATAAGGATCTTCTTGCGTTTGAAGGTATCAGGCGGCCCCAATTGGTCGTGAATCTCCTGAGGGCTCTGGCTCTTCAGATTGGTAATGAGGTATCCTATAATGAACTGTCACGATTGCTGCAGGTCAACAATAAAACAGTAAGTGCCTATATTGACCTTCTCGAAAAGGCTTTCGTAGTTTTCAGGCTATCGCCATACCGAAGGAATCTGAGAACTGAAATTGGTAAAAGCAGAAAGATATACTTCTATGATACCGGTATCAGGAACGCCCTGATTGCAAATTTTAATCCTTTAGCCATGAGGCAGGACACGGGAGCATTGTGGGAAAACTTCCTTATTGCTGAGCGGATCAAATGTAATCATTATAGCAGAAGATGGGTAAACCAGTATTTTTGGAGAACAACATTGCAGCAGGAGATCGACTATCTCGAAGAAAGCGAAGGAAAAACAGATGCATACGAATTCAAGTGGACTGACTCATCCGGTGTAAAATTTCCAAAGTCGTTCCTTACATCTTACCCTGAAGCCACTGTGACAGTAATCACCCGGAAAAAATTCACTGGTTTTATCATCAGTGAAGACTGAAGGAATTAAACCTGCCACGGAATGCCCACACCCAGCAAGCGTACAAGATTTAAAATCGGCCCCGGTGCCCTCGTCACTGCCGCATTCATCGGCCCGGGAACAATCACCACCTGCACTCTCGCAGGGGCGAAGTTCGGCTATGCCCTCCTCTGGGGTATGGTCTTCTCTGTGACGGCAACAATCATCCTCCAGGAGATGGCGGCGAGACTCGGCATCATCTCCAGAAACGGCCTCGGCGAGGCACTGCGCGCACACTTCACAAAACCCGCTGCAAAAATCATCACCGCCATACTCGTCATCTCCGCCATAACACTCGGTAACGCAGCCTTCCAGACGGGCAACCTGCTGGGCGCATCGATGGGCCTGGAGACCCTCTTCGGCCCGGAAACCCAGGCCAGCACCGGGGCACTTTCAAGCCCCGGGACAGCAGCCGGCACACTGTCAGCCGCCGGGACGGCAGCCGGCACACTGTCAGCCGCCGGGACGGCAGCCGGTTCCCTGACACCCGCCGGCCCGGCCACTATCTTCAACTCCGGTACACTCACCCTCCGCTTCTGGGTGGCAATCACCGCCGCTATTGCCTTCCTCCTGCTCCTCGCCGGCAGCTATAAGCTCATGGAGAGAGTGCTCATCGCCCTGGTGATAATCATGAGCCTCACCTTCCTCACCACGGCAATAATAGTCGCACCCGAACTGCCTGCCCTGCTCAGGGGGATGTTCATCCCCTCAATCCCAAAAGGTGCAGTGCTGACACTCGTGGGGCTCATCGGCACCACCGTGGTGCCATATAACCTCTTCCTCCATGCCTCGGCAGTGCAGGAACGGTGGCACAGCCCCTCCGATCTCCCGGCAGCGAGGTGGGATATATCGGTATCGATGATCCTCGGAGGGGTGATATCGATGGCCGTCATCGTTACAGCCGCCGCCGCCTTCGCGGGTACAGGAACGGATATCGCCTCGGGCACAGATATGGCACGTCAGCTCGAGCCTCTCGCAGGGCGATGGGCCAGGTACATCATAAGCATAGGCCTCTTCGCCGCAGGCATCTCCTCTTCAATCACCGCCCCGATGGCCGCAGCCTACGCCACAGCCGGCATCATGGGCTGGAAACGTGACCTTCGCTCTGCGCGATTCCGTATGATCTGGATGTTCATCCTGCTGGCAGGAGTGCTCTTCGCGATGCTGGGATTCAAACCCGTCGAAGCGATCCTCTTCGCACAGGTGGCAAACGGTATCCTGCTGCCGGTGATAGCCGTCTACCTCCTCGTGGTGATGAACAGCCGCAGGATAATGGGCGACAACGTAAATACGCTCCTCTCGAACATACTCGGAGGTATTGTGGTTCTTATTGCAACGGGACTGGGCATCAGGAGCATCCTGCATGTTATTGGCATAATCTGACAGAAAGCGACAGGATATATCACAATCAACTGTGATCCCGGGGGGACGGATCCGGCTGAAAAGCCAGAGAGTAGAGACATCAGAGCGGGAAATAATTATCTTTAAATCAAAAAATGGGTAATTGGATTTATCAGCTCAGAATTACTTTAATTGAATCGAGGCCCAGGATCTGGCGCAGGATTTTGGTAGAGGAGGACATACTTCTCTCAGATCTTCACAAAGTCATTCAGACCACTATGGGATGGACAAATTCGCATTTGCATCAATTCATAAAGGACGAAGCCTTCTATACTGAAAAAATGCCTGATGATGATTTATGGGAGGACATGAATAATGTGGACTATAAAGGGCTTAAACTAAATGAGTTATTGCGTTTCGTTAAAAATACAATCATCTATGAATATGATTTTGGGGATGGCTGGATGCATGAAATACTGTTAGAGAAGTTCCTTAAACCGGATGCAGATGTCAAGTACCCGGTCTGCATTGATGGCGCCATGAAATGTCCACCCGAAGATGTAGGCGGAATGGGAGGTTACATGAGAATGTTAAAGGTCCTGCGAAATCCCAATAACAGAGAATACGAAAGCTTCATTACCTGGCTTGGAGGGAACTTCGACCATAGGGAATTTGACATTTCAATGGTGAATAAACAATTGGCAAAGCGTAACTACGGACTCCGCCGGTACTAAGGAGGACTCCCTCAAACATGGAAGAATTTGCGAATATCCTTAGTTGTCAGAGCCGATTATTATAGCCCGCCTATAATTCAAAGTGCAGCAGACTGGAAAAATAAACCTTAATTTATAGCCTTAATCTCCATACCTCAAGCTGTAGGAAAAAGAACTGATCCAGGAGGCACTGGCATAATTGAAATGATTCCAATTTTTGCCATTTTTTCAAAATACTGGCGTTTTTTTGACTTCCAATATAAGCCAGAATTTATTATCTTTGGTAAAATTTGAATCCAGGATGGCTAAGATATTAGAAAATAAAATGATCGAAGAGTTCAAGGCCAAAGAATCATTTACCCGTGAAGAACTCCTTCGGTTCTACCGTGATTTCGAACCCGAACTAAAAGAAGGAACCTTTGGGTGGAGAATCCATGACCTGAAGAACAGAAATATAATTAAGCCTCTGAAAAGAGGATTGTATGTTATTTCCCGTAAACCTGAATACAATCCCGACATCTCACCAAATCTGCTGAAGATTGCCAGGCAACTTACCAACAAGTTCGATGAAGTCAGGATTTGTATCTGGGAAACTGCCTGGTTAAACGAATTTCTCCAACACCAAACAAGTAAATCCAGTCTATTCATTGAGGTCGAAAAGGGATATGAAGAATCGCTTTTCTACACATTAAAAGATAACATGCACAAAGAAGTGTTCTTAAATCCTGATGAAAAGGCCATTGATTTCTATATAGCTGAAAGCAATCAACCGGTAATCATCAGGAAATTACTGACAAGGGCTCCGATTGCGAAAAGAATCGAAAACAATATCAGGTTTTATACTCCGACTCTTGAGAAGATACTGGTTGACCTGTTTGCTGAAGAACGACTTTTTTATTATTTGCAAGGTGGTGAATTGATTCACATTTATAGAAATGCCCTCAGCAACTACGCTATAAATTTTACCAGGTTATTAAGCTACGCAAAGAGAAGGGAAAGAAACCACGATATCAAACAGTTCATGACCAACCACATGTCTCACCTGATAAAAGAAGTAATTGATGATTAAGGAGAGATGCTTTA
>DFYY01000018.1 GCA_002383485.1 Bacteroidales bacterium UBA4070 | reverse complement strand
CCGAATAATAGGGGGCTAAACCAATTAGAAAGGCTTGTGACAGTGTAAGGGAACAAATTTATTATTGTTTGAACACCTGGCAAAGACTATTTTGACCAACCCATCACAACCAGGGTTGGAGTCCTGGTACTATGTGACAGATTGACTGTAGCGATACGGCTTGCTAAAGCTTGATAAACTGTTTTGCTGAAATCACCTGTCCTCGCAAGGATATCATTATGACGTAATTGCCTCCTGGCAAGTCTGAAATGTCAAAGTATTTATTGACTTCCTCTGCTTCAGAGAGTTCACTGCGTATAGTCATGCCGGAAAGACTGACTAAGGATATGGTATACGGTTCCTCATCCTCAGGCAGATTTGTCAGATCTACAGTAAAAGTACCATAGTTTGGATTAGGATAAAGGGTTATCAGATCCGGGTTCGGTCTCCCGAAATTCACTGTAATACTGACTGGATCTGATATAGCGCTTGCGCTAAGATTATCAAACACTTTGGCCGTGATTTCATAAGTTCCTGCAGTATCAAAGTCAAATGTGAAGGCATAGGGAGAATAGGGGCATTCGCCGACCAATTCCGCCCCGACATAAAATTCAACTTTGATTACTGATCCATCGCTGTCAGTCGCATTTGCAGTGAATGTTACAGATGCTGGCAGCTCAAAGCTTACTTTATTCAGTGGGGACGCAATTGAAACTGATGGAATTTGGTTAATGGCCGGAGCAGCTTTTTCAACCACTACGGTTACCGGAGCCGATGTGGTCCTGGAATTGGAATTGTCAGTGGCTGTTGCAGTGATGGAGTAAGTGCCTTCACTGACATCTTTCCATATATACGACCAGGGAGCAGATACCCGCTCCCCCAGTTTGACTGTTCCGTTATAGAATTCTACCTTGACAATGGTCCCGTCGGAGTCAGAAGCTGAAGCATCTATTGTAATTGTTGCAGGAGCTACAAACCCTGTGCTCTTTGTCGGTGAGGAGATATTTATTGAAGGTGGCGAATTAACCGGGGCAATGCGGTTGTTGGTCACTGTCTGGGCTGTAAAAGATGCTGCCTGTCCGCCTTCGGATGTCTGCAAAGGGTTTGTGGCAGGTTTTGTATATGCTACAGTGACTATGTCTCCATACATAACCGGACTGGACAGCGTAAGAAGAACCTTTGCACCAGACACCAAAACTGTGCTGACACCCCTGGATAAACCATTTACAGAGACACTGAAAGAAGATGTTGCCGGCACTATGGAGGCAATATCCAGGCTGAAGCTAAGTTCAATTCGTGCCGGTGCAGCATCACTGATGACCGATCCTGCATATGTCGGAATCGGAATCGGAATAGGTGTCGTAACAACCTCCTTGTATATCACGGCACCAACCTGCCACGTGCCGTTTTGAATGGTGGTTTCGGGATTCGTTGTTCCCCATTTTGCATTGACGGAGAGTCCTTCTGTCCATGCCGAACCCAGGCTGGTTCCATAATCGAGCCGCGCCGCCGGCACGAAACTTACGAAGTCCTTGAAGTTTGGATTGATCACTCTGGAATGGGTGTCATACCCCAGTGCCTGCCACTGGGCAAATGTCTTGACTTCACCACAATAAAAGAAGAGAGGAGCGCCTGACTCGCAGTAAAAGATGTTGTAGTCGGACTCCAGACCAACGGTACTTTCTGCATCAGCAATCTGGATACAGTAGGTCTGATGCTTAGTATAGAATATATTATTGTAAATTTTCGTCCCCTGCGCAACTGAGTTCGGACTGACGTCAATATTGGTATAAATGTAGATCAGTCCTCGCCAGGTTTCAGAGGGTGTTCTGTCTGTGTAAAGGGTATTGTTATAGACCCTGACATTACTCATACCCTTAATATTGATTCCAACCGCCCCGCTCTTCACAATATTATAGGCCACCCCGCCTTCGTTGTCGGCCATGTTGTTGGCAGACTTCCGGATTATTCCCATTGGAACATGGTCAAGATAATTATATCTGATAACTGCATCGAGAATATGCCCGGTAAAAAGTCCATGAGTTATGGACTTCATATCTGTTCCGTTCCAGATGAGTTTGTTGCCGGTTATAACTGCACCGTCAAGGTTATTATTTGTGACCGCAACCATTTCATCTCCTGCCTGCAACATGTAGCCTGAGGTATTAACGGAGGTTATCGAATTATTCTTGAAAGTGAGCTTGGTTGGCACCGATCTTGGAATGTTCACTCCACCCCACGTGGCATCCGTGTTGGTATAGGTCTTCCCCTCAATAGTCAGAATTGTCTGCCCGTGGATCAAACCGGTAATCAGGAGGATGCAAAGGGCCAGACTGTATCTCATAAGTCCGTAATAGTTGACAAATATACCTTTTCTTGTGACTAACATACCTTTTTTAACGACGAACGTTCGTAATTGTTACAAGTCCAATTTGCTTCGCGTGAATGAATATTCCCATAATTGTATTGATTTTCATACTATTGACCTATGTCAAAATTTCCCTGACATTCGTCAAAATCCTCCCCGTTTTGACCAATTGCACCCTTCCGGTTGTTAATAAGCCAAATCAGAGAGTTAGTGGTTGAAAACGGAGGAATAAATGTTTGGAAAGTCGCATTTTTTGGGTGTTATGTATGCAACAACACTTGCCGACGACCGTTTCTTTGATTAATTTCACATTTGCAAATTTATGTGCAACGCCTTGTCCGACCCCAGGCAACATCTTATTTATGATCGACTGAAATAAAAAGCAATACTGACGCAATTGCACTCATTTATAGTCGTTTAGATAAGAATGCCCATGGGACTGACGGGGCGGAAGCCTGCCCTGACGGCAATGAAACGGGGTTTAGATTTTGAAATTTACCGGTCAGGATCAGATGATTTCCAGACCGTTATACGATAGGTTACAAATTTAAAATGGCAGATATTTATCCTGCATGGATCTTACACCTGAGAAAGAAGTCACTTGACATCTTCAACACACATTCTGTGCCCAGGTGGCTCGTGTTTCTGGCTGACCTCGCCGTTGTATTTACAGCCTTCCTCATCGCATATGTCCTGCGGTTCAATTTCCACATCCCGGCCGACAGGATGGGCATCTTCGCATGGCAGGGACTGATCGCAACTGCCGTATACGGACTCTTCTGCATCATCTTCAGGTCATATTCCGGCCTTATCCGACATACAACCCTTACTGACATTACTCTCGTATTTGTCGTTACTACCTGCTCGGCCGCCGTTCTGATATTCTTCTCCCTGATCGGAAATTGGCTTCACTGGGCTGACTTACTCGCCATACCGCAGTCAATTATCCTGATTCACTATGTAGCTGTCTCTTTACTACTCTTCTTCGGAAGAATACTTGTAAAGCTCGTCTTTCTGTTCGCCACGGGAACATCGAAAAACAAGAAGAGAGTACTGATCTACGGCGCGGGTGAGCTGGGATTCGTTGTCAAGAGAGTTGTGCTGAGCGACCCGCGCTACGGGTTCCATGTGTCAGGATTTATCGATGACGACAGGAACCTTCAGGGTAAGAAGATCAACGGGATAAACGTCTACGGCCCCTCGGTACTGACCGCTGAATTCATCGAAAAGAATAAGATCGAAAGCCTTATCATCGCCATCAAGGCCCTGACCGTTGACAGAAAGAGCAGTATTATAAGGTCTGCAATTGCAGTCGGCCTCGAGGTCCTCGATACACCCGAAGTAGATAAGTGGCTTGCAGGCCAGCTGCGTATGCCGCAGTTCAAGCGGGTCGATCTCGAAGACCTCCTCGGACGCGAACCGATTAAACTCGACATAAACACTATAAAGAAAGGTCTGACCGACAAGACCATACTCATTACCGGAGCTGCGGGATCAATCGGCTCAGAGATTGCACGACAGCTGACCAGCTTCCAGTGTAAGAGCGTTATCCTCGTTGACCAGGCAGAAACGCCTTTATTCTATCTGCAGAACGAACTCAGGGAGAAATTCCTCGATGCAAGGTTCCGCATCGTGCCAGCCGATGTCACCAACATCGCCCGGATGGAGTACATCTTCACCGAATACAGGCCTCACATCGTCTTCCACGCTGCTGCATACAAGCACGTCTCCCTGATGGAGGAAAATCCGCACGAGGCAGTCAGGGTGAATGTGGGTGGCACAAGTATCGTTTCAGAGCTGGCAATAAAGTACGAGGTCGAGAAATTCGTGATGATTTCCACCGACAAATCGGTTAACCCGTCAAGCGTTATGGGCGCCTCGAAGCGCCTGTGCGAGAAGGTGGTGCAGTCGAGAGCCCGGCAGAAGGGACACTCCACTCAGTTCATCATTACCAGGTTCGGCAACGTGATGGGCTCGAACGGTTCGGTCATCCCCATCTTCGCGAAGCAGATCGAGAACGGCGGCCCGGTCACTGTGACCCATCCCGAGGTCTATCGTTACTTCATGACCATCCCGGAGGCGTGCCAGCTGGTCCTTGAGGCGGGATTCATGGGACAGGGCGGCGAGATCTTCGTCTTCGACATGGGCCAGCAGGTGAAGATAGCCGACCTCGCAAAGGCGATGATAAAGCTTTCGGGGTTCATCCCCGACAAGGACATACAGATAGTCTATACCGGTCTGCGGCCCGGCGAAAAATTATACGAGGAGTTGCTGACCGATGCCGAGCTGACAATACCGACGCACCACGAGAAGATCAAAAAGGCGCATGTGGAGGCGATTGATGGCACGTTAGTGCTTGAGCGGATCGACTGGCTGCTGAATGATCTTTATTCGCTCTGCGCGTGCGAAGTGGTTCAGGTCATGAAGGACCTCATCCCGGAGTATCATACTACCAACGGGAAGTTCAAGGAGGCAAAGAGCGCTCCTGTGAAATAATTTAGTCTGGCAGCCTCCGTTTTTATTTACAATAACTGTACAAATTAAATAATGGACTTTAACGGAAAATGTTTATTGATAACCGGGGGAACCGGCTCCTTTGGCAATGCAGTCTTGCGCAGGTTTCTTGATACTGATATTCGCGAGATACGGATTTTCAGTCGCGACGAGAAGAAGCAGGACGACATGCGGCAGTTTTACAAAAATCCGAAGATAAAATATTTCATAGGCGATGTGCGCGACCGGCGTAGCATTGATACCGCGATGAAGGGCGTCGACTATGTCTTTCATGCCGCGGCGCTCAAGCAGGTGCCCTCGTGCGAGTTCTTCCCGGCAGAGGCTGTAAGGACGAACGTGCTGGGCTGCGAGAATGTGCTTGATTCAGCCGAGTTTCATCGTGTAAAGAGGGTGATAGTGCTGAGCACCGACAAGGCTGTCTATCCTATCAACGCGATGGGTATGACCAAGGCGCTGAGCGAGAAGGTGATGGTTGCGAAGTCGCGCAATCTCAACGGCAGCGGCACGGTCTTCTGCGGCACGAGGTACGGGAACGTATTGGCCTCGCGAGGGTCGGTTATTCCGCTGTTTGTGAACCAGATGAAGTCTGGGCAGCCCATTACCGTGACCGATCCCAATATGACGAGGTTCATGATGAGTCTCGAGAGTGCGGTGGATCTGGTTTTGTTTGCGTTTGAGCATGGGGAGAACGGCGACATTTTTGTCAAAAAGTCACCGGCTACCACAATTGAGAGTCTTGCGCATGCTATAAAGTCGCTATACCGGTCTTCCTCCGAGATCAGGGTCATTGGCTCGCGGCACGGGGAGAAGCTTTTTGAGACGCTGGTTAATCGTGAGGAGATGGTGAAGGCGGAGGATCTTGGCGATTTCTTCAGGATTCCGGCCGACACCCGCGATCTGAACTACAATAAATACTTTACTGAAGGCACCGAGGCTGTCTCGCAGGTTGAAGAATATACCTCGCATAACACTCAACGATTGGGCGTGGAGGAGACGAAGGAGCTGCTTTTAAGCCTCCGGTTCATCCGGGAGGATGTGGTTGGCGGGCAGAGCGAGATGGTGTTTGAGCCGTAGAGTCACGTCACATTTAATATGACGTAATCAGAATATTTTGTATCTTAGCCAAAAAAATGGCTATGAACACTTACAAAGTTACTCTTACACAGGACGAACGAGCACAATTGACTGAAATGACCAGAACGGGAACTCAT
>DFYY01000042.1 GCA_002383485.1 Bacteroidales bacterium UBA4070 | reverse complement strand
ACAGTTCGGTCCCTATCTGTTGTGGGCGTAGGAAATTTGAGAGAACCTGACACTAGTACGAGAGGACCGTGTTGGACAGACCTCTAGTGTACCTGTTGTGGCGCCAGCTGCATCGCAGGGTAGCTATGTTTGGAAGAGATAAGCACTGAAAGCATCTAAGTGCGAAGCTCGTCTCAAGATGAGATTTCCCTTAAGGGTCGTTGTAGACTACGACGTTGATAGGCTGCAGGTGTAAAGGTGGCAACATCAAAGCCAAGCAGTACTAATTACCCGTGAGCTTTCTGAGGAATGTCTTATTAAACTTACAATTAAACCAGCATGTCACGATATTTAAAGTCTTCAGGTGGCTTTAGCGGAGGGGTTCCACCTCTTCCCATTCCGAACAGAGAAGTTAAGCCCTCCTGCGCCGATGGTACTGCAGAGCAAAATGTGGGAGAGTAGGTCGCCGCCGACTTTACAGACAAAGCCCCGATTGGAAACAGTCGGGGCTTTTTTGTGTTATGCTCCTGCCATGCCAGGAACCATAACCAATGAATACCCCTTCCCGGATACAACAGCCCGACCCCTGCAGAAACATGTCTGCCGGTTCCACTTCAGAAAGACCAGTACCCCGCAGCAACTCCTTGCCATAATACCTGCGCCAGGCCACCTCCGGTAAACATCCCCGTTTAACCTGTTACCCTGCACTGAAAATCTGTACTACCCGATTACCCTATACTACAAAAGAAGTAGTGACGGAAGCTTTGATACCGATTACATTTATGCTTCAGTGAAGCTGAGGTAAAGTCAACTTATCTGGAGCTATGTTCAAACATATTCTCATTATTTGCTGCTTTCAGGCACCGAAGGAGCTATCTTTAATTCAAAAAAATTATTGCAATCGGTTGCATTATTAAAAAATATTTATTATATTTACCATGTTGTAGACTATTTTCCAAGGTAGTATTGCAGGGTTTTGATGGAGAAAATGACGGGAAATCAGGCTTTTTGAGGGTTGCCTGCTCCCTGGTCACCACTCCGGGTGCGGTCTGGATGAGAATGAAACTAATATATAGTTGTATCAGACAAATTATCAGCCATGCGAATAAACGACAATTCTCCCTGAAACGGAAACCTGTTTCCTGAACGCACGGCAGAAAACAGCCCTGTGGCCTACCCTGCCGCTGACAATCCAGACAAGTTAACCTTAAAACACAAACCTTATGATTAAAAATCCCTCGAAACCAGGTATTGTCTTGAAGAAATACTTCGGAAAACTACTTTTAGGCCTGACGCTTACGGCATTACTTCTGCCAGCCAGCGCAGGCAGGGCATTCGCCCTGGGATATCATCCTGACGGACAGGTGATAGCCCAGCAGAGAGTAATCACAGGCCAGGTTACGGAAAGAGACGGTACTCCCCTGCCTTCCGTAAGCATCCTGGAGAAAGGAACTACCAACGGCGTACTGACAGATGCGAACGGACAGTTCAGAATCACCGTAACATCGGCTGATCCTGTGCTGGTCTTCTCTTTCGTAGGGTATGAAACAACGGAGATCGCCGTAGGCACACGCACAGTAGTCAATCTAACACTGGAGACAAGCACCATCGGCCTCGATGAGGTAGTTGTGGTTGGTTACGGAACCGTAAGAAAAAGTGATGTAACAGGATCAATCACTTCAGTGGACGTTGACAAGATACGGGATGTCCCTGCTGCCACGGTGGTCAAAGCCCTGCAGGGCAAAACTGCCGGTGTGGAGATACAGAACATAGGACGTCAGCCGGGTGCCGGTTCCCAGATCAGGATCCGTGGTAACCGCTCACTGTCGGCCTCAAACGACCCGCTGATAATCGTTGACGGCATCCCTTACGGTGGAAGCATCAATGACATAGCCTCGGATGATATTGCNNGCCGGAGCCATAAAGGTAAACTACAACGGCTACTACGGGCTTAACACCGTAGCCCGCTCCTATGATGTCTTTAATGCCGAGGAGTTTATCAAGTTCCGTTCCGTGGCCAATTATAACAATTACATGACTGATGAGATTGAATCGATGCTTCTGGGTCGCGACGTTGACTGGCAGAACCTGATGTACCAGACCGGACAGACACATAATCATGAGCTGAGCTTCTCCGGCGGAACCGATAAGTTCCAGTATGCCCTATCGGGAGGTTTCTACGATGAGACGGGCGTCCTGCCGCTGATTGAGTACGGCAGGTATAACCTCCGCATGGCTATAGACCAGCAGATCGGCAAAAGGTTCAGGCTGGGTATCACCTCGATGAATTCAATAGCAACAACGAAGGATTCACAGGCAACGCAGATGATGTGGCCGATATACTCCCTCTCTCCCCTGATGGTCCCGTACAATGAAGACGGCACAGTCAACAAACAGCCTGCATACGACACTGACAATACCTATAATCCGCTTACCTTTCTCGACCAGACAAACTGGGGCGACAGAAACCGGAGCAATTCATCATTCAATACCATGTATCTTGAAGTTGATCTTTTAAAAGGGCTGAAGTACAGGGCTAACCTAGGGTTTGACTTCAATACCTCTAAATATACCAGCTACCAGGGTAAGGATACCCATATGAGGCAGGGAAGCGAAAGCACGGGAACAGTTTCAAACAGCGATAACCTGGGATATACCATTGAGAACCTGCTGCTTTATGATATGGCCAGTGGAGACCACAGGCTGGGCATCACGGCCATGCAGAGTGTCCAGGAATCCACCTCTACCGGATCAAGCTTTACCGGAACCACTCTTGCGGCAGACTACATCCAGTGGAACAACTTCGGGCTCTTCGAGACAAAAGATGCCAGCAGCTCGGGCAACTACTACTCAAACTGGTCGCTGGCTTCATTCATGGGGAGGATCAACTACTCGTTCAAGGACAGGTACCTGATCACACTGACGGGGAGAAGCGACGGTTCCTCAAGACTGGCCGAAGGAAAGAAATGGCACTCCTACCCGGCACTCGCACTGGCATGGAAGATCAGGGAGGAGTCCTTCCTCCGTGACTCCAGGACCATCTCAACTCTGAAGCTGCGCGCCGGCTACGGACAGACATCCAACACCTCCATTAACCCATATTCCACACTCGGCGGACTGTCAAAGACGAAATACAGCTTTGACGACAGAGGTGTCTATGGCTATTATGTATCTACCCTGCCGAATACGGAACTGACGTGGGAGTTCACCAAGCAGACCAATCTGGGTCTTGACTTCGGTTTCCTTGATGACCGTATCAACGGTTCTGTAGACGTATACCTCCAGAAGACCGACGGCGTTCTTCTGGGTGTCTCTCTTCCCCCTTCACAGGGTGTTCCCGGATCATTCATGAAGAATATCGGAGCCACCGAGAACAAGGGAATTGAGGTGGTCCTTAACGGTGTAATCATCTCACCGCAGACAGAAAAGGGTTTCTTCTGGGATGTGAATACCAATATCTTCCTCAACAGGGAGAAGATCACCGCTCTTCAGGACACCTCCATCAAGCAGGATATCGGTAACGGCTGGTTTGTGGGGCATCCCTCAAGCGCCATTTATGACTATGTTAAACTGGGCATATGGCAGCTCGGTGAAGAGGTACAGGCTGCTTCCTACGGTGCCAAGCCCGGCGACATCAAGCTTGAAGATCTCGATCCTGACGGTGACGGACCACTGGAACCGGACGGCAAGATAGACGACAAGGACCGGAAGGTGCTGGGCTCGTCACAGCCCCTCTTCATGGGAGGTTTTACCTCGTCATGGGGCTGGCAGGGATTTGACCTCTCCGTTGTAGGTTATTTCCGCGTGGGAGGCACTATTGCCAGCACCCTGCATATGCCGAACAACTACTGGAACCGTCTTGACGGCAGGCGCGGTCAGCTGAAGGTTGACTACTGGTCAGCAGACAACCCCACCAATGACATGCCTAAACCTGATATGTCGATAAATGCAGCCAGGACCAATGTCCTGGGATATTTTGACGGATCGTTCCTCAAGGTACGAAGCATCAACCTGGGTTATAACATCGACCCCCGGTACACAAAGTGGCTGGGTGCCAGCTCAGGCATCAGGGTCTATGCTTCAGTTACCGATCCCTTCATCTTCTTCTCAGAGTACCTGAAAGCAGGCGGGCTTGATCCGGAACCCACAAATACGGCTGCTTCCGACATAGATGCTCTTGCAATGCCCGGAAGGACACTGGTTGTCGGTACGGGTATCCCGCCGATACGGAAGTATATCTTTGGTATAAATGTAAGATTCTAAATTCAACTTATTATGATGAAGAATATTAAATATATAGCAGTGATTTTTGTTCTTGCCTTCACATTCTCATGTGAGGATTTCCTGAAGGAAGATCCGAAATCATTACTCACTGCCCAGTATCTTGAAACTGAGTCGGGTGTGTACTCGGCACTATGGTCAGCCTATTCAGACCTGAGATATATCTATGGTGGTGAAAGCGCAATGAACGCGACCTGTTCGGGTACCGACGAATGGCAGAAGGGCCCTGACGGGAATGCCAACTTCAACCTTTACCAGGCCGGCATGGCTGCAGACAATGCTATCAGCGGGCTCTGGAACTGGGGTTATACCGGAATCAATACGGCCAATGCCGTCATCAAATTTGCGCCGGAATGTGGCATGCCGGAGGCAGAGGTCAAAAAAGTGACTGCTGAAGCCAAATATATCCGCGCTACCTGGTACTTCCTGATAGTACAAACCTTCGGTTCCTGTCCGCTCAGCCTCGACTTCATACAGGAGCCTTCGACGGAGGCTTACCGCGATCCCGTGGCTGATGTATATGCTGCCATTATCTCCGATCTGGAAGAGGCCAAAACTGTCCTTCCGGTCATAGAGGAGGAACCCGGCAGGGCAGATGCAGCAGCAGCAACCCATCTGCTTGCCAAGGTTTACCTGACAAGGGCAACAACCTCCGGTGCCAGTGCTGCCGCCGATTACCAGCAGGCATATAATAACGCCATGGAGCTGATAAACAACAAGGGCAGCTACGGCCTTGAGCTGGAGCAGGATTTTGAGAAGGTTTTTGAACCTCGCAACGAGCACGGTCCTGAAGTTATCTTCACTGTTGAAAGGAACACTGACATCCTTTACAACGACGCAGGAAACCCATCAGGTGCAGGCTCAAGCAGCAAAAACAACATAGCATTCATGTTCTTCAGACCTAACTACTCGGCATGGGGGGTAGGCGGACTTACGCGCGACATCCCTTACGGCAGGCCGTGGCACCGTATCAGGCCCACAAACTACCTGCTGGATGTCACCTTTGGTGAGAGAAGTGATGATACCCGTTATTTCAAGAGCTTCCAGACCGTATGGCTGTTGAATGATGCGGCAGGGATCACTGCCCCGGGCTTTGCCCTCGGTGATACTGCTGCCTGGCTGCCCGGATTTGAGAATCCGCCTGCCGCAAGGGCCGTGAAGATATTCCCGCCCTCACAGTATTACAATAACAACGGCCAGACAATGTCAGTATACCCGGCACTGAGTAAGTTCAACGATATTGACCGTCCGGATGTTGCAGAATCTTCCGTAAGGCCTTTTATCGTTCACCGGTTTGCCGAGACCTATCTCATCGCTGCCGAAGCGGCCATGTATCTCGACAGGCCCGTTGATGCAGCAGCCATGTTGCATGTGGTACGTGACCGTGCCGCCTACATGGCAAACCGCTCTGCAGCAGAGAATGTGCTGGCGGCCCAGAGGATGCGCAATAAGGTACCCGATCTCTCAGATAAAGATGCTGGCATCGACTTCATTCTTGAAGAGCGCTCACGTGAGCTGTGCGGAGAGTACATGCGGTGGTGGGATCTCGTGAGAACACGCACCGGAACGGGCGAGATACAGCTTCTCTACAGGATACGTAACCTTGTGTCACCGGTGGCATACAGCGATGACGGTCATATTCCTGCCTATGCAAACATAAAGGACACTCATGTGCTGAGGCCTATTCCGCAGGGTCAGATAGACCTTACATCCAACGAGTTTCCTCAGAACCCAGGCTACTAGAAGCAAAGGCAGATTAACTTAAACAAAATGAGTTATAAAATGAAACATATAAATATCAAATCAGGAATTTTGCTGGTTTTGTTTCTCATCGGCATGCTGGTGACAGGATGCACGGAGAAGGAAACCTATATGGATGCCGGTGTCATTGACATGAATAACCGCATCACTTCCGTTGACAAGGAGGTCACCCAGCCAGGGGATGTGGTAACCATTACCGGGACAGGCCTCGATGAGGTTTACAAGGTGCTTCTTAACACCGATAACGTTCCGGTTCCGTTCACTGCAACCCCCACGCAGCTGCAGATAACCATACCGGCAACATCTCCTCTCGGTGATGTAATAACTGTCACCCTGCTCTTTTCCGATAAAGGCATTGCCCAGATCCCTCTTCGTATAATCTCACCCCCGGTGATCTTCGCAATAGTGCCCGAAGCCGCCCATGAAGGCGATGTAATATCGCTATACGGCAAGGAACTGCACCTCTCGAAGGTCATTAAGATCAATGACGTTGATGTCTCATCCACCATGGTGATCGAATCCGACAAGATACTTACGGTGGTTGCACCGGCAGGATTTGCAGGCGGCAATATCGCCATCACCACCGAGAGCGGTGGGGTCAGCACAGGACCCTACCCGATGATCCTCGGAACAGAGATCATAATCAACAACTTTGACGGTATTACCAACTATGCTGCAGCGAGTTTTATAAGCAGCAATGGTAACCTTGACAATGATGTGGAGGAGACAGGTGAGTTTCCAAGGAGCAAGTACTGGACCTTCACCATCAAGGACAACAATACCAGCTGGGGAGGCAACCTTGATCTGTACACCACAGGCATGCCTGACACCTTCACTGATCTGACCAAGATAAGGCTATGCATTGACATCCATCTGACCAAGGCTATGAGTGTAAACGTCATGATCGCCCGCGGCTCGGATGTGTGGGGCAAAACCCTATCCCTGAACCAGGGATGGAACTCAGTTATTCTTCCATTCAATGACATGGGATCAGGGTACGGGAGCACATTCCCTCCGGAAATGCCGCTGCCATTGTTCAAAGACATCTCCGGTGTCAAGATCCAGCCGCCCGCCCAGGCTACCAGCAGCAACTTCGGGGAAAAGATCTCCGTTGATAATATCAAGTTTATTATTGTTGACTAGAACCTAACGAAAATGAAAAAATCAGATATTTTCTTAAAACTTTCCTTTGCGATTCTGCTGCTCATTTTCGCTGTGACAGGTTGCAAGGAGACCGGTGATCTTTTCATTGATCCGGTTGAGTATGAGATTCCGTTTACTTTCACACCGTCACACGGCGCTCCGGGCTCCACGGTAATGATTCAGGGTGGAGACCTCAGCGGAGTGACACAGGTGGGCTTCGGAAGCATTGCCGGCGAGATTGTGTCCCAGTCATCATCCTCGATAAGTGCAGTGGTCCCGGTCGGAGCTCTGACATCAAAGATCAAACTGGTAAAGGGTGGTGTGGTAATAACATCCAGGACTAACTTTGTGGTTGATCCCTCGCCCATACCAACCATCATTGCCTTTGATCCGGCAGTTGCCAGCAGTGGTGATATCATCACCATCACCGGCAACCTGCTAGACCAGGTGGACTCGGTATTCATTGGCAGCCTCCAGGCAGAGATCGAAGGAACACCCACGGCAACTGAGCTGCAGATAATTGCGCCGGTGGGACTTCAGACTGCCAACATAAGACTGTTCTATACCTACCTGACCAGCTACGGGATGTTTAAACCTGCCGAATCGGTGAGCGATATGGTCCTTTCTCTCGCCCTTCCAGTGATTGAGTCGATTACACCTTCCATTTCCTCTCTGGATATTGGAGACGAGGTCATAATCACAGGGACTATGCTTGACGTTGTTACCAAAGTTGAGTTCGGCAGCGTGGAGGCTACGCCATTCACATTTGCCGACGGATCAATAACCTGTACCGTTCCGGCAGGAGCAACGACCGGCACCATAAAACTCACATTACCTGACGGGTTCGTGGAAGGCGGCACCTTCCAGATCAACCTGCCGACAATCTCACTCTTCCTTCCTCAGAAAGGCGATGAGGGGTTGCCTGAAGATTCGAGATCATTCGTGATTGACGGAACCAACTTTGATCTTGTCGACTCTGTGATGGTTGGCTCGGTTAAAGCAGAGATCCTGACGCGTACCGACACCAAACTGCTTCTCTCAGCGCCGGCAAACATGGCAGGGTTCATCTCGCTCTATACTGTCAACGGCATGGTGCAGAGCACTATACCGTTCATTTTTACCGGAGAGTTCTGGGTAAACGATTGGGAGACCATATTCCCTGTGGATCGTTACAGCCATATTCAAAACAACGGGTTTGGCGGCTTTGTTCTCGCTGAATCAGGCACTTATGCCAGCATCTCCACCGATGGAGACATCAACAATAAGAGCATTTACCTCTGGGGTCCGGCGGCCGGCAATGACAAGTTCACCCTCTTCACACCGAATCCTGACGGGGTCTATCTTGAATTTGACCTTAACATAATGGCTGTGCCTGACTCGCTGAAGCAGAGTGACGGCACCATCAAGTTCAAGATCTTTGCCATGGATGCTCTTGGCTGGGGCGCAAGCGGTGAATATTCATACGGTTACAATAGTCCCACCTCATATGTCATGGCTGACGGCGACTGGCATCATGTCAGCCTGCATCTGAAGGATTTCAAGGCATCGAACAACAGCGGGTTGTATACTGCTGACCAGGTGACGGCAACCGCAGGAGCATACTGTCACCCCAACAGTCTTCGCATCCTTGCCTTCGTGTTTGGCACCGCCAACAGTTCCGGCAAGGGCACTATGACCTACGGACTTGATAATGTAAAATTTGTAATTAATTAGGGTTGGTTCAGGTTAAAGTGTCCGTGGCTTCGTCCACGGGCACTTTTTCCCTATTTTTGCCGAATATTTTCCGGAATCAAAAAAAGTTAGCAGTGAGAGATATTTTTTATTTTCTGGCCCTGGCCCTGATGGCCGTTTTGGTGGCATGTGACGGCGAGGAACCGGAGCCTGAAGTGAATACAAGGCCGCAGAATGTGACAGAGTACAATAAGGTGACCGAAGGGCTGAAGGATTATTATGCCGGTAATGAATACTTCGCCATTGGCACCGCCATTGAGCCGGCATCACTGGATGACCCCGCCGGGGTGGCGCTTCTGAAACGCCACTTTGCGAGCATCACAGCAGAAAATGTGATGAAATGGTCAACACTGCAGCCCTCTGAAGGGGTCTTTAACTTCGGTCCGGCAGACAGGCTGGTCGACTTTGCAGGTGCTAACGGAATGCTGGTGTTCGGACATACACTATGCTGGCACAACCAGGTCCCTGACTGGGTCTTCAGGGACGGAGCAGTACCTGCTTCAAAAGAGCTTGTGCTGCAGAGACTGGAGACACATATTATAACCGTAATGACTCATTTCAAAGGCAGAATATATGGTTGGGATGTAGTCAATGAGGCAATTGACGACGGATCCGGTACCTACAAGAATACTATCTGGTATCAGATCTGCGGGGCTGACTATATCTATAAAGCCTTCGAGACAGCACGGGCCGCCGATCCCGACGCAAAGCTCTTTTATAACGATTACTCGGCTACCAACGCCACAAAGAGAGAGAAAATCTACAATCTCCTGGTCGACCTGAAGGGCAGAGGTCTTGTTGACGGCATGGGCTTGCAGGGCCACTGGAACATTGACGCACCGTCTGATGACCTTATCACGGCCGCTCTGAACAGATACAAGGAAGCCGGAGTGGAACTGCGGATAAGTGAACTTGACGTCTCAATCTACCCTTCAAACAGTGACCCTGAGAGTGAATACACATCTGATATCGCCCTAAAACAGGCTATTGCCTACGGGAGATTCTTCAGGATCTTCAGGACCTTCAAAGATGATATCTCAGGCATAACCATTTGGGGTATAGCTGACAACCACACCTGGCTCGATAACTTCCCGGTGCAGGGAAGAAAGAACTACCCCCTGCTCTTTGATGTGAACCTGGTACCGAAACAGGCCTATTTTACTGTTATAAATTTCTGAAATGGATCAGCTTCTAGAGAAACTCTTAACCTGCGTGGAATTTGGCAAGGTTGATATAAAATCGCCTTACCCTCCTGCGATGAAGGATCAGGAGGGGGCCTTTGAGCTGACGCGTCATGCTCTCGATGATGGCATAAGCCCTGGAGAAATTCTTGAGGAGGCCCTCATACCTGCCATGTCAAGAGTAGGGCAGAAGTTCTCCAGAAACGAGATATTTGTTCCCCAGATGCTTATGGCGGCCAAGGCGATGAACAGTTCAATGATACACCTCAGACCCTATTACCTCACCGGCGAGACAAAGCGGAGAGGCACTTTTATCATCGGTACGGTGACAGGTGATCTGCATGACATAGGAAAGAACCTGGTAGCCATGATGATAGAAGGAGGCGGCTGGGAGATTATCGATCTGGGAGTGGATGTAAGCACTGAGAAATTCATCGAGGCTGCCGAGAAGCACCCCGGAGCAGTTATAGGACTCTCTGCCCTTCTGACAACTACGATGGAAAACATGCGGAAAAGCGTGGCTGAACTGCGGCAGAGATTCCCCGGTCAGAAGATTCTCGTGGGAGGAGCCCCTGTTACAGCAGATTTCTGCCGCAAAATAGGTGCCGACTTCTACTCACCCGATCCGCAGGGAGCGGTGGAATACCTGAAAACACTGACGTGAACAGGCTGGCTGAAGCAATTTGTAAAGATGATAACTGTACTGAGGGGAATAACAAGAGAGGTTGCAATTGACACCGAGGGACCTGTGGTAATAATCGGGGAATGCATCAACCCGACAAGGCGCAGGAAGCTGGTCTCGACTCTTCAGGAGAGAGACTTCAGTTACATGCTGGAGCTTGCCCGAACTCAGATTGGCGCCATGGCAGATGTTCTGGACGTGAATGTCGGATACCCGGGTGTTGATGATGAAACACTTCTTCCCGAGGCCGTGATCGCCCTTCAGGACAACTTCGATATACCCCTATGTCTTGATTCCCCGAATCCGAAGGCGATTGAAGCGGCGCTGAAGGTGGCGAAAGGGAAATGTCTCATCAATTCGGTTAACGCTGAGGAGGCCTCACTGCAGAAACTCCTCCCGGTAGCCAGGGAGTACGGGGCGGCAATTATAGGCCTTGTACTTGATGACGACGGCATTACAAATGATCCCGGGAAACGGTTGAGGATAGCTGAGAAGATCATTGAACGCGCAGTACGTGCCGGCATAAAGGAGGAGGATGTGATTATTGACCCGATGGCTATGGCTGTCAGCGCTGATCCGAATTCCTGCAGGGTGACCCTGGAAACGATAAAGCTGGTACATGACCGGCTGGGGCACAACATAACTCAGGGAGCCAGCAACATCTCGTTCGGCCTGCCCAACCGCGAGAACATCAACAACGCCTACATGGCCATGTCAATCATGTGTGGCCTCACATGCCCGATCGCCAACCCGGAGAAGATTTCGGGGCTGGTACGGGCAGCTGATCTCGTCCTGGCGAGAGACGATTATGCAATCAGATTCATCGAACATTATCAAGCCACAAAACCATCCTGAACAGGTTCAGTTATACCTTCCGTGAGCTTCTGCCTGGTACTGAAGCCCTGGCACAAACCATGGGATACTCTCCGGGTACGGCGCCTGAGCCTCTCACCGACCTGATCGCGGAGGTGTCGGCAGAGCTCCTGCATCTTCGGGAGGTCAGGGCAGAATATATTATTTTTGAGCGGTTAACATGCAATCCTGGCAACAAATCAATTGATATAGACGGAGTAGTGTTTGATGTCAAACCCATTGTCTTCAGCCAGATAAAGAAGTCTGAAAGGGCGGCTCTCTTCATCTGCACGGCCGGCCCTGAAGTAGGTGAGAAAAGCCGGAGAACCATGAAGGAGGGTGACCTCCTGCGCGGGTATGTGTATGATGTAATAGGGTCAGAGGCGGCTGAGAACGCTGCTGACAGGATGCAGGAGGAACTGCGTCTTGCAGTTGCCGGCGAAGGATTGAAAATCACCAACCGGTTCAGCCCCGGATATTGTGGCTGGGACGTTGCCGAACAGCATAAGCTTTTCAGTTTCTTCCCCGATAACTTTTGCGGTATCACCCTCACCGAATCTGCCCTCATGAATCCGGTAAAATCAGTCAGCGGCATCATCGGCATCGGCAGAGATGTTGAGTATGCTCCTTCCCAGTGCAATCTTTGTGATGACAAAAACTGCATCTACAGGGGGAGGAAGGCTGAAAGTCGAAAGCCTCCGATCTATTGGTAATCAGTGATATATAGCATTTTCACCATTGCCTATTGCCTACTGCCTATTGCCTGATCAGTACGAAAAGGTGCTGCCGGCAGTCCCTCCCTGTTACAGAGATTGGCACCAACCGGGTTATCAGCCCAGGCATACCTGACAGCCACCGGCTTCTTGATTGCACGGCTTTTGACAATTACCCGGTTCCCAAGGATCCTGGCCTTTGCCCATACAAACGTCATATCCTCACCTGCTATTGCAAAATGACCGGGTCTTCTGCCATTGCGGACCGTTAGTCCTGATCCGGTGTTGTCAAACGAAATAATTGCTTTCCGGCCCCTTACCACCATTGATCGGAAAGTGGGGCCTGAGGCTACCACCTCTGAATCACCGTATGCAACTTTTCTTGCAACCAGTGCCAGCCTGACACCAACATCCTTCTTGTTCAGCGGGTGTATGTCATTCCATTCACCTATATCGTATGTCACTGCCATTCCGGTAGCGGGGAGTTTCAGCGCCTCAGTCTGTGCCTCCCTGAACAGCGCCCAGCCGCTCTCATAGGGAGTATCCCTTGCCTCCATGAAGTTAGGAAGTTGCACCACAAGAAAAGGCAGATCGCCCTGGCCGAGGTTCTTTCTCCAGTCCCTGATCAGTGCCGGGAGGAGGCTTCTGTACTCTTCCGGCTTGCCGGCATTGGACTCGCCCTGGTACCAGAGTATACCCTTCACCCTGTAGTTCAGAAGCGGTGCAAGCATCGCGTTATACAACCCTGCGGGCTTGTAGCCGAAGAAGGTCTGGCCTCTCAGCGGGGGCATCACGGCACCTGTCTTGTATTTCCATTCTCCCTCGAGACTCATTTTAAAGTCACCGGCTGTCAGTTCATAGGTCTTGTCCGGCACGAAGCCACCGTCACCGATGGTGCTGATCACTCTCACCGTCAGGATGTTTTTTCCCTCTTTCAGGATACCCTCCGGTACCGTGTACCATCTCGGGGGGTACTGGTAGGATACTGAACCGATGAAGGTGCCGTTCAGAAAAGCAGAATCCGCATCCACGATCCTCCCCAGGTTGACCGTAGCTGGCTGCCCGGCGACAGATGCCGGGATGTCAATCTCTTTCCTGAACCAAACGACTCCGTTGATTCCTTTAAGCGGTGTTGCTGACCAAAAACCCGGAACGGTCATACTGCTCCAGTCGTCAGTGTTCAGGTTCACATCATGCCATCTCACTCCCTCTGTCTGGTAGCCTGTGTCAGCCTTCTGCAGGTTGCTGTACCACTCGGCAATCCGCCGGCGGTCTTCCTTTTCAATATTGCTTATGTAGGAGTCTTCGTTCAGTTGCCTGAGTTCATCATAGTATACAGGAAATGCCTTCAGGCTCCCTTCGCTTATCCATGCCTCGGCCGGAGAACCCCCGAAGGCTGATGTCAGAAGTCCTACAGGCACTCCGTATGTTTGATTGATCTCCCTGGCAAAAAACCATGCTGCGGCGGAAAAGTCAAGAACCGTCTCCGGGTCCGCAGCCGTCCATTTGCCTCCTGGCAGATCGCTCTGCGGTCCTGTGAAGACAAAAGTCTTTGGAACTGTAAACGACCTGATTGAGTTATTTTCCGCCGCAGCAATATCTGCCTCATAAAGTGGCCTGACACGCCTGACCGGCAGTTCCATATTTGACTGCCCTGAGCACAGCCATACGTCGCCAATCAGAATATCGCTTACCGTCAGACTGTTGCTTGCCGTCAGGGTCATTTTATAAGGTCCGCCGGCCTGCATTGGCGGAAGTATCACCATCCATTCACCGGATGAATCAGCCGTGGTGGTGCATTGTTTACCTGTGAATTCGATGGCAATATTTTCCCCGGGCGCAGCCCAACCCCATATCTTCAGTTCGGTATCTCGCTGGAGCACCATGCCGTCGCTGATCAGCCTGGGCAGTCGCACCTGTGCGTTCAGCGGAATNNGTCTGAAGGTCTGTTGGTTTTACAATGCTTTATCCCCCCGAAAGCCTGACGGCTAGCGGGGCAGGCTCTGCGGGGAACCTGTTTTATGTATGCATTTTTCTACAATTCTTAATCGCCTACGGCGAATATATCATATTTAATCACAGATATACAATACTTTATGCCCTATGTGCATTAATTATCACCGCTACTGCCTATTGCTACTCCCTGCGATAGCTTTCCGGCGGGCCGAGGCATGAGGGCCTCAGTCCGCCTGTGTTAACTACTATCTTTTCAAGCACCATTCCCGGATCAATCATCCACACCCTGAGGGTATGGTACCCGGGTTCGGTTACATTGATTTTGCCCTTTACATAGCGGGTACTGTTACGGACGGTCTCCTCCCATTCCCGGTTGAAGTTCTCGGCGTTGAAGCCCAGGGGGACCACGGTAAGCAGTTGCGGTACTCCGTCATCGACTGACAGCCCAATTTTGAAGTTCCTGCCAGGCAGGAAGTTGAGCGAGGGAGCCATATGAAGCACTGTTTCAAACTCGCCAGTCGAGAACAGGTACATTTTGTATTCCAGCACGGGAGAGTCTTTCCCGGGGGTCGCCGGAGGTGCATCTGTAACTGCATATGCACGCATGCCGGAGCGGGTTCTGCCGTAGTCTTCAATCCACTCCCAGCGCCTCTCTTCAGTATCAAGCTTTCCGGTATAGCTGGCAGCTTCCATCGACACATAACCGTCAGCTTCAACAAATCCTTCGACTGTTAACGGATCAGGAGCTTCAGGACGAAACGCGGTGATCCCGATTTTAATGTCTCTTCCGGCAGCTATGAGTGTGACATATCCCTCATACATTTCAGTGGAGGGTGCCGGCCTGTCAGCAGAAACAGACTTTTCATACCGGCCGGTGGGGAGTGCTGACCAGTCGATTGTAACGTTCACCCTCTGCTGGTCAGTTACGGTACCCCGGCTGCTGCTGAGGATGATCCAGGCATTTTCAGCTGTGGCAGTGTATTCGAAAGGATCGGTGCCGCGGTTGAATATCTCAAAATACCTGGTCTGTTTGTTGAAAACATCAAACGGGGGCAGGAGGGGAGCTCCTGATGTTGCCTGAGTCACCGGGGTTGTGGACGCAGGTCTTGCTGCAGTCTCAGGCTGTGATCTCTCGTCGGATCCTGATGCAGGGTTGAGTGCCCATGCTTCCCCGGACCCTTCAACGGCCACGGCTGGCAGTATTCCCGGAACGGCTGCGGGGCGCTCAAGCTTTATGTGACGGAGGCTGTTCTCCGGCGGGTCATTCCAGGCAATATATCCCAGGTGAGCCTGGTCCATGAAGTGCTTCCACCTGCCACCGGCATAAACGCGGTTATAATATCCCATCAGCGCAGTGTCGCCAGTGAAGAGCTGCTCCGTACGATCAGCCATCTCGTCAGTCCCGGCTCTTCCCTGGGCAGCATACATGGCATTCTTCCCGGCAGTGTCATAGAGTTCATTGACCAGGGCACATGCCTTCACGGGGAAAAGAACAAGATGAAAATATGCATCCTGTATCTCAGCTGGCAATTGCTGACCAATATGTTCAGCCTTTGCTGCCAGTCTGTTATAATCTTCCACAATCCGCTCAGCCTCGCTGTAATTCAGAAGGCTGTATGTAAACGGTGAGAGCAACTCGGGCTTGCGGCGTCCGTTGAACCGGGTATATTCCCTGATAACGGAGGCTATCTCCGCGGCATGTTCCGCACCAAAAATCTCCGCTGCCCACTGCCGGGTCCAGCCTGACATTTCCTCACTTCCCAGGGCATCGGTATCCCATGCCAGGGAAAGGAAATATTCGACAGGGATCTCATATCCTCTCAGGTGGCCCACATTGACAATCCATATCCTGTCGGCACCGTACTGTTTGGCCAGCGACATCTGGTCCCATATCTTCGGAATGGGGCTGGTGTTGATCCACTGGTAGCTTCGTGGCCCGCCGTGATAATCAAAATGGTAGTATACCCCTGCGCCTCCGCTGCGTTTTCGCTCATCGGCTGTTGGCAGCCGCCTCACGTTGCCCCAGTTGTCCTCGGCCCACAGCAGGGTCACATCGTCAGGCACCCTCATCCCCTCGTGATAGTAATCCTGCACCTCCTTGTAGAGACACCACATCTGGGGCACCGTTGTGACATCAGGATTAATCTCTTCGGAAATCATTTCGCGTTGCACCCTGACGATCTCTTCCAGCCTTGCGATATTGGCTGCCGGACCTCCAGGGCCCATCTCCGTGTCATCAGCGCCACGCAGCCCTATTGTGATTATGCTTTCATAATTCCTGTTACGACGAATACCGTCACGCCAGAACTTCTTCAGAGTATCGGCGTGGTGTGTCCAGCTCCAGCTTCCCAGGGTTTTCTGATACCTGCGGTCCCACTCCTTCTGTGCCCTGATCATCGGCTCCTGGTGTGACGTTCCCATTACTATGCCATACTCATCGGCCAGGCGTGCGTTCCGGAGATCGTCTTCATTGAAGGCGTTGTTCCACATTGCCGGCCAGAGGTAGTTGGCCTTCAGCCTTAGCAGCAACTCAAAGATCCTTGAATAGAATTCACTGCCGTAGTTGGCAACACCGGGAGGAACAGGCGGGTTGACCGATGGTGTCACATCGCCGTATTTATAGGAGACCCATCGTGTCAGGGCCGGGTACTCATCATTCAGGAAAATTCCGCGGTATTTTACCGAGGGTTCTCCCGAGACAAACCTTACCGGATTAACATAAAGCTGATCGCTCTTTCGTACAGGCACGTCAGCCCACCAGTGCCATGGAGAGACGCCTGCCTGCCTGGAGATTTCATATATCCCGTAGATGGTACCACGTTTGTCACTGCCGGCAATTACAAGTGCACTCTTTACCCCCGGAAAGGGCTTTTCAACAGTCTGGATAACAAATGACTCCCATTTGCCATTGATGGCTCCCGCATCAATCTTATTCTTTTTTGCCAGGCGGTCTATCATGGCACTTCTGCCAATGGTTCCTGCAATAATGATGAATTCCGACCGGGGTGCCTTTGTGGCAGTGATCAGTACTGGCATGGTCCCTGTGACCCGGCCCAGGTCATTCTGCAGATCGGACAGAGCCCTCTTCACTCCCGGCCACTCCCCGGGGCTGAGGACAAGGGGTGCGCAGCTGCCGTCAGAGGCCAGTACAAGTGATCCGGTGTTCTTCTCAACGGATATTATCATCTCAGCCTGGTCCTGACCGGCGGCGGTAATGCAGCTAAGCAACAGTGAAAGGAGGAGGGAGGAGACCAGTATTCTGAGGTCAGAAGGTCCGGACACCTTTCGGGTATCGGGATTTCGGCCCCGGCGGAGGAGGTTCCCCGGTCTGAAGGACAGAGGGTTTGAAGGTCTGAAGGTTAGAGGGTCAGAAGGTCTTAAGGACGGAGGGTCAGAAGGTCCGGTCGCGGGATAATTATTCATCAGCGGGAGTCTTGATTTGTTTATTGAAGCTCAAGAACGATTGTTGTTACTGATTTTGGTTTCAGGATAATGTACTTGTCAATGCCGACAGGCTGAGTATCCTTGTAGCTGTTTACAGCATCAGTCTGCATTGCCCGTATTGATTTTACAGTTTTGCCGGTTACCTCGAACTCGTAGTTGACTGCATCAGTGTTCGGGTTAACCGCAACAACAGTGATCTTCTTGCCTGAAGGATCAATAAAGCCTGACATTGGCATTAAAGGCGAGAGCACTTTAATCCTGACATACCCCTTGTCAATCTCCTTTGAAAAGTGCTTCATCACATAATAGAAAGGAGTGAGAGTATAAGCACCGGCTGAACTCAGCTTGATCATGGAGTCATTGTTGGAGTCGGCCCATGCCATAAGCCAGTAGATATAGCCGGCGGCATTGGCCTCGTTGAGGTTCTGGATGATGAACCATGCAGTGTTGAGCCAGGTGAAGTTGGAGTACTCGCTCATGATGCAGGGTTTGTTGCCATAGGTGTCACGGATCATGTTGAGATCCGCCTTTGTCTGGGCAATCAGCGCCGAGGCCGGAAAGTTGTAGGTGTGATATGCATAGGCTGCCAGGGATGACTTGTTTTTGAGGGGGTCTGAAAAAACAGCGAAGGTGTTACCGCCCAGCTTGCTGCTGTAACCAATGTTTTCAGCTTCAGGTCCGATCATCTCCTGGTATGTTACCGCCGGATCAATAACCGCTTTCGTTATTGTCGGTTCAATGACCGGATCAGGCGGGCCTTCAGGATCATCGCATGCGTGGCAGAGAACCATAACTCCTGCCATGATTGCCAGAACAGCAATTTTCTTCATAGTTGTATTGCACTTAAGCCAAACAGGCACTGAGGTTCCGCGTTTTCGGCAACGACAGACCGGTAATGGCGGTTTTACATAACGGTCAGTATAGTTTTCTGCAGATCCTCATCACGTGATGAGGATCCTGTCATGATCTCGAAATCGCCCGGCTCCACAACATACTTCATGTCAATGTTATGGAATGCCAGTTTATCCGGTATTATGTCAAACGATACTTTTTTCGTTTCTCCGGGCTTCAGAGAGATGCGCGCGAAGCCCTTCAGCTCCCTGACAGGCCTTGTGACGCTGCTCACAACGTCTCTGATGTATAGCTGCACTATCTCAACCCCCTCAATCTTGCCGGCGTTTGTTACCTCAACTGTGACCTTTGCCGTCTCGTTCTTTTTGACCGTGCTTTTCCTGAGCACCGGCTTTCCGTACCTGAATTGAGTGTAACTCAGCCCAAACCCGAAGTGGAACAGCGGTTTGTTATCCAGTGAAATATAGTCCTGCCATTGGGCGCTGGGCTTATGGTTGTAATACATCGGCAACTGGCCGGCCGATTTCGGGAAGGTAATTGTCAGCTTGCCCGAGGGATTGACCTCGCCGAAGAGGATGTCAGCGGCAGCGGTACCGGTCTCCTGACCCATGTACCAGCCTTCGACGATTGCCGGAACCTTCTCAGCCAGTTTATTGATTGAGAGCGGCCTGCCGTTCATCAGGTACAGTACCACGGGCTTACCGAGGGCGGTGATTGCATCTGCCAGTTCACCCTGCTCACCGAACAGATCGAGGGTCATGTTATCCCCGATATGATTCTGTGCCCAGGCTTCACGGCACAGGTGTTCGTTCTCTCCAAGGGCGAGGATTACGAGGTCAGCGCCCGATGCCACTTTTACGGCTTCTTTGATGAGCTTCATGTTCTCCTCTCGCGAGGCGAACCTGATCTCATCATATTTCCAGTTGAAGTAGCTCAGGGTGGTGTTGATTGTAAGCCGGCAGCCCTGTGCGAAGAGCACTTCTGTGCCATTGCCGGCCTTGTTCCTGATGCCGTCCAGGAGGCTTACCTTCTCATAAGGCTCGCCTGAGTAGCCTCCGAACCACACATCTTTAGCGCACGGACCGATGACTGCAATCTTTTTGTACTTTCCCTTCTTCAGCGGGAGGAGACCTTCGTTCTTCAGCAGAACAACAGACTCATGTGCGGCTTTCAGTGCCGTCTTCCTGTGCAGCAGTGATTTGCTTACCGCGATGGCCTGTTTCTCATCAACATACGGATTCTCAAAGAGCCCCAGGCTGAACTTGAATGTCAGCACCTGCTCAACGGCTTTATCAATATCTTCCTTTTTTATCTTTTTCTTTTTAAGCAGTTCCGGCAGAACCCTGTACATATTGCCCTGCGGGAATTCATACTGCACACCGCAGTTGAAAGCTGTCATTGCAGCTTCGGTGGCATCGTTACATACAAAGTGCTTGTCGAACAGATGGTCAACGCCGTAATAGTCGGAGACTATCATTCCCTTGTATCCCCACTCACCGCGAAGGATATCCTTGAGCAGCCACTTGCTGGCATGCGACGGCACTCCATCCACTTCGTTGTAGGAGGGCATTACCGAAACCGGTTTGGCGTGGTCAATGCACATCTTGAAGGGCGGCATGTGATAATCGCGCAAAACCCTCGTTGAATAATTGGCGGGGCCCTGGTTCAGTCCGCCCTCGGACTCGCCGTGGCCGACAAGGTGCTTCAGGGTAGCTGCAACGTTGTTCCTGCCAACCTTTCCGCTGTCATCGCCCTGCAGTCCCTTCACCGCGGCTATAGAGAGCATCCCGTTCAGGTATGGATCTTCACCGTAAGTCTCCTCGGTGCGTCCCCAGCGCGGGTCACGGCATATATCTATCACGGGTGTCAGGGCATGGTGTGTGCCGCGGGAGCGCATCTCATGGGCTACAATGCCGTAGACTTTTTCAAAGAGAGCCGGGTCCCATGAACATGCCAGACCGATGGCCTGCGGAAATACTGTCGATTCAGGCCGCATCATTCCATGCTGCCCTTCGTCCACGAAAAGGGCGGGGATGCCAAGACGGGTCTCTTCAACAAGATATTTCTGGATCGCGTTGCGCATCCTGACTGTATCCTTTATTCCGAACGGGGCAGGATGCACAGAATGGCAGCCGTTGCCGAAAATTTCTTTCATCTTTGCCGGATCACTGAATATCTCAGGCTTGAAATCCTCGACTCCTCCGTTCCAGAGGCCCATCAGCTGGGCGCACTTTTCCTCAACTGTCATTCTACCCACAAGGTCCTCAACTCTCTTTTTCACCGGCAGGGAGGCATCCCTGTAGGGCGCTGCTGTTTTCGTTTTCATATCGTCAGTTTTGTTATGTGTCACTTGATTTTTTCTGCCTCCTGAATGACGGCATGCCAGGCAGGCTTCGGATTATAATTGCGGTCAAAGAGAAGCGGGTAGTTAGTGCGGCCCGGAATCGGCCAGTTGTTCTTCCATGAATAGCCGTCATGTACGCCCCAGAAGGTCACCCTGGTAACGGCATCGTCATGCTTCAGGAGTATCCTGAAGAGTTCCGCATAAAGATCTGTCAGCTGGGTCTCAACGGAATCAGGAAGTCCTTTCACATACGGATTAAGTGAGTCAAGGTACGCACCTCTGTTCGAGATCTCTGCCCCGTAAAACCTTGTTGGAGTAGGCAGCACATTGATTTCCATTTCGGTGATCATTACCTTTATCCCCAGTGCGCCGTAATCTCCGATGCTCTTGTCGACGATCGCCATGTCAGGTGAGTCGAGGTGCCAGTGTCCCTGGATTCCCACACCGTCAATTCGAATCCCTTTTGCCTGAAGGTTCTTGATTATGAGTATTACACCGGCAAGTTTGGCAGGCTCCTCATTGTTATAGTCATTGTAATAGAGTTCTGCATCAGGGTCGGCCTCGTTGGCGAAGATGAAAGCCTTTTCGATGTAGTCTTCACCTATAATTTCGAGCCATTTTGTTTTGCGCAGTGATCCATCTTCATTTACAGCTTCGTTGACCACGTCCCAGCCGAGGACACGGCCTTTGTAGTGTCCGACGACGGTATGGATATGCTCACGCATTCTTTCAAGGAGAGCATCGCGTGTCAGCTGATTGCCAAGTGAATCCTGGAAAACCCACCTGGGCGTCTGGGAGTGCCATACCAGCGTATGGCCGATGACCTTCATGCCGTTGCGTTCCGCGAAGTCGACAATACTGTCGGCCACGCCGAAGTTGTATACTCCCGGTTTGGGATGGATCCGTTCCCATTTCATTTCATTCTCCGCGGTGACGGAGTTGAACTGACTTGCAATGAAAGGCAGGGCCTGCGGATCGGCACCGGAGACCTGTATCCCGTTTATGGCGGTGCCTATCAGGAAGTGATCTTCAAACGCCTTTCTCAGGGTGGTATCATCGCTTCCGCATGATGAGAGGAGTATCACGACGGCTGCAAATGCCGGTATCAGTATCTTTTTCATAGTGGTTTTGTTTTTTTTGTGATCATTCATAAGGTCTGCGTCTGCCGTGCGGTTTATACTTCATAGGTCTTGCGTCTTTCGGCAAGTTCATCCTGTATCTGGTACTCGACCTTTTTCCCGATACCGTAGATAAAGAGCGCTACGACGCACAGGATCAGAGCAATGACCGGGAAGATACTCACTGATAGCCTGATACCCTGAACGGCTGTTGGTGTCTGCACCACGTTGGCAACATAGCCGTACCCGTTAAGCAGCCATCCGGCCACTGCGCCGCCGATGGCAAGCCCGACCTTCAGTCCCACAACTATTCCGGCAAATACGATGCCTGTTGCACGACGGTTGAATTTCCACTCGGAGTAGTCAGCCACGTCTGCCATCATTGCCCACGGCAGTGGCATAGTAACGCCCCATGAGAAGTTAAAGAGTATTGAGAGAATCAGTACTGCCCATATCCCTGAGGGAGGTACCACAAAGAAGAGGGCAGCCATTAATCCTGCCACGATAAGCCATGTCTTGAAGACATCACGTTTACCGAATCTTTTTGCCAGTGCGTTGCCCACTGCGATTCCCGGGATGGCGCACAGCTGTCCTATTATATTGATGACGCTGAAACTGTTGTCTGCATAATTGGCGCCGGTGGCTGTCAGCTTGAGGCCTTCAAGCAGGCCGAAGAGACCCTTGTCTATGTTGACAAGGAATTCCCGCATGCTTTCCGGATCGAGATAATACTTGAAGTAGTATAACAGTATGCTGTTTCGCATTGCCAGGAAGATGAACATGAACAGGAAGACCACGAACATCAGTACCCATTGCCTGTTGTGGACGAGGTCCAGCAGGTCCTGCTTCAGTGAGCTCTTCTGCTGCGGGGGAGGAGCTATCCTTTCTTTTGTGCTGAAGAAGGTTATGAAGAAGAAGAGTATGGCAAGGATGCTGAAGATTCCCATGGTGATCTGGTATCCCTTTGCACTGTCTCCCGCCCCGAAGTGGTTGACCATCGGCAGGGTGAAACCCATGATTGCGATGGTTGCAAGAGTGACTACTACGAACCTTACGGATGAGAGGCTTGTGCGCTCCTTCATATTGCCGGTGATAACGCCGCTGAGGGCCGAATAGGGATTATTGTTTGCAGAGTAGACTGTCAGCAGCAGCAGGTATGTGGCATAGGCATATACAAGCTTTCCGGTCTGACCGAAATCAGGTGTTCTGAAAGCCAGATATCCGAGTATGCCGAAAGGAATTGCGGTCCAGAGAATCCAGGGCCTGAACTTGCCCCATCGGGTTCTGGTACGGTCTGCCAGGGCACCGAAGATCGGGTCACAGACTGCCCCCCAGAGCCTGGCAACCAGAAAGAGCGTTGCTGCAGCTCCGGCGGAAAGACCGAAGGTGTCTGTGTAAAAACTCAGCTGAAGCAACATCATTGTCTGAAAGATGAAGTTGGCAGCACCGTCTCCCAGACTGTAGCCCAGCTTCTCCCTGAACGAAAGTTTTCCTGTAGCGGATTGCATGGTCAATTTATTAAATAGTTACACTGATTTTTATAGACTTACCCTCTGTAACAGAGTATGTCTATCTCATTCCCTGTCTAAAGAGTAAATAAAAGTATGCAATCTGATTAAATTGTGCAACCGATTGCATAAAATAGTTCGAAAAATTTCAATAATAGCGTTTTTCTTACTTATTTTGAAGAATTATGACCGGAATGAAGAAAAAGGCCGAGGTCACAATCTATGACATATCCAGGGCGCTGAACATATCAGCCTCGACTGTCTCCCGCGGCCTTAACAACAGCCCCCAGGTAAGGAAAGACCTGCGGAAAAAAATAATGCAGACGGCACAGGATATGGGCTACCAGCATAACAAGTTCGCTGCAAACCTCAGGCAGAAGCGCACAAGGACATTGGGGGTGGTTATCCCCAGGATCGACAGTCACTTCATGTCAACCGTCATATCGGGTATGGAGAAAGTGGCCAATAGTGCAGGATACCAGTTGCTTATCAGCCAGAGCGAAGAGTCCGCCACCCTCGAGGAGGCAAACATACAGGCATTGTTCAGCAGCCGCGTTGACGGGATGCTCGTATCCCTCTCCTATGAAACAAAGACAAAGGACGCTTTTTCGAATGTGCTTCGCAGGGACATACCACTGGTATTTTTTGACAGGGTTTTTGAATGCGGCAACTGCGTCAGCGTAGTCATTGACAACTACAGGGCTGGCTATGAGGCAACAAAGCATCTGATTGACCAGGGTTGCAGAAAGATAGTTCATGTGGCAGGAAGCCTTAACAGAAATGTCTACAACGACAGGTACAGAGGTTACAGGCAGGCGCTGGCTGACAACTCCCTGCCATTTGATGACAGGATGCTCATAGTGACCGATCTGGGAGACAACTCCGGGATGATCATTGTCAATCAACTGCTGAACAACGGCATTACCCCTGACGGAATTTTCACCGCCAATGACACCTCAGCCGTGTCACTCATCTGTGAACTGAAGCGTAAGGGATACCGGGTGCCTGATGATATAGCCGTGGCAGGGTTCAATGATGATCCCGTATCACGCATCGTGGAGCCTAATCTCACTACTGTTCATTACCCCGGCAGGGCAATGGGAGAGGTGGCTGCATCAACCATGATCAGGATTCTCGAAGGAACACAGTATGAGAAAGTCAATTCAATTACACTGACTCATGAGCTCATAATCAGACAGTCATCGCTCAGATCAGGCAAAGAATCATCATCATGAAACAGAAGATACTCCTGCTCCTGGCAATCCTTGCATTGGCGTCTGCCTCTGCAGTGCAGGCGGATGACGGGTATCGTCTGTGGCTGAAGCATGACCGGATTACTGATAGAACCTATCTGAGAGAGTGCTCCAGACAGTTTGGGAATGTGATGATTACCGGTGAATCTTCGGTGCTCCGGACGGCACATGATGAATTCATAGCCGGCCTGGAGTTGATGACCGGGATGGAAGTCACTGAGGTCCTTGCTCCAGAAGGCAGAGGAACGATTATTGCCGGCACCTTCGGTTCATCGCCTCTGGTGGCTTCGTTGCTTTCAGATGTTCAGCCCGGTACCACGGGAGAAGAGGGGTACATAATCCGGAGCTTCAGACAGGGCAGGAGAAATATAACAGTGGTTGCCTCTGAAGGAGAGAGAGGAGTCCTGTACGGCATCTTTCACCTGCTGAGGATTATTGAATCGGAATCGCCGCTTGACAACCTGACGATAACCGAGAAACCCGCCACGAAGCTGAGGCTGCTCAACCACTGGGATAATCTTGATGGGACTGTTGAGCGTGGCTATGCCGGCGCATCAATATGGAACTGGCACCTGCTGCCTGATTACATTCACCCCCGCTACAGGGACTATGCGAGAGCCAATGCCTCAATCGGCATTAATGGCACCGTCATCACCAATGTCAATGCAAATGCCCTTGTCCTGACGTATCAGTACCTGCTGAAGGTAGCAGCACTGGCTGAGGTAATGAGGCCATACGGCATAAAGGTATATCTCACTGCCCGGTTCAGCTCTCCACGGGAGATTGGCGGCCTGACCACAGCTGACCCGCTAGACCCCGAAGTTATCAACTGGTGGAAGGAGAAGGTTGCGGAAATCTATACTCTCATTCCCGATTTCGGAGGGTTTCTTGTCAAAGCCAACTCCGAGGGGCAGCCCGGCCCGCAGAACTACGGCCGCTCTCATGCTGACGGGGCCAACATGCTTGCCGGTGCCGTTGCGCCTTTTGGCGGAGTGGTCATGTGGAGAGCTTTCGTGTATGACAACAATGTCCCCGTTGACCGGGCAAAACAGGCTTACAATGAATTCGTGCCGCTCGACGGCACTTTCCGGGACAATGTCCTGATACAGGTGAAGAACGGACCCGTCGACTTTCAGCCGCGGGAGCCCTTTCATCCTCTCTTCGGAGCGATGCCCGAAACGCCACTTATGCCTGAGTTTCAGGTAACACAGGAGTACCTGGGATGTGCCACTCACCTGGTCTTCCTGGCGCCGCTTTTCAGCGAAACCCTGGCAAGTGACACCTATGCTGCAGGTCCGGGATCGAAAGTATCCGGGGTGATTGACGGCACTCTCCACGGCTACACCCTGACAGGCATGGCCGGAGTATCCAATATCGGATCGGAAAGAAACTGGACAGGTCATCTGTTCGGGCAGGCCAACTGGTACGCGTTCGGACGCCTGGCATGGAACCCGGCCCTTTCTCCGGAACAGATAGCTTCCGAATGGATCAGGATGACAATCACACATGATCCGGCAATTGAGGAGGGTATAGCCGGCATGATGCTCAGCTCCAGGGAGACGGCGGTTAACTACATGACTCCCCTTGGACTCCATCACATCATGGCCGAGGGGCATCACTGGGGACCTGGTCCGTGGGTTGAGCGCGGGCGCCCTGACTGGACATCGGTTTATTACCACAGGGCTGACACCGTTGGAATAGGCTTTGACAGAACAAAAAACGGCAGCGGGGCCGTAAGCCAGTATTTTCCACCCCTGGACTCAATCTTCAATGATCCCCGGAGCTGCCCTGAAAACCTTCTGCTCTGGTTTCATCACCTGCCGTGGTATCATGTGATGAAGTCGGGCAGGACACTTTGGGACGAGATGTGCATTAAGTACCAGGAGGGAGTTGATTCAGCGGAGGACTACCTCACATACTGGGAGTCCCTTGAAGGGAAGATTGATGGTGAACAGTTCGGGCATATAAGGCAGATGCTCAGTATCCAGGCTAAGGAAGCCCGATGGTGGAAGGATGCCTGCCTGACCTATTTTCAGACATTCTCGCGGATGCCCTTCCCGGATGGGGTGGAGCAACCGCTACATAACCTTGAATATTACCGCGGACTCAGATTTCACTATGTTCCGGGTATTTAGACATTGTTGAACGAAGCACAAGCTGACCTTATGAACGACAGACACTGGGAGACCCTTCTCAAGGTAATAAACGGCGAAAAAACGGATGAACGGCCTGTAGGATTTATTATTGACAGTCCCTGGCTGCCCGGGTGGCACGGTACAACAATACTGGATTATTTCAATGACCCCGTCACCTGGTTCGAGGCAAACATGCACACGCATAATGCATTCCCAGATGTCATGTTCCTTCCGGGATTCTGGTCGGAGTACGGAATGTGCACCGAGCCCTCGGCCTTCGGCACCAAACTGGTCTGGACCGAGAATGATTTTCCTCATCCTGTGAAACTCAACTGCTCAATCGGGGAGATGCCGGCTCTCTCAAAACCCAATGTCAGAACCGACGGGCTGCTTCCCTTCGTAATAAATCGTATGGCAAGATACGAGGAGAAGCTGAAGCAGTGCGGATGTCACTACAGGTTCGCTTCCAGCAGAGGCCCGCTGAACATAGCTTCATTCCTGTTCGGGACCACTGACTTTATGATGTCTCTTGCCGTCACTCCGGAAGAGGCACAGAAGGTCCTGACGGTCATCACTGACTTCGTTATTGACTGGCTGGAACTTCAGTACGAGAAGTTTCCGGATATCCAGGGGGTGCTTGTCCTTGATGACATTGTGGGGTTCCTGGGGCAGCCGGACTTTGAGACTTTTGTGCTGCCGCATCTCAAAAGGATATATAAAACCTTTAATCCCAGAGTGGGGTTCTTTCATAATGATGCAGCAGGCCAGATCACTGCCGGTTACCTCAGGGAAATAGGCATCAATCTGTTTAATTTCAGTTTCAATCACTCTATAAGTGAGATGAGGAAGCTTGCCGGCGAGGGGGTTATACTCCTCGGTAACCTGCCGCCGCGTGATGTGCTTGCCATGGGCACTCCGGCCGCAGTGGAAGCCGGAGTTATCAGTATGATGCGCGAGGCTGGCGATACAAAGGGAATTATATGGTCATGCGGGGGAGGTATGCCTCCTGATGCTCCTACGGAAAATATCCGTACATTTATCTCGACAGTGAGAAATTTTTCCTAAAAAAGAACCCGTATGCTATTATTAGGTATTGACCTCGGCAGCTCATCGGTAAAAGTCTCCGTTGTTGACGGAGAGACCGGAAGGACCTTATCAGCAGCCTCATACCCCCCTGCTGAGATGGAGATCTCCGCCCCGGTGCCCGGCTGGGCCGAGCAGAACCCGGAAGAGTGGTGGAAGAACTTTACACTGGCACTGGCAGCATGTCTGGAGCCATTGGGGAAAAAGCGAAATGATATCGGAGCCATCGGCATATCCTACCAGATGCACGGTCTTGTGGTCGTTGACAAAAACAAGAAGGTGCTCCGCCCGTCAATAATCTGGTGTGACAGCAGGGCAGTCCAGCTCGGTGAAAGAGCCTTTGACAGGCTGGGAAAAGACTTCTGCCTGCATCACCTGCTGAACTCCCCCGGCAACTTTACTGCATCGAAGCTGGCATGGGTAAGGGAGAATGAACCCGCCATTTACGGCAAGATTCACAAGATTATGCTTCCGGGCGATTATCTTGCCATGAGACTGACCGATGTGATCAGGACATCATACACCGGCCTTTCTGAAGGAATATTCTGGGATTATATGAGGGGAGAAGTCTCCGAAGAACTGCTCGACTACTATGGAATTGACAGGGCCCTGCTGGCAGACCCGGCTGAATCCTTCTCAATACAGGGAGAACTTACCGGCAAGGTTGCCGATGAGCTTGGACTGAAAGCGGGCATCCCTGTTTCCTACAGGGCCGGTGATCAGCCAAATAACGCTCTGTCACTCAACGTGCTCCAGCCCGGAGAGGTGGCCACCACTGCCGGCACCTCGGGGGTTATCTACGGGGTGACGGACAGGACGCAGTTTGACCCCATGTCACGCATAAACACCTTCCTGCATGTCAACCACACGGGGAGGCTGACGAGACTGGGTGTCCTTTTATGCATCAACGGCACCGGAATACTCAACTCCTGGCTTAAGAAGAACACCGGTGCCGGACTCAGTTACCCGGCAATGAATGACCTGGCTGCTGCCGTTGCCCCGGGCAGTGACGGTCTCACTATCCTTCCCTTCGGGAACGGGGCGGAGAGGATGTTTAAAAACAAGGACATCGGCTCTTCCGTTCACGGACTGAACTTCAATACTCACCGGCAGGGGCACCTCTACCGCGCAGCACAGGAATCCATTGCCTACAGCTTCCGCTTCGGGCTGGAGATAATGAAGGAAACCGGCATCAATCCCACCGTGATTCGCGCAGGCGAGTCGAACATGTTCCTGAGCAAGGTATTCAGGGATATCCTGTCGAGCCTTACCTCAACGGTAATCACTCTCTACAATACTGACGGTTCTGTTGGGGCAGCACGGGGTGCCGGCATCGGATGCGGTTTCTTCAGCTCAGAGAAGGAGGCTTTTGCGGGCCTGAAGGTGACCGGGTCCAGCGAGCCCGACAGCCGGCTTTCGGAAATATATGACGTTAAATATATGGAGTGGCTTGATCTGCTTCAGAACTATCTGTACGAATAATTATAACAAAATGGCAAAAAGGAAGACAAGTGAAATTTTCCCGGGGATCGGGAAGATTCAGTATGAGGGCAGGAATTCAAAGAATCCCCTGGCATTCAAATGGTATGATCCGGAAGCAATGGTAGGAGGCAAAAAGATGAAGGATATACTTCGCTTTGCAATAGCTTACTGGCATTCATTCTGCGGTGACGGAACAGATACCTTCGGAGCGAAGACACGTGACTTCCCATATGACGGACTGGAGGGTGATGACAGGATCAGGGTAAAGCTCGATATGGCTTTCGAGTTCTTTGACAAGATAGGAGCACCTTTCTACTGCTTCCATGACACCGACCTGGTTGGTGACGGATCAGTATTTGAGATTGAAAAGCGCCTCGAAAAGTGGGTGCCGGTGATCAAGGCAAGGCAGAAGGAGACAGGGATGAAGCTCCTCTGGGGTACGGCCAATGTTTTCGGCAATCCCCGCTACATGAACGGAGCGGCCACCAATCCTGATTTCAATGTGCTGACAAATGTTGCCGTGCAGCTGAAGAACGCCATTGACGCAACCATTGCGCTGGGCGGACAGGGATATGTCTTCTGGGGAGGCCGTGAGGGCTACCTCACACTTCACAACACAGATATGAAACGTGAGCTTGAGCACCTGGCAATGATGCTCACCCTTGCACGTGATTATGCACGCCAGAAGGGATTCAAGGGCAAGTTCTACATCGAGCCCAAGCCCATGGAGCCCACCAAGCACCAGTATGACTATGATGCCGCAACAGTGATAGGCTTTCTGAGGAATTACGGCCTCGACAAGGACTTTGCGCTTAACGTGGAGGTCAACCATGCCACCCTTGCCGGCCACTCCTTCCAGCATGACCTGCAGACGGCAGCAGATGCCGGAATGCTCGGAAGCATAGATGCCAACAGGGGCGACTACCAGAACGGGTGGGACACTGATGAGTTCCCGACAAACATCAATGAGATCACTGAGGCGATGCTTGTCATAATGATGGCAGGCGGATTCAAGACCGGAGGTATCAACTTTGATGCCCACGTAAGGCGCAACAGTACTGATCCCGAGGATCTGTTCATAGCCCATATCAACGGCATGGACACCTTTGCCAGGGGTCTTGTAATTGCTGACAACATACTGAAGGATTCAGATTATCTCAAGATGCGCAAGGCGAGGTATGCCTCGTTTGATAAGGGTGACGGCGCCCTCTATGAGAAAGGCAAGCTTACACTTGCTGATCTCCGCGAGCTGGCAAAGAAAGTTGGTGAACCTAAAAAGATCAGCGGGAAGCAGGAGCTTTACGAGCAACTGATAAACATGTACATCATCTGACAGGTCGATGGCCCTTTTTACTCCCCTGCGCCGCTGGCAGCCTGCATTCAGGCCTTTCGGCAGGCAGTCTGCAGGGAAGCGCATACTGGCACTGACTGAAAGAGTGGTCAAGGGACCGCTCTTCGGGTGCCGGATGTGCGGTAACTGCCTCCTTCAGGAGACAGCTTTCATATGCCACATGGCCTGTCCCAAGGGACTGAGGAACGGTCCCTGCGGCGGAGTGAACAACGGCTGGTGCTATGTAGATCCCACAAGGCGCTGCGCCTGGGAACTCATCTATGAACGGTCACGGAGGATGCACCGCGAGCATAAGCTGCTCGAGGTGCTGCCTCCCGTAGACTGGGACAGGGCAGGAACCGAGACCTGGGGTGAGGTGGTGCGGACAGCCCGTAAGACAGGACTGCGAAATATATTTATCCCTTCTGCACGCAATGGCAAAACCTTTGGTACAGCGCTGGAGGAGTATGTATTCAGACCTGTCCGCCAGCCTGACTGGTGGAAAGGGGACTCTGAATACCATCCCCCTGCAGTCGCCGGGCCGCAGTCAGCGTTGGAAAGTGAGCTGCGCAGCGGCCGTTTCGTTATCACCGCCGAGGTGACACCGCCTCTGTCCGCCGCTACCACCAGGCTGAAGGAAAAGATACTGCTTGTCAAGCCTTATGTGACGGCAGTCAATTTTACCGACGGCTCATCAGCGGTGCCCAGGATGTCAAGTGCGACATGCTCTGCCGTGGCCTCCTCACTGGGGGCTGATCCCGTGATGCAGATATCTGCACGAGATAACAACAGAAACAGCCTCCAGTCCCTGGCCATAGGGGCTAACGCCATCGGGGTTCACAATATACTCTGCCTCTCGGGTGACAGCCCGCGGATAGGGCCGAGGCCCCGCAGCAACATGAACATTGTCGATATTGACTCGGTGCAGATGCTCTGGATCCTGCGAAGGATGAGAGATGAAGGTATATACCTGGACGGCAGGGAGATTAAGAACAGACCGAAGCTCTTTCTCGGCGCTGCCGCAGCCCCTTTTGCACTTGCCCCCGCGCTGCAGGCGATTCGCATAATGAAAAAGGTCAATGCCGGCGCCCAGTTTCTCCAGACAAACCTGGTCTTTGATCCTGACAGCCTCGATCCGTGGCTCGAACAGCTGGAAAAACTCGGTGTGCTGGATAAGGTCTTCATTCTGGCAGGGATCAGCCCTATAAGGACTCTGAAACTGGCACGGTATCTTAATGACAATATTCCGGGTGTGACCATTCCAGCCCCGGTGATGAAGCGGCTGGCCGATGCGGGTGTCCGGTTTGCAGAGGAGAGTGTTGCCATTACAGTGGAGAATCTCCTGAAGCTAAAGGCCAAAAAGGGAATAAGCGGTGTCCATATAATGCCGCTTGGCTGGGAGGATGTGCTCCCCTTAATAATTGAGAAGACAACAGATGAAGCTTCTGACATCTAAGGAACTTGCCAGGGCAACGAGATTCTCAGCCAGTACGGTGTGAAGGATGAATAATATACGGAAAAAATGCAGGTATCGGCGGGNNCCTGCCGCTACCTGCGTGTCATGAAAAAGAAGCGGCGGGTCTGAGACCTGCAGCTACCCCCTATTATGTGTATCCGTTATATCAATAGAATTTGTACCTCATATCCTTGACCTCCTTCTTGTCGCGGAGGGCCTGGTAGGCTTCATATGATGCCCTGATCTGGTAGCTGGAGTTCAATCTCTCCTTCACCATTGCCAGGTCTTCTGCAACTGCCGGGGTGACATCGCTGACAACAAACATGTAGACTCCGTTGTTCCCCTCGACGGGTTTAGACAGTGTTCCTGCCTCTGAAGCAGATGCTGCGGCTATCAGGGCTGGCTCGATGCCGGCACCAGGAACTGAGTATGACCTGAAGTTGATGCCTGAGGCATCCTGAACTGTAGTATTGTAGTGTGCAGCAATTTCATTTATACTTTTTCCTTCTGCCACCAGCTTTGCCATTTCACCGGCTATTATCTCTGCCTTCTTCTCTTTAGCGAGGATAAACCTGATATCGGAAGCCACATCCTCAACCGGTGCGATCCCCTCTTCCTGTGCTCTGGAACAGTATGCCACAACATACATGTCAGGAAGCTCGAATACGGCCTGGCTGCTGTTGTCGAGCACAATACTGCCGGCTTTGCTGTTCTGGAACAGCGCCATGATCAGGCCTCTTGACTGGGGCAGGCCCGGCAACTCCTTCTGGTCCGGGGTAACGTTCAAAGCGAGCTTCTTGTTGAGGTTGCCCTCAGCCACTGCCTTGTTGAACTTCTCGTAGGTGTCATTGGTTCCTGCAAACTGTGATGCATCCGAGTAAATACGCTGGGTTGTGGCTGTACCCGGAATAACCTGACGGTCAACGATGCCGATGTCATATTTCTTTACCCTGCGGCTCTGGTCAATGATCTTGATGACATGAATGCCATAGGTTGTCTCGGCAGTGACGAGGTCACCCTTGTTGTTGCTGAAACAGGCGTTGTTGAAGGGGAGGATCATCATTCCTTCGCCGAACCAACCCAGGTCCCCGCCAACCTGTGCGGAACCCTGATCGTCGGAATTGGCCATCGCTAACGCATTGAAGTCAATACCTGAGCGAACCAGTGCAATGAGACTGTCTGCCTCTTTCCTGGCCTGTGCAAGGCTCCTTGATGCGTTCGGGGTGAGAAGTATGTGGGCAGCCCTGACTGAATCAGGACGCTCGGCTATATCCACGATACGTGCAAGTTTATATGCGCCCTCTTCAAACCAGGGACCCATTACGGCTGACCTGTCACCGGCTTCAGCCAGCGGACGTAGGCTCTCGGGCAACTCCCCGAGTGTCCTGTAGAAACCCGTATGACGGGTGTCTGCAGTCAGGTTGATGTACTGTACCAGGTCTGTTGCAGAGGCAAAGTTTTCTTTTTCACCTTCTGCCCAGCGCTCGGTCTCCTGCATGTCAGACTCCGACGGGGCAATTTCAAAGACCATGTATTCGATGTCCCTGTTAGCTCCGCGCTTGAAATTATCCTTATGCCTGTCATAATAGCTCCTTATCTCGTCCGACGTGACCTTGACAAGACTGTCCGGGATGGCTGCATAATTGCGAACCATGTAGCTGAAATTGACGGTATTTGCTGCCAGACTGTTCTCAAACTCAGACTGCTTGCCGGTTACGTAGAGACCCTTTGACATCAGGTTTACCAGCTTCGTGTTGAGCCTGTCATTGATAATCTGATCCTCGAAAAACAGCCAGTATCTCTTGGTTGCTTCGTCTGTTTCGGTCGCCTTCAGGAAATTAACCAGGAAGGATGCATTGAAAGCACCCGAAGATGGATCGGTAAACAGCTGCCTTACAATTGGATGAGGGTCATCACCGAAAACAAGCATCTCTACTTCGTCAGGACTGACACCAAGGCCTGTCTGCTTGTAGGTCTTGTCCATCAGCTTCTCGGAGAGCATCTGCTGCCATACCTGTTCCCTCAGGCTCTCCATCATCTCCTCATTTACCTCGGAGGTGCCTGACATCTTGTAGATCTCAACCAGATCCTGAACGCGGGCCTCGAAGTCCTGGTAGGATACTGTCTCACCGTCTATGTCGGCAAGCTGGTAATATTTGTCAGCCTTGCGGCGCTGGGCGGTATTGTTACCGAAAAAATCACTCACAATGAAGAGAAGCAGGGAAACTCCGATCACTATTGCCACAAGCGGTCCCGCCTTCTCTCTCAGGTTCTGAAGTATTGCCATCTGAATACTAATTAAATATGAATTTAGATATTGAAAAAATACAGGCGACAAATATAACAAAAATCAGTTAAACAAAAGGATGCGTCATCTTCTCATTATTATTTAACTTCCGGTAAGTATGATAATTCTCATTTTTGATTTACATAACCCAGTAAGTTAATATATTGGGAAAGTTAAAACACCATAGCCATGTCCAAAAANNCTAAGAGGTCTTTCTTCGCGAAGAGGCCTGACAGACAGCTTATATGACACCATTGCGGGAGTCTCTGCTGATGGCGGAGCAGACGGAAAACTAATTGCGGTTGCAGACGAATTCATGACCGGTCATGCTGCCGTTCTGAGCGCTGCCTCGTTCTATGATTTCCTGCAGCCCTCTCATCACGGGAAGAAGGTCTTCATGTGCGACGGAACGGCATGTCTCACTTCCGGTAAAAGTGAAAAGGTGAGACAGACCCTGCTGGAGAAGTACCGTGAGGATGAGATCGGCCTGATGACCTGCCTGGGTCACTGCCATTCAAACGATGCCTTTCTCGTTAACGGGGAGATACGCCTCATAGGGAGCGGTGGTCAGCCTGAAATCATGAGGGTTAGTTCCAATACAGATATGCCTGCATTGATTACGCCTGCCGGTGCCATTAATGAGTATTACTCCCTGGCATACGGCTGGACAGGAAAGGAGGAGGAGGCGCTCAGGGAGCTTGAGGTCTCCGGCCTTCGCGGGCGCGGAGGGGCTGGATTCCCGTTCCATGTCAAGGTACGCTCATCATGCGATGCTGCATACGGCAAAAAATACGTTGTCTGCAACGGTGATGAAGGTGACCCGGGTGCTTTTTCGGATAAGTGGCTGCTGGAGGAGAGGCCGCACGCGGTGCTCTTCGGGATGCTGATGACGGGGATAATCACAGGTGCAGACACCGGGGTTGTGTATATAAGGGGAGAGTACCCACTGGCCGTGAAGAGAGTACGGGAGGCTGTCAGACTGCTTGAGGAGACAGGCATAGCAACCGGAGAAGGCAGTGATAACATCACCCGTTTCCGGTTTCATGTTGTAGAAGGGTCCGGTGCATATATATGTGGTGAAGAGACCTCGCTGCTCAACTCGATAGAAGGGTTACGCCCCGAGGTGCGTACCCGTCCGCCGTTCCCGGCAGTGTACGGACTCTTTGGCAAGCCCACCGTTCTGAGCAACGTTGAGACCTTCGCAAATGTCCACTACATTCTTGAGGAGGGCGGCGCGGCATGGGCTTCCATGGGAACGGAGAAATCACCCGGCACAAAACTTGTCTCCCTCGACGGAGCCTTCAACAGGCCCGGATTGCTGGAGGTAAAGATGGGCACTCCGCTCAGGACAGTCATAGATGATCTTGGCGGCGGTACACGTTATCCGGTGAAGGCCTTTCAGATAGGCGGTCCGCTGGGCGGACTGGTGCCCTCATCACGCGTAGACGACCTGACGCTTGACTTCGAATCCTTCGCCCGCGAGGGATTTCTGCTTGGACATGCCGGAATTGTATCAGTGCCAGCCGACTTCCCGATAATAAAACTCCTCGAGCACCTCTTCGAGTTCACTAAAAAGGAGTCGTGCGGAAAGTGCTTCCCGTGCAGGCTGGGATCAGCCCGGGGACTGGAACTGCTGTCAGGCGCTGCCGGCAAGGGAGAGAAAATTGACCGTGAACTGTTTGATGATCTGCTCGAGACGATGCAGTTGGGTTCGCTGTGCGCACTTGGAGGAGGGCTGCCGCTGCCGGTGAAAAATGCACTGCAGTATTTCAGTGACGAACTGAAGGAATATTTCACAACCAGGGAGGGATAGTAATGGGAAAGACAGCATATATTGACAACAGGCTTTTCCCGATTAAGGAGGGTGAGACAATACTGGAGTTTGTCCGCAGGCACATCGGACGAGAGGTGATACCCACCCTGTGCCAGGCTGATAATCTTGAGAACTACGGTTCATGCCGGGTCTGCTCGGTGGAGGTGGCGCTGAAGGAAAACGGGCCGGGAAGGGTGATGGCATCATGCCATACTCCGGTCGCGCCGGGATACTACATCTATCCTTCGACAGACAGGATAAAACGCCTGAGGAAGAATATCCTGGAGCTTGTACTTTCTGAATATCCGCCTGACCGGCTCACTCCTGCACCGGGTATGCTGCCTACCGAATTCCAGTCGGTGGTAGCTGCCGCCGGCACTCCGGAAGTGCGCTACCGGCGAAAAATAATATCGTATGAGAAGGATAAGACCAGGCCATATGTCTGGTCAGACCTGACAGAGTGTATCAAGTGCTACCGTTGCGTCAGGGCGTGCGATGAGCTGCAGGCTGAGCATGTGCTGGGGATTATGGGGAGAGGTTCAGAGAGCCGGATCATCAAGGGTTCTGACACCACCTTCAAGGATTCCCCATGTGTCTCCTGTGGTGCATGTGTCCAGACATGCCCTACCAACGCTCTGCATGACAGGTACTTCGCGAAGACGCTGAAGGCTGACAGGACTGTTCGCACTACCTGCACTTACTGCGGTGTGGGGTGCAACCTTGACGTAAAAGTGATTGACGGTGTGGTAAGGGGCATTGAAGCCCCGCTTGACAGCGCCACAAACAGAGGACATACCTGCATCAAGGGAAGGTATGCATTTGAGTTCTATAACCACCCGGAGCGGCTTCGCTCCCCGATGATCAGGAAAGAGGGGGTGCTGACGGAGGTCTCATGGGACGAAGCGTATGACTATACTGCCCGCAGGTTCCGGGAGATAAAGGAGAAGCATGGCCCGGACGCCCTCGCCGGCATCTCCTCGGCAAGATGCACCAACGAGGAGAACTACCTGATGCAGAAATTTTTCAGGATAATTATCGGAACAAACAATATTGACGGCTGTGCAAGGGTGTGTCATGCACCCACAGCCATGGGAATGCAGTGGGCATACGGCACCGGAGCAGCTACCAATTCAATAGAAGAGATCTACAAGACAGGATGCATACTTATTATAGGTGCGAACCCGTCGTCGGCACACCCGGTGACAGGCGCACGCCTGAGATCCGTAGTTGAGTCCGGTACTCCGCTGATTGTAATTGACCCCCTGAAAATCGAGATCGCCAGGCTGGCGAAACATCATCTTCAGATAAATCCCGGGTCAAATGTGGCCGTACTGAACCTGTTCGCATACTACCTACTTGCCGAAGGTCTGATTGACGAGGCGTTCATAAACTCCCGCACGGAGGGGTGGGAAGGATACGGGAAATACCTGGAAACGCTGGATGTTGATCTGCTTGAGAAGATATGCGGCGTACCCCGTGCACAGGTGAGAGCCGCTGCCATTGAATATGGTTCGGCCAGATCTGCCATGGAGTTTCACGGCCTGGGCGTCACGGAGCACTGGCAGGCTACAAAGGCGATAACACTCATCTCGAATATCGCCATGATGACCGGGAATATAGGCAGGGAAGGTACCGGTGTCAATCCGCTGCGGGGACAGAATAATGTCCAGGGTGCAGCAGACATGGGCATCCAGCCGCACCAGGGTGCCGGGTATCTGTCGGTAACTGATCCGGCAAATATTGCACTTTATAATGCCTACTACGGTACAGAGCATCCGTCAGTACCCGGCTACCGGATTCCGGAGATGTTCACTGCAGCCGCCCGTGGGGACCTTAAGGCACTCTGGATCATGGGTGAAGACATACTGCAAACCGATCCGAACACCTGCCACGTGAAGAGCTCCCTGCAGGGCCTTGACCTTCTCGTAGTGCAGGAACTCTTCATGACAGAGACGGCGCGCATAGCAGACGTGGTGTTCCCCGCATCATCATTCCTTGAGAAGGAGGGGACCTTCACCAACGGTGAGAGAAGGATACAGAAGGTGCACCGGGTTGTTGAGCCGCTCGAGGGCACGAAGCCCGACGGACAGATAGTAGTGGACATAATGAGAAGGATGGGATATCAGCAGGAGGGATATTCGGCAGATATAATCCTGAAGGAGATTGCAGGCATCGTTCCATTCTTCAAGGGTGTCAAATGGGATGAGCTCGGCCACAGCGGCAAACAGTGGCCTGTCAGGGAAGACGGCACGGACACCGGGATACTCCATACGGAGGAGTTCAAAAGGGGACGGGGCAAGTTCCATTCCTGGGATTATGATATCTCTCCGGAACTGAATGAGAACGCTGAGCGATTCCCGTATATCCTTACGACAGGCAGGTTGCTTGAGCATTACAACAGCGGCACCATGACCCGCCGCACCCCCAACAACGAGATTGTGACGGAAGACATATTGTTTGTACACCCCGTTGATGCTGCAGCAAAGGGGCTGGTGACGGGGGATTATGCCAGGATCTTCTCCGCACGGGGGATAACCACCTTGAAGGTAAAGGTTACCGATGTGGTAAAGCCCGGGGTGATCTATACCACCTTTCACTTCCCTGAAGCTGCCATCAACTTCCTCACAAGCGGGATCGGGGATGAGTTCACCCTGACACCCGAGTACAAGGTGGTAGCTGTTGACTTTGAAAAATCACAATACGGGATATTTACCCGTGCTGAATGTCGTACCATTATAAAAACCTATTAAAAAATAAAAAACACCCCCAAAAAATAGGGGGTAGTCATCAAAAAACATATAAAATATTAAAAAACATCTCAAAAAATAGGGGGTGTATTCTGAAATGATCTATTTTTACAAAAAAATCAGATCATGGCAGAATTACGTTTCAGTGCATTGAAGGAACTGTTCAACAGGGAAGCTGTTGAAGTCTCCGTCCCGGCTGAGCCGGTTTCCACCTATTTTTCGAAGAATGTTTTTGACAGGCAGAAGATGGAGCGTTTTCTCAGCCGGGAAGCGTACCGTGCAGTTATTACGGCAATTGAGGAGGGCACGCAGATAAGCAGGCAGATCGCCGATCAGGTGGCTACCGGAATGCAGGCATGGGCTATGGAGCATGGTGTGACTCACTTCACCCACTGGTTTCATCCGCTCACTGACAACACTGCCGAGAAGCATGATGCTTTTGTGGGCAGGGGAGAGCAGGGTTCCATTATTGAGATCTTTTCAGGTGAGGTTCTTGTACAGCAGGAGCCTGACGCCTCGAGCTTTCCCAGCGGCGGCATCAGGAACACCTTCGAGGCAAGGGGCTATACTGCATGGGATGTCTCTTCACCTGCATTCATTGTGGACAATACCCTTTGCATTCCGACGGTCTTCATATCATACACCGGCGAGGCGCTTGACTACAAAACCCCGCTTCTTCGATCACTTGCGGCACTGGACAAGGCGGCTGTGGAGGTATGCCATCTCTTTGACAAGGATGTCAAAAAAGTCATTGCCACACTGGGCTGGGAACAGGAATATTTCCTTATTGATGAGGCGCTCTGTTTTGCCCGTCCTGACCTGATGCTGGCAGACCGCACCCTTATGGGTCATCCTTCGTCAAAGGACCAGCAGCTGTCTGACCACTACTTCGGCTCAATCCCCGAAAGGGTGAAGGCATTCATGAAGGAGTTCGAGTATGAGGCTTACAAGCTTGGCATACCGGTTAAGACCCGTCATAACGAGGTTGCCCCGAATCAGTTCGAGTGTGCCCCCGTCTTTGAGGAAGCCAACCTGGCGGTTGATCATAACCAGCTGATCATGGATGTGATGCGCAGGGTGGCACGGAAGCACAAGTTCAGGGTGCTGTTCCATGAGAAGCCTTTCGCCGAGGTAAACGGTTCAGGAAAGCATAATAACTGGTCCATGATGACCGATGCCGGGGTCAATCTCCTTTCGCCGGGCAGGAATCCGAAGACCAACATGCAGTTCCTGACTTTCCTTGTGAATGTAGTCAAGGCGGTAAATGACAATCAGGATCTCCTTCGCGCCAGCGTGACGAACGAAAACAACTCCTACAGGCTGGGAGGTCATGAGGCGCCGCCCTCAATCATCTCTGTCTTCCTGGGCAGCTATCTCTCAGGCATCCTTGACGGAATTGCCAGCAAGGTCAAGGATAAGAAGATGACCCCGCAGGAGAAGACGGAGATCAAGCTGGGCATAGGCAAGATCCCCGGTATTTTCCTTGATAACACAGACCGTAACCGCACCTCGCCGTTTGCATTTACCGGCAACAGGTTTGAATTCAGGGCCGTGGGCTCATCTGCCAACTGCAGCTCCGCAATGATTGTACTCAATGCTGCCGTCGCACGCCAGCTTAAAGTCTTCGCTGAAGAGGTCAATGCACTGGCAGACCGTGGAGAAAAGAGGGATGAGGCTATCTTCCAGGTGATTAAGAAGTGTATCATCGATTCAAAAAGAATTCGCTTCGAAGGCGACGGGTACAGTACCGAGTGGCACAAGGAGGCCGTTCGCAGGGGTCTTTCTGCAGAACCGAGTGTGCCCAAAACACTTAAGACATATGTCACTCCGTCATCACGGGAGACCCTGGTGGGTACGGGTGTCCTCTCAGACCGTGAGCTGGAAAGCAGGGTTGAGGTTGAACTGGAAAAATTTACCAAAAAACTGCAGATAGAATCGCGTGTACTGGGTGATCTCGCAATCAATCATATTGTACCTACGGCCGTTAACTACATGACAACGCTGGTGGAGAACGTGAAGGGTTTGCGTGAAATCTTTGACGACAATGAATTTATGAGACTGGCCGGTGCACGCAAGGAGCTGATAGTCACCATCTCCGATCATATAAGTATGATCAAGAAGCTGGTTGCTGAAATGATTGATGAGCGCAGGAAAGCCAATGTGCTGGATGATCCGTTCAGGAAAGCACTTGCCTACGAATCAAAGGTCAAGCCATACCTGGAGGAGATACGAAGTCATATTGACAAGCTGGAACTGGTGGTGGACAACGAGCTCTGGCCGCTGCCCAAGTACCGTGAGCTTCTTTTTACCCGGTAGAATACGCAAACATCGGTTACATTCGTTATTTTTGCAGGGTAACGAATGCATTCCGTATGAATAAGAGTATATTGAGGCTAATGATCCTGCTGTTGCTGCTTCCGGCCATGATGAGTGCCCAGAAGCAGAAAACGGAACGCGCATATGCCGCCTGGCAGGCAGGCAGCTATTACGAGGCAATTGACTACTTCAAGGATGTCTATTCCAAGACACGCGATAAACAGCTGAAAGCTGAGATGGTCTTCATGGTGTCAGAGGGTTACCGGCTGGTAAATGACCCCAGGAACGCCGAGTTATGGTATAAAAGAGCTGTGAAATCGCCCTTTCCCAAGCCTGAAGCCCAGTACTGGCTGGCTGAGACCACCAAGAAGCTGGGGCGTTATCAGCAGGCAATAGAGGAGTTCCGCAAATACCGGCAGCTTGTTCCGGGGGATCCGCGCACCGAACAGCAGATCCGTGCCTGTGAACTGGCCATGGAGTGGCAGGCCAATCCGGAGTCCTATAATGTTGAAGAGCTGAAGGAGGCCAACTCGAAGGACTCTGACTTCAGCCCGGCTTACGGACGCGATGACTACGGCCTGGTGTGGTTTACCTCATCGCGCGATGACGCCAAAGGCAACAAGGAGCACGGCGCCACGGGGCAGAGCTTCACCGATATCTTTGAAACCAGACTCGATAAGAAAGGCAAATGGAGCACACCGGTACCGGTTGATTTTGTCAATACCGAATTCGAGGACGGATCACCCTCTTTTTCATCGGATTTCACTGAAGTATATTTCACCCGCTGCGAGGCCGGCAAGCGTGAGAATAAAGGCTGCGTGATCATGTACTCCACTCGCGAGGGAGTAAACTGGAGTGATCCCGGTAAGATTGAGCTGCTTGTTGACTCGCTCGTGGCTGCGCACCCGGCACTTTCCCCCGACGGCCAAACGCTTTACTTTGTATCAGATATGCCCGGAGGTGTCGGCGGAAAAGATATTTACCGTACAACACGCACTTCTCCCGGGAGCCCATGGTCACGGCCCGAAAATCTCGGCACAGACATCAATACACGGGGCAACGAACTGTTCCCGTTCGTCCGCAGTGACGGCACACTCTATTTTGCTTCTGATGGTCACATTGGTATGGGAGGACTGGATATCTTCAGTGCCACACCGCAGGGTGGTGACTCGTGGCTGGTGCAGAATATGAAAGCACCGGTGAACAGCCCGGCAGATGACTTCGGCATCGTTTTCGAGAGGGATGCAGATAAAGGGATCTTCAGCTCCGCCCGCAAAGGCAGGGGCGATGATGACCTCTATACCTTCGAGATGCCACCGCTGCTCTTCAGCGTCACAGGTCTTGTCAGGGATGAAAAGAGCGGCCAGCCCGTCCAGGGCGCTGCCGTTCAGCTTATTGCAAGCGACGGTGCCAACATGCAGACAGAGACAGGCGCTGCAGGCGACTTTAAATTCAGCCTGAGACCTGAGGTAGATTATATATTCCTTGCCTCAAAGAAGGGATATCTTAACGGGAAGGAGAAGGAGACCACAAGAGGTCAGGACAAGAGCCGCGAATTCATGGCTACTATACAGCTGACACCCATTGACAGGCCGATTGAACTGCCGAATATCTTCTATGACTTCGGCAAATGGGACCTCAGACCGGAGTCAATGGTCTCTCTCGACAGGCTGGTTGAAACTCTCAATGACAACCCGAACGTGACCATTGAGCTTATGTCGCACACAGACTCACGTGACACTGAGGAGTTTAACCTGGATCTTTCACAGAAGAGGGCTCAGTCTGTGGTGGATTACCTGATTGGCCGGGGTATAGTTGCTGACAGGCTTACGGCAAGGGGTTACGGTGAAACCAGTCCGAAGGTTGTTGACGAGGAGATAATGAAGAATGCACCATTCCTGCGCCTGGGAGAAACACTGACCGAACAGTTCATCAACGGTCTTGCCAGCGACGAGCAGAAGGAGATAGCACACCAGGTTAACAGGCGGACGGAGTTCAGAGTGTTGCGTACCGATTACGAACCGGCAAGGTAGAAAAGGCCCGGGCAGGTATCATGACTGACAGATCACGCTATGCAAAGAGAGGCGTCTCCTCGGGCAAGGAGGAGGTACACGCCGCTATCAGCAAGGTTGACCGAGGTCTCTTCCCCGGGGCATTCTGCAAGATCATTCCTGATATTCTTGGAGGCGATCCGTCATGGTGCAACATCATGCATGCTGACGGTGCAGGAACAAAATCATCACTTGCATATATCTACTGGAAGGAGACGGGTGATCTTTCAGTATGGAAGGGGATAGCCCGGGATGCCGTGGTGATGAATCTCGATGACCTGCTATGCGTGGGGGTGACTGACAAAATACTTCTCTCCTCTACCATTGGAAGAAACAAGAACCTGATCCCCGGCGAGGTGATCAAAGCCATTATTGAAGGCACGGAGGAATTCCTTGCCCGGATGAGGGATGCGGGTATCGGCATATGGTCAACCGGAGGCGAGACGGCTGATGCGGGTGACCTTGTAAGAACCGTCATAGCAGACTCAACCGTGACCGCACGCATGCCCAGGGCTGATGTCATTGACAATACCAATATCAGGCCTGGGGATGTAATTGTTGGTCTGGCCTCATTCGGGCAGACAAACTATGAGGATGAATATAACGGAGGAATGGGCAGCAACGGCCTGACTTCGGCACGGCATGATGTCTTTAGCAATTACCTTGCCGGACTGTACCCGGAAAGCTATGATAATAATATTCCCGCCTCGCTGACATACAGCGGGCGGATGAGGCTCACTGACCCCACGGCTGTGCCGGGCGTCAACGCGGGGAAGCTGGTTTTGTCACCTACACGTACCTATGCTCCGGTTATCAGGAAGGTGTTCGATAAGCTCCGGCCGGCCGTGCACGGTATGATCCACTGTTCAGGAGGCGGACAGACGAAGATCCTGCATTTCGTTGATAAACTCCATGTGATAAAGGATAACCTCTTCCCGGTACCGCCTCTGTTTGAGCTGATTCAAAGCAGTTCAGGCACCCCGTGGGAGGAGATGTACCGTGTCTTTAACATGGGACACCGGATGGAGTTATATGTTGATGAGGCAGATGCTGCTGCAATCATTGCCATTGCTGCCGGGTTCAAACTTGATGCCCGCATTATCGGCCGCTGCGAGGCCTCGGAATCACGCAGGCTGACAATCATCACCGGGCAGGGAGAATTCCGGTACTGACCTTTTACAATTCCTGATGGCCTGCAGCCATCCCCCCCCGGTGACATCTTTTGTTCCGCAGCCACAACCTCGCAGAGGTTGCAGAATTAAAGCTATGCTACCCGGGTTCCCTCATACATTCGCAATTCGCACCTCGCACCTCGCAAATCGCAATTAAAATTATACCTTTGCACCCTGAAATTTGGCATCTGATGGCAAACAATCTTATTCTTGAAAGACTTCATGGAGTGAAGAAGCGCTTTGTTGAGGTGGGCGAGCTCCTTAACTCCCCTGACGTCATGTCCGACATGAAGCGTTTTATCAAACTGAACAAGGAATACAAGGAGCTCAAGCCGGTGGTGGAGGCTTATGAAAAGTACAAAAGCGCCATTGACAACCTCGAGAGCACCAGGGAACTGCTGGCTGCTGAGAAGGATGAGGAGATGCGCGAGATGGCAAAGGGTGAAATAGATACTTTGCTTTCGGTTATTCCTGATATGGAGGAGGAGATAAGGTATCTTCTTCTGCCTGCTGACCCTGAGGATGACAAGAATGCTGTCATGGAGATCAGGGCCGGCACCGGTGGAGACGAAGCAAGTATATTTGCAGGCGATCTCTACAGGATGTATTCAAAATACATCGAATCGAGAGGATGGAAGGTTGATCTGAACTACTTTACCGAAGGCACTGCCGGTGGTTACAAGGAGATAGTCTTTACAGTCTTTGGCGACGGTGTCTATGGCATCATGAAGTACGAGTCAGGTGTGCACCGCGTGCAGAGAGTGCCCCAGACAGAGACACAGGGCCGTATACATACCTCGGCCGCAACGGTTGCAGTCCTTCCTGAGGCCGGCGAATTTGACATTGAGATACGCAATGAAGATATCCGCAAGGACACATACTGCTCCTCAGGCCCCGGCGGACAGAGCGTCAATACCACATATTCCGCCATCAGGCTCACTCACGTGCCTACCGGCGTGGTGGTCACCTGCCAGGACGAGAAATCGCAGATCAAGAACCTTGAGAAGGCGATGCGGGAACTGCGTACCCGCCTCTATAACCTGGAATACCAGAAGTACCTCGATGAGATATCGCACAAGCGCAAGACAATGGTCTCATCCGGCGACCGCTCTGCGAAGATCAGGACATACAACTATCCACAGGGAAGGGTCACTGACCACCGCATTAATCTGACAATCTATAACCTTCCGGTTGTGCTTGACGGAAACATACAGGAGCTGCTCGATAAGCTGCAGATGGCAGAGAATGCCGAGCGACTTAAGGCAAGCGACTATTAATATCCTTATAATGCATTCCAAAGAAATTTTTCAGCAGATTCTGAAGAAGAAATCCTTCCTCTGCGTCGGGTTGGATCCGGAGATATCGAAACTGCCGGCATGTGTTGCTGGCCTGGAAGAGCCGATATTTGAATTCAACAGGCGGATCATTGACGCCACCCATAAGTACACTGTTGCCTACAAGCCCAATTTCGCCTTCTATGAGTCGTATGGCCCCAGGGGGATGGCAGCGCTTGACAAGACCGTGAGGTATATCAATAAGCTTGATACCAATATCTTTATCATTGCCGACGCAAAGCGAGGCGATATCGGAAATACATCAAAGATGTACGCCAGGGCGGTCTTTAGTGAGATGCCATTCGATGCCGTTACCGTTTCCCCTTACATGGGAGAGGATTCGGTGACGCCGTTCCTGTCGTATCCCGGCAAATGGGCAATTATCCTGGCTCTCACCTCGAACAAGGGAGCCGACGACTTCCAGTACCATACGGATAAGGGACAGCGGCTTTTTGAAAGGGTTTTGCATGTATCCCAGAGATGGGGTTCAATTGATAACATGATGTATGTTGTGGGGGCTACGCGTGCCGAGATGCTCGCAGACATCCGGAAGATTGTGCCTGATCATTTTCTGCTGGTGCCCGGTGTGGGTGTGCAGGGCGGGAGCCTCGAAGAGGTTGCACGATACGGAATGAACAGTCAGTGCGGTCTGCTCGTCAACTCATCCAGAGGAATTATTTATGCCGATAACAGTGACGACTTTGACGTTGTTGCCAGGGAGAAAGCACACGAGATGCAAAAGGAGATGGCCGGCTACCTTACCGGCAGATTTAGGATTTAGGGTTTGCGATTGGCGAATAAATCGAAAATCGCATTTCGTAATTTCACTATTGCCTACTCCTACTGCCTATTGCCTGATCTGATTGCGGATTGATTTCCGTTTTTACCATTCGCCGTATTGGCGGAATTATGAAGGCCGCGATCCCAAGAAGAGAGATACCGCATCCTGAGATTATGAAAGCGTTACCGATACCGATTGAGTCAGCAATGAATCCCGTTGCCAGCGCCAGGATAAATAGCCAGAGCAGTCCCGGCTTGCTGTAGATCTCCCTCAGTCCCTCAAGCATCTCCCGCCCAAGATGGGGGCTCGCTTTATCTTCTCTTTCCGGGTTGGGGATGAACACCATGAGCAGTGTTGATATCCCGATTATTGCCCCTGCTACATCAATCAGAAGGATCCACTGCAGTTCAAACAGGCTTATCAGCAACGCTGCCAGTGCCGGGCTTGCTATTGTGCTGACCGAGTGAATCATGTTGTTGATGCCGGCAATCTTCATAAGCTTGTCCTGCGGCGCCAGCAGCGGCACCGAGGCCTGCATAGCCGGGACATGGAAAGCCATGCCGGCCGACCGCATCACCAGGAGGAGATAGACATAAAATATCTTTGGCTCAGTAATCCAGAAGAGTGATGCCAGCAGGAGTGTACACAATGTTATGAACAGGTCCGCGAAGATCATCGTGCGCTTGCGGTTCCAACGGTCTACCAGCACACCGGTAAACAGTCCCAGAACCATCTGGGGAAGGAGGGATGCGATGGTGGCATAGGCAAGCACCTCCGCCGACCTCGTCTCGACACTGAGCCAGAAGATGACAGCGAAGCCAACCACATAGCTGCTCAGTGTGGAGAACAGCTGACCGGTAAATATTATGGCAAATACCTTTTTCCAGTCAGACATGTTGCGGTTCAATTTATATCGCACTTTCAATGCAAATAAGAGAACACAAATATAGTCTCTTTTGTTCCCCTGCCTTTTTCTGACTGCTGACTGGTGACTGCAGGCTGACTTTTATTACCTCCCGATCAACGGCGCCAGCCTCCGGATTTCTTCCATGTCGAATGAAACCTCAAATCGCTTCACATTATAGCTGATGCTATTCTTCTCAAGATATTCCTCCATTATTTTCCTCAGATAATCCTTTCTTTGGATCGAATTGAAATTGATAATCTGGATAGCTGAACGTGGCAGCTCCCTGTTCCAGTACTCCGGATTCACCTTGACTATACGCGGGAAGATACTGTCCTGGTCGCCGTAACCGGGCTTATGGGTAACCCTTGAGATACCTCCGCCGAAATAAGCCGGTTTGTCACGATAATCTTCCGGAATGTCATTCCACTCCTTCTCAATAAATTCATTCAGATACTGGGCGGCTATTTCGTTATCTTCTTTTTTCGAATTTTCCCTTACCGCAGCGAAGGCTTCATTGACAGTGACGGGTATCCAATAGGGTGGTCTTGACGGGTCATAAATAACGAACCATTCACCGTCGTAAACATCAATACCGGGCTCCGGAGTCCTTTTTTCCAACGTGGCTGTGAAATACCCGCGTTTGGCGTCATGGCTGTATGAAGCCCCCCAGCCGGGCTTGGCCTGGTTGAGATAGAGCGACCATTCTGGCGGTTCAATCAATCCTCTGGCCGGGGTGCCGTCCTTTTGCCTGAACCATGATGCAAATTCAAAACTTATCCTTGCCGGTATGCCGTAGCCACTGACCTCCTTGCAGTTGAGATTGTATATCCTTGCTCTTCCATCGAAACCCTTCATATCGGTGAGGACAGGATTTTGCCTGACAACACTGACCAGATCGGTTATTCTCTGGAGGTTAGCTGTCACCTCTGCCTTTGTGTACCCGCAATCGTAGCCAACATAATCTGTCCTGCTGAGGATTTCGAAAGTACCCTGTTTCTCAGTGAGAAGAGGAAGCTCCTGCGCAGTCAGGTTGATTGAAAGTCCGGCAAGTAAAACCAGTGCTAAGGCAAGATTTGTTTTCATTTTCAGGGAAATTTAATATTTGGTTGTAATCGAATCAACTGTGACAGTCTGGGCTGATTTCAGGACTTCCATTCCGGTCGTCACTGATTCAGGGCACTTTTCAAATTCTTTCAGGAAAGTCTTTCCGGCTTCGTCGTATGATTGTGTTTGCTTTATCAGCGAATCCAGCCGGGGTTTTGCTTTTGTTGATTGCACCCTGAATATTTCAGGATCTCCGTCAGCAGCTACTTTCAGAGAATCAGCCAGGGCCGAGAGTTCACGAAGGGTATTTGCATATGCATTTACGGAGGTTTTATTGAAGTTTTCCACACAGTCGCCGATGTTCTTAACCCCGACCTGGAGAGTTGAAAATCCCTCAGAGTTTACGCTTATGCTTTTGGTCTTGTCGCATCCGCATTCTTGAGGTGAATATGGCAGTCCTACCTGCCTGGGCGGGCTGGCGGGCGGGGGAGGTGATATCGGGGGATCCTCGTCTCCAGGCTTCGGTGCAGGGGGTTCCGCTGGCGGTTTCTGGGCCGGAGGGGTGTCGGTCTTGGGTTTAGGATCAACGGGAGGTTTCGGGTCTGATGGCTCTGGTGTCGGGTCTGCCTTTGGTTCTTCCTTTTGCTGTGGCTGCGTTTTATCCCGTTTGCAGATCTGCTGACGCCGGACGACATCCTCTACAGCCGTTAAAGCCTTTTCGTAACTCTCCAAAGCGCTCTTTAATGCTTCCTCATGTAATTTAATCTCAGCGATATTTTCATAGAACCTGTCTGCCGCCGCCGCAACCTCACCAAGCCCTATCAGGGTGCTGGCAGCTTCTCCCCATATTTTCCCTGCTGCTGCCTTAACGCCGTTTACATATACCTCCTCGTGGCTGCCGCTGGCAAGCATGTCAGACAAACCTGCCGCGACATCAGCCATTTCTGCAGCCGTTTTCACGGCGCCTGTCGTTTTTCCACCAGATATGATAGTAAGGCCCGTCTTGGCAAGCAGGTCGATGGTGGAAGCAACAAGATCATCGCGTGCTTTTTCAAACTCACTTGATCCGGCTGTCTTTTGTAACTCCCTGGTGGCGATCAGCAGGTTTTCAGTCGCTGCTTGCCTCTGATTCTCAAGCCTTGCAATCGTCTCATCGTCACAGTTGACAACCTCCACTTCAACGGTAGGACCGGCGGTGTTGCCGCAGTTGTCCCTGGCCTCAAGGGTGGCCTTGCCTGTTTTTGATACCTCAATATCGAGGTTTTCTGCTGATGCAACTACTGTGAAGACGGAAGGATTGCCCGACACAAAATCAACCAGTTCCTGTGCTTCCTCCGGCTCCGAGGAGTAAGGTACTGTCAGCTTGCCTGAAAGTTTATTGCCATTAACATCATATAGCGGGACAGGAGGGATTGCATTGCCGCCGTTATATGACCAGATGCCAACAACAGATGCCGGTTTTGAAGCCTCGGTTCTGCTACCGTCAGGTGTGGTATACTCGACATAAAGGGTACCACGGCCCGGTCTTGATCCTGTGAGAGTGGCGGAAGGGCCTTCGGACTCTATCATGAGCATTCCCTGTGGCTCACTCCAGAACCGGTAACTTCCTCCTTCTGGTTTGCCGGTTGCATTGACCTGCCCTTGTTCTCCTGTGCTGAGTTCTGAGCAACCGCCGAGTGTGACATCTGCCTTTTTTTCGTCAAAGACCCCGGATGTCAGCACGGCACGGATATGGAGCGACCCACCCAACGGTCCCGGGAGTGTCCGGTCGTTCACCTTCTGAAGGGTTGACCAGTTCTTCAGCTCATCATTAGTGAGCTTAAAAGTAAAAACTTCCGGTAAAGCCTCCGGCGTATTTTCCCCATCAAAAAGTCCGAAGAAATCGCAATAACCTTCAGCCTCAAGGTTTGGCTCACTGAAAGTCAGGATCGCACCTTCTGCCGTGCGTTTTATAATCGCATTGGCATTGCCGGCGGGCCCGAAAGCACGTCTGCCGGGTTCTGTGACCGGACCACCGGCAGTGTAAGTACCTTTATCGTCTCCGCTTACTACTGTGCAGCTGAAAACGCCGTCACCGATTGTAGATAGTGTTGCGGAACAGTGACCCTCATTGCCTGTGCCCGATTTTTCACGTACATAAAAAAGAAGGACTTCACCTGGCTTCATCCCTGCAATGCTCCCCCTTCTGGCCAGCAATCCCTCCGGAGTGGCTGTCGTCTGTGCCCCCATTACAGATTGGTCGCTGAACGACTCGCCACCGAAATAGCCCGAGTTCCATATTGCGCAGGGCCAGTAACCTGCTTTCACATTCTTGACCATCGTTTCCCCGTCAGAGGAACCGTTCTGCTCCACTGTTATATTGAATACAGGGCCGTCCGGCGTCTGACCGCCGGCCATGGAACAAAGAGCCATTCCTGATGAAATGATCAATACTGCCAATGGGGATTTTTTCATATAAACAGATTATGTGAAGTTGTGAAGAGCTAATCCCCGATAAGAGGTGCCAGTGCCCTTATATCGTCCATGTCAAATGCTTCCTCAAAAATTGTCAGATAAGGGGTATCCCCGCGATCTTTTGCTTCCCTGATTAATCCTCTCAGATACTCTTTATTCGTTATTGACCTGAAGTAGATAAACTGGATTGCTGATTTCGGAATGCTCCTGTCCCAGTATTCAGGATTGATCTTTACAATCTGCGGAGCCTTGGGATCTGTGCCTATCTCAGACATGGTACAGCACATCCGGGCGGGTTTGTCCCTGTCGGAAACCGGGGTAGCTGCATAATCAGCTTCAATGGTTTTCATCATAAAGTCCCTGTTGTACTGATTGGGTTCCTTCTTCCAGTACTCCCTCTTACAGTTGAAAGCTTCATCAACAGTTACCGGAAGCCAGTATGGGGGACGGTCAGGATCATAGATCACATAACATTCACCGCCGTAAACATCGATACCTCTCTCAACGGTTTCTTTCTGATCAGGAACTGTGAAGAAATTCTTGTCGCCCAGGAAATCCCCCGACGAAAAGTGCCACCTGTTGGTATTGGGCTTTAACTTATTGATTATCAATGACCACTCAGGTGGTTCAATGGAACTGAAGGTTTCAGTACCGTCCTTATTGCGGTGCCACTCGCAAAACTCGAAGCTTATCCTTGAAGGTATCCCATATCCGCTGATGTCTTTACAGCTGACATTATAGATTCTGGCCCTGCCCTCAAATCCCCTGATGTCACTCAGGACCGGGTTTTGTCTTACCACGGTGACAAGATCGGTTATTCTCCCCAGGTTAGCTGTCAGCTCGGCCTTTGTGAAGCCACAGTCGGGGGCGGTGTAATCAGTCCTGCTCAGGATCCGGAACGTACCCTGTTTATCGGCAAGTTGAGTGAGTTTCTGGGCCCTGACAATCAAAACAATGCACGGAAACAGCATCAGCAAAATGATTATTCGTTTCATTTTAATGCGGATCATTTGCTTTTAAGTTCATATTTGCCGGACCAGAGCTCTTTTTTAAAGAAATCAGTGTTTAAGTCGAGCCCTGTTTCCTTTTTTACCTTTTCCACGGCATCCTTCTGAACCTGGGCACCTGCCGGGTTTATGGTCTGGTTTACATCTCCTGACACAGAGCATCCCCTCTTTGTTGATGCCTCGAAGGAGGCGCTGCCTTCGGTGCCTACTCCGTTGCTGAAATCCTGCTTCACACCTGCAGAGAAGTCAGTCTCCAAGCCCTTCGAGCCGTAACTGACCGACGCACCTCCGGACACAGTGGTTTGCTCATACTGTACTGAGGTGTTCGCACTGGCGGTGACTGAATAATCCTTTACGCCTCCCTGGTCCCCGCTGATGCTTACCTGACCTCCTGCAGAGGCGCTGAAGTTTCCAACAGTGACACCTGCGTCGGCACCGGCCGTGACGCTGTAATCCTTCACCACACCGTTGCCGTCAGAGGATACCGATACGGACAGGTTCAGATTGGCGCTGACCTCTCCCTGGCCTACATCCTTCTTGACGCCGACATTCAGCCCTGCGTCGCGGGTGGTAGCTCCGGTAAATTCGCTTGTTGTGCTTTTATAGCTGAAACTTGCCGGGAGGTTAAATGCCTTTTGGAGCCAGTCGGTGTTGACCTCTATCACAGTTCGTGCACAGGATGCCCTGACCTTTATCAGCCCGAGCTGATACTCATCGACGTATGAATCCAGCTTCTTGAAAAGCTGTGAAGACTCAGGTATCTCCCCTGAGTCAAAGACGGCTTTAGCGACCTTGTTCCTGGCGATACGGGCATTCTCCTCCTCCTCCATTTCTTTCTTTTCGGCTTCACGGGCTGCAAGCAGCTCTTCAAGGCTGCAGCCGCAGTCCCAGTCATCGTAATACCTGAACGAGCCGTGTGCCGCCATCACGGTGTTGAGGTACCAGGTGACGGCCTGGTTGATTGAGTTACGCAGGTCTGCATCCTTCTTTTGTCTTACATCAGGGTCAGAAATAAGAGCAATGTGGCGGAACACATCATAGTAGTAAGCCTCCACATTTGGCTTAAACCGATTCATATAAGTTGTCGCCACGACATTCGTAGCCGATCCGAATCCGGTCTCCTGAATATTGTTCGCAGCGTGGAAGAACTTCAGGTGGATATTGTGTTCAATAAGATTCCATTCCGCCTGTTCGAAAGTGGTGCCAGTCGCTTCTGCCTTGGCCTTGGCAGCCTCCTTGCTTTTCTCTACTTGCTCCATCTCTGCATCCCTCACTTTAGCCAGGTCCTCCATCTTGCGGTTGCACTGTGAGATAATCTCGGTGACCTGGTCAAAGGTCTTTTTGTTGAGCTTATACAGGTAGCCATAGTAGAGGTGGTTCTTTCGCTGATATACCGTGTAGTTCATTTTCTGCATGACCACATTCATGGGATCGGCATAATCTTCTGGGTCCATTTGCAGGATCAGGTGAATCGGATCAATCTGGCCCGCAATCGCAACGATGGAAGAGGTCTTTCCGGCAGCCAGATCGAGCTTGGCCTTATTTGCATCCATCTTCATCTGCTGCATCTTCGCCATAAACTCCTCCTTGCCGGTGATTTTGACATCGGGGTCCAGATCCTGGTTCATGTACTTTTGCGGGTTTTTAGCCACATCATTCATATCTACGCCCGGATCTATCTTCAGTCCCATTCCTGCAAGCCAGTCGAGTTGCTCGTTTGTGGTTGACGCGAATGAACTGAGAGAGAAGACCCCCAGCATATTTGAGAAATCAGCCAGTGCGCTCATCCCCTGGGGACCACTCATAACCTTCAGGGTTGAATACTGGGTCAGTTTTTTGATGGGAGGGGCTTTGTAACTCCCCTGCACAGGAAGGTGCTCGATAAAATATCTCATCTTGTTCCGTACACTCTGGTCAAGCTGCGAGATGAAATCAGCCGACGTCATCACCGGTTCGGCAGCCATGATCTCTATCCCTTTCTCGAATTTTTCCTCAGGTGCCTCAACGGGAAGGTCTGAAAACTCCTCGCTTTTCTCAAGGCTTTTTTTGGCTTTCACCGGCAGCCCGGGTCCGAGAGGCCTGTCAAGGTTATCATCCTCAAGGATTGCCAGGGCCTTGTCTTTCTTATTCAGTGCAATGAAGTATGCTGCCAGTCCGAGCGCTGCATCCCATGACTCCGGCTTTATCTTCCGTGCCACCATGAACAGGGATCTTGCTTCCTCAAGTCTCCCCATGTCAATGCACAGGTTGCCAAGGTTTATCACGGGGGTGAGGCTTGCCTCACTCCACAGGTCATCCTTCATGGACCGCTGAATGGCATAGAGGAAGGCTGATTCAGCGTCACGGCGATACGGTGCCAGCGCCTCCGGCGACGGGTTTTTCTCACAGATCATCTCTCCCCCTGAGAGGATGGCCGCACCCATATTCCCTGCTGAAACAGGGGAATCAGGCTCAAGTGCAAACACTGCCGTGGCGATGGCAGTAATATAGTAAGGCCTCGGGAAACTGTTTGTTGTCAGGGCTACGGCCAGCGAGAGCTCTCTTGCCCTGGTCTTGTCAGGGGTTTTTCCGTCGAACCGGGGTACCCAGTTGACAATTGCCATATAATCAGTAAGATCTGCAGGAAGAAACTTCTGCCTTGCTATCCTGTTCATCTCGGAGGCCATCCCGAGCATGTAATCCCCGGAGGGGACGCTATTCGGATCAGGCAGCAGGAGTGGTTTTGCATTCAGCTCTGTCATAACGGCTATCAGGGCTGCTCTTCTTGCTCCCTCATCACGCCCTGAACCAAACGGAGAATAATCAAAGGCTCCGGAAGGGTCGGGATTGTAAGTGTATTGAGGTGTTGGCGGAATTGGCACAAGGGTCTCAGGGGTGTAACCCTGTTCCCATTCCCCATCTTCATCCCCCTCGCCTTCTTCTCCTGCCTGGGCTGCTGCCTGCTGCATCGCCTTCACCATTTCCGGCGGGAGGGTGGTCCCCGGCGGAAGCATCTTTTTTATCTGTTCAATGTCAAAGCCCGGAGGCACGGAAGAAGGCTTCTGCCCCGGCTTGTTCTGTGAAATGACCTGCAGGCTCAATAAAAATGCTGCTGTTATTAACAATGCCTTTTTCATAGGGAATCTTAATGGATAGTATTGCATGTCAAAAAGAAATCTATTTACTGATCCAGGCTCCGGGACTCTCTGAAAGCCTCTCCTCCGTGATTACCGGCTACACCTTGCACACCGGCATTTCTCACTGTTAATGCTGGTATGTTTCCATCCGTCATTGTCATATGAGTAACTGATGACATTCCCGGGCTTCTGTTCTGTGGTGACCCTTCCCTCCTTGTCGTAATTTATTGAAGATACGAATTCCCCGTTGGCGGTGACCGTTTCGCTCCTGAGTCCTCCTTCTTCGTAATATTGCTTGACCTGGGCGCTTAGTCTGTCCATTTCCCCGCTGATCATGCTCTCACTTTTGATGTTCCCGTTCTCATAATACTCTTTGCATTCGCCCTGAGGAAGACCGTCAACGTATTGTATCACAGACCTTACATTACCGTTACTGTAGAATATCGTGGTGGTTCCGTTGGGGATTCCGTCAACCAGGGACTGGTCAGAAATGATTTTTCCTGAATCACTGTATGCTTTGTAAGAACCATAGGGAACCCCGTCCTTTACGGTATATCTCCTGGCGACCTGCCCATTGGGATGATAGTCAATTTTGGGACCGTTAAGCAGGTAGGAGAAATCCTCTTTTTTCTCCGTGGTGAAACTGACCTCCTCGCTGTAGTAAACTTTTCCGCCGCTGTCAGTAACATAGGCCCGGGCATAGTATTTAGTGCCGGATTCCAGGTTTGTCAGAGACTCACTGAACGACACCTCCACCGGAACGTCCCGGGCTTCGTCTTCATAAGACTTCAGCGAGTTGCCGGATTGAAGTGAGGGTGACCTGCCGGTGCTCCAGCAGACCCCGAAGCCGGTGACTCCTGCACCTTTGACAGAGTATGCCAGTTTAGCCCGGTCCTCTCTGACTGAAGATGCCTTAAGTCCGGTAACAGAGCAGGATTGCTGTTCGCTGACGGAGCTTGCCCGGGGCCCGCCGGAGAGTGATTTTTGCTCACCGTCCGGCATTAATGCCATCAGGGGCATGACGAGGGCAATAATAAAAAAGGATATACCAGCTCTCATTTTATAAGATGGGATTAATGTTAAAGCACGTTGATGCATACCCCGGGCCAGTATTACCGGCACCCCGGCAGATATCCCGCAGGTCAGAGCTTGATGAACTCAACCCTCCGGTTCAGCGCCTTGTTGGCAGGAGTGTCATTGGCTGCCACAGGCTGGCCTTCGCCAGCACCGTCGGTCACAAGACGGTCGCCGTTCACACCGAACGATTTCACCAGCTCGTTCTTCACAGAAGCGGCCCTGCGTTTTGAGAGATCGAGATTGGCGGCGTCTGCACCATCGGCATCGGTATGGCCTACTATCTTGACCTTGACATCGGGTACTTCATTGAGGATAGCTGCAATCTCCTTGAGTGTTCCGTATGACTCAGGTTTGACAACGTCTTTGTTTACGTCGAAATAGATACCATAGGTGATCAGTTTGCCTTCGGTCATGAGTTTGTTGCGCATATCCGGAGCACCCACGGCAATACGAATATTGCTGATCATGGCAGCGCCATACTCGAACCTGACCCTGTCAGGTTTAACACATCCTGCCGGGAATGCCCTTGGCAGATCGATGATCTTATTCTCGTTCTGGTACAGACGTACCCTTGTTTTCTGAACCCAGATGGCAATATGGTATTTCTGGTTCATCTTTTCCTTCTTGTCCTCTCCTTCGACAAATCCGCTCAGCTTTGCGGCGGAGCATGCCTCGCCGTATAACCAGGTGCTGTAGCCCGGCCTGCCGAAATATTCAACCTGGAACTGGAATCCTCCCTGCCCGGGAGCCGAGCCACCATCCCATGCATTTACGTTCTTTGCCTGCATCAGCCTCATATGCCACCCTGACATACGCTCACCCTCAAGTCCTCCGATAGGTATCACATCAAACTCAATAGTATAGTTCTCAGGTAGTTTGAGTAACCCGTCAGTCCATACACACTCATCCATAACAAATCTCATCCAGTTGCCGGGAAAAAGATTGGTGGTTACCACCTCAGCGGATCCGTTGGTATTCCACAGCGCCGGGAAATCGCCCACGGCATCCTGACTGAAGTCGTCAAAGAAGATCACCTTCTCGCCGGGAATGAAATCATACTTTGAGTATGACTGCAGGGAGGTCTGCTGCTGGCTTCCCGCCTTCGGGTCGTTCTTGCCCTGTGCCTGTCCATCCGTGTTGACCTGGCTGCCTGATGCCTGTCCTGAACCGTCATCTTTTTTGAGTCCTGCAGCGATGCTGTCCTCTGCGGTGTCAAGGACCTTGTCGATGGCCTGGTCAGCCTTCTGATTGAGTCTCCTGTTTACCTGCTGCTCGAGTTTTTTCTTCAGGTCGACCTTGATCTGACCTTCAGCATTAATCGTCAGGCTTACCAGAGCCAGTACTATGAAAATTCTGATTAAGTGTTTCATATAATTCAAGGGTTAAGTTTGGTAGCTGATAATAGCAGTGGTAAACCTACAAACTGATTTTGACGGCAGGCTCCCCTTTTTCAGGGATTTTTTTCATCCAGTTTCTTTCAGCCAATGGCCGACTTACAATTGTTACTGCCGGTAAATTCCCCCGGCTTAAATATCCCCGAAAAAGGGGAATGAGGGTAATAGAATAATAATTAGGTTTGTGCATAATAATAATCAATAGAAAGGAGTTGCATGAGGCTTCGCATTGCTATATTAATGATATTCAGCATTGTGGCCGTATCTCAGTCCGCAGCCCAGAATGCTGATTCTCTTAGCCTGGTAATTGACAAAATGCTGAACGGCCAATTTGCGACGGCAGATGTCAGCAGGGAGGAAAGCGTGAAAGACTCTGTAACTGTCTTAAATTATCTGGCGGAGGCATCGAGGTATCAGCGCATCAATCCGGATTCGTCCCTTATTTATATCAGGCGAGCACTGGACCTGGTGCTTGCCGGCAGATCTTTGGGTCTTGTCTCACGCGCAAACCAGGCCCTGGGAGGCTATTTCCTCAGTCGGGAGATGTACCGTGAAGCCACGCTGTGCTACGTTAACAGTTTGAAGATCGAGGAAAAGAGAGAGGATGAGATCAGGATCGCCGATCTTAATGATGATTTGGGGCTTGTATATTATTACATGGAGGTCTTCGACAAATCCCTGGCTTACCATCAGAAAGCCTTCGATATTTATCAGGATCGTCATGATACTCCCTCCATTGCAAAGGTTCTGAGTCATCTTGGAACCCTTCACAGTTCAAGACATTTCTGCGAACCCAGAACTGAAGCAGAGAGACTAATCGATTTCAAGACCGCCATTAGTTACTTTGAAAAGTCAATCAGCCAGTATGCTGTCACCGGAGACGAAAGGGGCATAGCAAACGGAAACCAGAGCATTGCCGCTGTCTACAACCAGATGGATCAGCCCGGAACAGCACTCGGCTTCATACAAAAATCCATTGACTTTTCCCGCCATGTCAATGACCCTGAAGGGATTTCAGGCGCCCTTTATACTCTCGGCAAGACTTATTACAGGCTGAAGGAATATGATAAATCAATCCAGGCATTCAGGGAGTCTGAGAAAATAGGTCTTGAACATAACCTCACAGGCGGAATTCAGTATCTCTACGAAGCTCTTGCCATGCCATACTACGCAACAGGGGACTATAAAAATGCCTATTACTGTTACATTAAGTACATGACCATACGGGATTCGGTTTACAATTCAGAGAAGTCGAGGCAGATCATCGAACTGGAAACCAGGTACCAGAGCCAGATAAAGGAAAACCAGATACTTAGACTCACTTCCGAAAAAAGGCGAAGGAACAACATTGTGTATCTGCTTAGCGGGGTTATTGTCCTTCTGGGTTTATCGGTCAATTATTATACAAGGCTTTTAAGGAAGAAAAAAATAATCGCCGATCAGAACATCGAGATCAGGGAAAAGAAGATTGCCGAACTTGAAAAGGAGAGGCTTTATCTTGCCGCCAGGTCTGTCATGGAAGGCGAGGAAGCTGAAAGATCGAGGCTCGCCACTGATCTTCATGACGGTCTGGGCGGCCTGTTGTCAGGGATAAAAATTAATCTCTCTTCAATGAAGGAAAATACTGTTATCACCCACGAAAACGTCAGCGCTTTCAATCACGCACTTTCGCTTCTGGATACCTCGATCAGCGAGCTGAGGCGCATCGCCCACAACATGATGCCGGAGACACTCAATCATTACGGATTGAAAACGGCTCTGGAGGATTTCTGCACGGAGGTTTCCGCTGGTGGTCAGCCGGCAATCGGACTTCAATTCTTCGGTGACGAGATACGTTATACAAAAGAGGTTGAACTTACCATGTACCGGATAGTTCAGGAGCTGGTGAACAATGCCCTTAAGCATTCAGAAGCAACTCAAATAAATATACAATTGTTTTCAGAACCCAAACGGCTTTTTGCCCAGGTCACAGACAACGGCAAAGGGTTTGAAACTGCCATGATGGATAAAGGGCGGAAAGGAAAAGGGATCGAGAATATTCGTGACCGTGTGACAGCCATGAAGGGGAAATTCGATATCTGGAGTCAGCCCGGCCAGGGAACTGAGATCACCGTTGAAATGTTTATATCATGAACATGTCGGGCGAACCTTCGGCTTTGAGCAGGAAAGTACTGATCGTTGAAGATCATCCGATTGTTTCCGACAGTCTTTTCAGACTGATAAACGAGACTTTTGACGATACGATCTGCATTCATGCCGCCACTGGCGCCAAGGGTCTCTCATACCTGAACGGAAACCGCTTTGACATTGTGCTGCTTGATATTAATCTCCCTGACATGACGGGCATTGAGTTCGCTTCCCAGGCAAGATCCAGATTCCCTGGCATCAGGATTCTCGTAGTGACCTCGATGGCCCAGCGCCATATCATTGAACTGGCTGTAAAGGCAGGCGTGATGGGTTTTGTTCTTAAAACCTCCGATGTAAAAGACATTACCGAAGGGATCAGGCAGGTAGCCGAAGGCAACAGTTATTTCGGGCAGGGGGTGAAAGAACTCATGACCGGCCATTCGGTTTCAGGCACTTCGGAACCGCTTATTACAAGGCGTGAGAGTGAGATTCTGAAGCTGATTTCCGAAGGTCATACTAATCAGGAAATAGCCGAAAAACTATTCATCAGTTCGTCAACCGTTGACAGCCACAGGAAGAATCTGCTGATAAAATTCAATGCAAAAAATACCGCAGCATTAATCAAGACAGCAATCTCCCGGGGGATTATCTGAACCCTGATATCAGCAACAGGTTCTGCAAACCCGGACAATCAGTTCCGGTTCCTTAATTCGTTTGTTCTGTTATTCATTTCTGCTTATCTTTGATAAGCTGCATTTCTAAACATACCGACAATGAAAGAAGAGTTCCTCCACTGGTTGTGGAAAAACCGTTTCTTTGACGGCGGGAGCCTGTACGACAGGGATGCCGGACCGATAGAGGTGATAACCCCGGGCGAGTATAACCGCGACTCAGGACCCGATTTCTTCAACACGAGGCTGGTCGCCGGCGGAACCGAGTGGGCCGGCAACACGGAGATACATGTCAGGGCATCAGACTGGTACCGCCACGGCCATCACACTGACCATTCTTATGACAACGTGATCCTGCACCTGGTGCATGATGAAGACACAGATGTCTATACTGCCTCCGGCAGACGGCTGATGACCGCACGGCCCCTGTATGACCCGGCGTTATGGGAGAATTATCTCAGGTTTGTCAATAACCCGTCACCACTGCCGTGCAGCGGCCTGATCAGGATGACTGACGGATTTATGGTAAAGCACTGGCTCTGGACTGTGGCGGTGGAGCGCCTGGAGCGGAAAAGCAATGAGATAAGAGAGATTATATCAAAGACAGGCAATGACTGGGAAGAGACCTTTTACAGGCTCATTGCCAGGTATTTCGGATTCCGTGTCAACACTGATCCGTTTGAGATGCTGGCCTCCAGACTGCCACTGAAGATCATCAGGAAACACTCTGACAACCTGCTGCAGGTGGAGGCACTGCTCTTCGGCACTGCAGGGCTGCTTGACGAAGCACTCTTCCGCGAGGCAGTCACTGATTCCTATTATCTGCTTCTTACCCGCGAATACAAAATCCTGCGCACAAAGTACTCTCTTCAGCCCGCTGACGGCTGGCTCTGGAAATTCCACAGGCTCAGACCCGCCAATTTCCCGACTGTCAGGCTTTCACAATTAGCTGCATTACTCACGCACAGCGAAGGAATTTTTTCCCGGGTCCTTGAATGCCGTGACAATGAAAGCCTCAGGATGCTGCTCGGTGTTTCCGCCTCTGGATACTGGAACAACCATTACCAGTTCGGTAAGGAGGTACCCTCCACCTCAGGCCGCGCCGGAAAACAGTCCGTTGACCTGCTGATCATTAATGCCGTTGCACCACTGCTCTTTGTCTATGGTAAAACAAGGCAGCAGCAGGAGTGGTGTGACCGGGCCGTTGACATTCTTGATGAACTGCCCCCGGAGGAGAACGGTGTGGTTACCGATTTCACGGAGGCTGGCCTGAAACCTGAGTCAGCATTTGCCTCACAGGCCCTGCTTGAACTCAGAAATCTCCGCTGCAGGTTTCACCGTTGTCTAGACTGTGCCATCGGATCCTCCCTTATCTCCCTGGGTCACGGCATACAAAAGTCAGATTCACTCTTCCTGGAGCCGTAAATGTTCATAACATTTTGGCTTGATTAACGTTAAATTAATTGAAATAAAGTTTTTAGCGTGCGCAACTTATGGCATCAATATTGCGTCTTTGTTATAGAAGCCAGGGCATCATTCCTGTGCCGGGCACGGAGTAACATATCAGAGAGTCAAATGCAAAAAATTCTTCAAATTGTTTGAATTATTACAAAATAGAGTTGTATCTTTGCGATCCAAAATTGGAGAATTTATTAACAATCTATTGGATAAGGATATGTATTTGACTACGGAGAAAAAACAGGATTTTTTCAAGACTTTCGGATCTTCAGATATGGACACTGGCAGTGCTGAGGGTCAGATAGCTCTGTTCTCCTACAGGATTGCGCACCTGACTGAACACCTTAAGAAGAACAAGAAGGATTTCAGTACTCAGAGGGCGCTGATAAGTCTGGTCGGAAAAAGAAGGCGGTTGCTTGACTATCTGAAAGTAAAGGATATCAGCAGGTATCGTGAAATCATCAAAGCGCTGAACCTGCGTAAGTAAAGTGAAAAAGGCAATTTCAGATTGCCTTTTTTTAATTCCCGGGTAAATGTGTTGCATATTTATCCTTCATACCGAAATAATCTGAAACATAAATGTATAAGTTAATTGAAAAAAGCATTGACCTTGGCGATGGCCGGTCAATCGTAATTGAGACAGGCAAGCTGGCCAAGCAGGCTGACGGCGCCGTGGTGGTAAGGATGGGTAAGACCATGCTTCTGGCCACTGTCGTTGCTGCAAAGGATGCAAAGGAAGACACTGACTTCATGCCCCTGTCCGTTGAGTACAAGGAAAAGTATGCGGCATCCGGCCGCTTTCCCGGCGGTTTTCTCAAGAGAGAAGCCAGGCCCGGTGACAATGAAATTCTGGTATCACGACTGGTAGACAGGGTGTTGCGCCCTCTCTTTCCGGATGACTACCATGCAGAGGTCTTTGTGACAATCAATCTCATTTCTGCTGAGAAGGATATAATGCCTGATGCACTTGCAGGACTTGCTGCATCGGCAGCGCTGGCAGTCTCTGACATCCCGTTCCACGGACCCATTTCCGAGGTAAGGGTTGCAAGGGTCAATGGCGAATTTATCGTCAACCCTACATTTGAGCAGGTGGAGATTGCTGATCTGGATATTATTGTTGGTGCAACCTATGAAAACATCATGATGGTTGAGGGCGAGATGCACGAGGTCTCCGAGGATGTGATGCTCGAGGCGCTTCGCATTGCGCATGAGGCTATCAAACCGCAGTGCATAGCACAGAAGGAACTCGCAGAGATGGCCGGCAAGACAGTGAAGAGAGCATATTGCCATGAGAAGAACGACGAAGATCTGCGCAAGAAGATCTGGGATGAGACCTATGCAAAGTGTTACACGCTTGCAGCCAGCGGTTCGGATAAGAAAACCCGTTCAGACGGCTTTGATGCCATCAAGGCTGAGTTCCTGGCACAGTATCCCGAGGATGCTCCTGCTGATCAGATGCTTGTAAACAGGTACTTCCACGATGTTGAAAAGGAGGCTGCACGTCGCCTTGTTCTCGATGAGCACAGGCGTCTTGACGGCCGCAGGCTGGATGAGATACGCCCCATCTGGTGCGAGATTGACCCACTGCCGGCAGCCCACGGTTCAGCCATTTTCACACGCGGTGAGACACAGTCGCTCACAACAGTTACCCTTGGAACCAAGCTCGATCAGAAGATGATTGACGAGGTTCTCAGGCAGGGAACAGACAAATTCACACTTCACTATAACTTTCCGCCCTTTGCAACCGGCGAAGCCAAGCCTGCCCGCGGCACCAGCCGCAGGGAGATAGGCCACGGCAACCTGGCACACAGGGCCCTGAAGAACATGATGCCTCCTGATGAAACCAACCCGTATGCAATCCGCATCGTATCAGACATACTTGAGTCCAACGGCTCATCATCAATGGCAACCGTCTGTGCCGGTTCCCTGGCGCTTATGGATGCAGGCATAAAGATTGCCAAGCCGGTCTCGGGCATCGCCATGGGACTGATAACTGACAAGGACGGAAAGAAATTTGCAGTGCTGTCTGATATCCTTGGCGATGAGGATCATCTTGGCGACATGGATTTCAAGGTCACAGGTACCCGTGACGGAATCACCGCAACCCAGATGGACATCAAGGTTGATGGCCTCTCATTCGAGGTGCTGAAGCAGGCACTGGAGCAGGCCCGCAAGGGAAGGTTCCACATTCTTGACATCATGGAACAGACAATCGCAGAGCCACGTCCCGAGCTGAAGCCTCATGCCCCGAGGATTGAGAAGATATACATTCCCAAGGAGATGATTGGCGCAGTGATTGGACCGGGCGGAAAGATCATACAGGATATTCAGGCTACAACCGGTGCTACAATCGTCATCGAGGAGATCAACGGCCAGGGTATGGTCGATGTCTTCGGCGATAATTACGAAGTCATCAGAGCCGCACTTGACAGAATCAACGCCATCTGTGCTGTGCCTGAGGTCGGCAAGGTATACACCGGCAAGGTTAAGACTATCACCCAGTTTGGCGCATTCGTTGAGATTCTGCCCAACAAGGATGGTCTTCTTCACATCTCAGAGATGGACTGGAAGAAGGTCGGCACTGTTGAAGAGCTCTTCAAGGAGGGAGATATTGTTGAGGTTCAGCTCATCGAGGTTGACCAGAAGACAGGCAAGCTGAGACTGTCACGCAGGCCGCTCATCACGAAGCCTGAGGGCTGGGTCGAACCCCCGAAACGTGATCCTTCAGAGAGAAGGGAACACCAGGGATCACGTGACGGACACCGCGGTGACAGAGGTGATCGCGGTGACCGCGGAGACCGCTCTCATGACCGTCGTCGCGACAACAACAGGTAGAAAGACTTTCTTTAAATCATCCATAATCGTTTCAGGGAGGGGCGTGCAACAGCATGCCTCTTCTTTTTTTATTTGCATTCTCTCACTCAAATGTTAATTTTGGAATGCATTGCAACGAGGAGACAGAATGGAAGCCGTAAAGTATAACTACATTGTCATTGAGGGAAATATCGGTGCCGGGAAGACCACACTGGCCTCGATGATCGCAAAGGAGTACAACGCCAAGCTGATCCTCGAACGGTTTGATGACAACCCGTTCCTGCCCAAGTTCTATAATGACCCCTCACGCTACTCCTTTCCCCTCGAACTGTCCTTCCTGGCTGACCGCTACAGGCAACTGAAGGAGGAACTCGTGGAACAGGACCTCTTCAGGAGCTTCACGGTGGCCGATTATTATTTTATGAAGTCACTGGTCTTCTCGTCCAAAACCCTTGAACAGGATGAATTCAGCCTGTACCGCCAGATATTCTACATAATATACAGCTCGCTGCCCAAGCCGGACCTGTACGTCTATCTGCATGTTCCACCCGAGCGTCTGCTAAAAAACATCGCTCTGCGCGGAAGGGAGTATGAAAAATCCATTACTGCCGATTACCTGGTCGGGATACAGGAGAGTTACTTCAATTTTTTCCGGCAGAATCCTGAAAACCGATATCTGGTGCTGGATGTATCGAATATCGACTTCGTTGCCAGCCGTAAAGACTATGAAAGAATCAGGGAGACAATCTTTGCCGCTCCTGTCGCGCAGGGTATTAATCTTCGCAATTTCTGATTTTTTCATGCTGTAAGTGTGCTTAATCACTAAAAATTATCTTAAATTTGCAACCAAATCAGAAAAATCGTATAATTGCTATTATTAAACAGAAACTGATCGCAACTAATAAAAATCGTATTATGAAAAATTTCACCAGACTTTTTGTCATTCTGCTTGCTGCTGTTCTTATGTCAGGTTGCAGCAGTCTTGACAAGATGAAGAAAAACGCCAATCTTGTCCAGTACGAGATCACTCCCAAGGTTCTTGAGACCCATGCAGGTATTGTAGCCGCACAGGTTAAGGCAACCTATCCGGAGAAGTACTTTGACAAGAACACCACGCTGAAAGTTACCCCTGTACTCGTGTACGAAGGTGGTGAGACAGCATTTGATGAACTGCTCTTTGCCCAGGGTGAAAAGGTTCTGGCAAACAACAAGCCGGTTGCATGGACAGGTGGAACCGTGAACTGGTCAGGTGATGTAAATTATGTACCTGAGATGAAAGTGTCAGAATTTCTTCTTCGCGTTGAGGCAGAAAGAAAGGGGAAAACACTGGCCTTTGATCCCATCAAGCTTGCTGACGGTGTTATAGCAACGTCAACTCTGGTTGAAAACCATCCCATGCCAATCTCTCTGAAGGACAACTATCAGAGAATTGTTCCTGAGCAGAAGATGGCAGACATTCTTTATAATATCAACAGGGCTGACATTCGTCCTGCCGAACTCAAGGCAGCTGACATACAGGCTCTCAAGGATTATATTGGTCTCGCAATGCAGAATGAGAGGGTTGAAGTAAAGGCAGTTACCAACAGTTCATATGCTTCTCCCGATGGTCCGCTTACTCTCAACGAAAAACTCTCCGAGCAGAGGGGTAAGGCAGCCGAGAAGTATCTCCAGAAAGAGTACAAGGCAATGCCTGAACTGACACAGCTCTTCACCACCCAGACAACAGCTGAAGACTGGGAAGGCTTCAAGGCTCTCGTACAGGAGTCTTCAGTAGCTGACAAGGAGCTTATCCTGAGGGTTCTTTCAATGTATCAGGATCCCGTCGTTCGCGAACAGGAGATCAAGAACATGTCTGCAGCTTACGAAGCCCTTGCAGAAGAGATTCTTCCGCAGCTCAGAAGGTCAAAGCTTACTGTTGACGTTAACCTGATCGGCCTCAGTGATGAGGAGATTCTCAACGCCATCAAAACTGACCCGTCAGTTCTCAGCCTCGAGCAGATGCTTTATGCTGCAACCCTGACACAGGATCCCGCAGAGATGCTTAAGTACTACCAGCTGGCTGCAGAGAAAGAACCGAAGTGCTTCCGTGCATGGAACAACATCGGATGGGCTCTTCTCCATCTGGGCAAAACCGATGAGGCTATTACCGCACTTGAGAAAGCCAAGGCTCTCAAGAATGATGACACAGTGAAGAACAACCTCGGCTTTGCCGCTCTTCTGAAAGGTGACATCAAGGCTTCTGCAGAATATTTCAACTCTATGTCAGCTGCCACCCCCGAATCAAAATACGGACTCGGCACCATTGCAATCATTGAAGGGAAATATGATCAGGCTGTCAATATGCTTGGTGACAAACCCACAATGAACCTTGCACTGGCACAGCTTCTCAAGGGTGACTTCTCCAAGGCCAAAACAACCATGGATGCAGTTGCACCTTGCAAATGCGGAGCTCCCTCTTATCTGAAGGCAGTCATCGCAGCACGCCAGGACAACAAGGACGCAGCCCTGAATTCGCTCCGCGAAGCCATTGGCTACAACAGCGACTGGAAGAACTACGCAATGACAGACCTTGAATTCTCAAAGTACTTCACAGATGAGGCTTTCATCGCATTGACGAAGTAATAAGACTCTTAATAAAGAAAAACCCCGCCAGGCAACTGACGGGGTTTTTTTCATCCGATCCTTGTGCGGCCGGCCAACTCCCACAGCACTATACCCGCGCTGACAGCCACATTGAAGGAGTGCTTGGTACCGTATTGGGGAATCTCCACGCACAGATCCGTAAGGCCTACCACCTCATCACTCACCCCCTTTATCTCGTGCCCGAAGACCAGTGCATATTTCCTTCCCGGATCCGGGATAAACCGGTCAAGCGGTACAGATCCGTCAGTCTGCTCCACAGAAACAATAGTGTAGCCCTTCTCTTTCAGCTCCCGTACTGCTCCTGCAGCGCTCTCATAATACTTCCAGTCCACTGACTCAGTGGCTCCCAGGGCCGATTTTTGTATCTCCCTGTGCGGGGGTGTGGCCGTGATGCCGCATAGCCAGACCGCCTCAACCAGAAAGGCATCTGCAGAACGAAATATTGACCCTATATTGTTCAGACTGCGTACATTGTCCAGAACAATGAGGAAAGGCGACTTGCCGGAAGATTTGAATTCCTGTATGCTCTTTCTGTTAAGTTCCTCGTTGGTCAGTTTCCTCATTCAGTAAAATTTCAGCTAAATTAATTATAAAAAAAGAGTAAATTACCTACCTGATTGACACATGGTGCCGGTCATACACCTTAACCTAACATAATTCTGTAATGAACATCCACGAATACCAGGGAAAATCCATTCTTCAGGCACACGGCGTTGCGGTGCAGGAAGGATTTGTGGCTGAGACGCCAGAGCAGGCTGTTACTGTGGCAGAAGAGCTTAAAAAGAAATTCGGAACGGAGATATTTGTCATCAAAGCGCAGATTCATGCCGGAGGACGGGGTAAGGGAGGAGGGGTGAAGATTGCCCGTTCACCCGCAGAAGCCGGCGAGGTGGCATCACGTATCCTCGGAATGACTCTGGTGACACCCCAGACTGGCCCGGCAGGCAAGAAGGTACACAAGGTGCTGGTTGCCCGTGATGTATATTACAAGGGCGAATCGGAGATAAAAGAGTTCTACCTTTCACTGTTGCTTGACCGAACAAAATCGGCATATGTGGTTGTCTATTCTCCGGAGGGTGGCATTGATATAGAGGATGTTGCCGCCCGTAATCCGGATGCCATCTTTACTGAGGTGGTTGACTCCAGTTGTTGCCTGCATGAATTCCAGATGCGTACCATCGCATCAAATCTCGGCCTGCACGGTAAGGCGTACCGGGAAATGGTAACCTTTTTGAAGGGACTGTGGGAGGCCTTCGTCAACTCTGACGCTGCCCTGCTGGAGATCAACCCGCTGCTCAAGACCAGTGACGACAGGGTGCTTGCCGTTGACTGCAAGGTGACCCTGGATGACAACGCCCTCTACAGACACCCTGAGCTGGCAGCGATGCGTGACCTGAATGAAGAAGACCCTACCGAGGTTGAGGCCGGGCAGAGTAACCTCAACTATGTCAAGCTCGACGGCGATGTCGGCTGCATGGTTAACGGCGCGGGCCTGGCCATGGCTACCATGGACCTGATACAGCTTTCCGGCGGCCGGCCCGCCAACTTCCTCGATGTCGGCGGCGGCGCCAGCCCGAAGACAGTGGAGGCAGGGTTCCGGATAATTCTGAAGGACCCCAACGTCAGGGCCATACTGGTGAATATTTTCGGCGGGATCGTGAGGTGTGACCGGGTGGCTGCCGGCATCATTGAGGCCTATAAGACCATCGGGGACATACAGGTACCCGTAATAGTCAGGCTGCAGGGAACGAACGCCGAAGAGGCACGGGAACTGATAGGCCAGTCAGGCCTGCAGGTCATTGCGGCATCCACTTTCACCGATGCAGCTGAGAAGGTCAAGGCTGCCCTGGCATAGAGTTTACACCGCCGTACCGTTGATAAATTCATGCCGCCGGCAAGCCATTTCTCTTGCTTTATTCTTAATTTGCCTCCGTATCGTCCCATGAGTGATCAGTTCGCGGATATAATTATTCCCGTGGCCCTGCCCGGCTTCTTCACTTACAGCATCCCTGAGGTGATGCAGCCGTTGTTGTGCCGCGGCAGCCTGGTGACTCTCCCCTTCGGGCAGAGTAAGGAAGCAACCGGCCTGGTGGTAAAAATTCATAACACTCCACCTGAAGGTGTTACCGTTCGCCCGATAGCATCCCTTCTTCCGGGAGAAGTATCTCTCAGTGATCGCTTCACCGAATTCCTCCTGTGGATCGCAGACTACTATATGGCGTACCCCGGTGAGGTGATGAAGGCTGCCGTTCCCCCGGCGGAGGAACTCCCCGGCCATCTTATGAAACGCCGGCCCCGTAAGGTAGCGGCGGAGGAGAGCATAGACCCGGTCCCCCCGTCCGCACTTAACAGTGTCCAGCAGGCCGCCCATCAGGGCATAACGAAGCTGTTTGAAGAGCGCGGTACAGTTCTTCTCCACGGTGTCACCTCCAGCGGTAAGACCGAGATCTACATACACCTGATGAAGGAGCAGATGGAGCAGGGAAGACAGGTGCTCTACATGCTTCCCGAGATTGCACTGACGACACAGATCATCGAGCGTCTGAGAAGACACTTCGGCCCGGCCATCGGGGTGTTTCACTCGCGCCTTACTCCCGCAGCGCGACGTGAGGTTTGGAAGAGAGTGAGTGAGGGAAACCTCAGGGCTGTCCTGGGAGTACGGTCATCACTCTTCCTCCCCTTCAGCGACCTGGGCCTGATCATCGTGGATGAGGAACATGACTCCTCCTACAAGCAGTATGATCCCGCCCCGCGCTATCACGCCCGCGATGCAGCAATGATGCTCTCACGCATTCATAACGGTAAGACCCTCCTTGGATCAGCAACACCCTCACTTGAGAGCTATCATAACGCACTGACGGGGAGGTACGGATTTGTTGAGCTGATGACCCGGTTCGGCGATGTGATGATGCCTGAGATGATTATTGCGGATACACGGTTCCAGGCTAAAAAGAAGGGACCGGAAGCACATTTTACCCCTGGACTGCTGCAGGCGGTGGCGGAAGCACTGGGCAGAGAGGAGCAGGTAATCCTCTTTCAGAACAGGAGGGGGTTCTCACCATTCCTGATGTGTGCCGACTGCGGTCATGTGCCGGCATGCACAAACTGTTCGGTGAGCTATACCTATCATAAGAGCATAAACAGGCTGGTATGCCATTACTGCGGCAAGAGCGTGAAGGTGCCGCAGGAATGTCCGGAATGCGGTTCTGCCAACATAAGTACAAAAGGATTCGGGACCGAGAAGATCGAAGAGGAGATCAGGCTGCTCTTCCCTTCGGCGCGAGTGGCAAGAATGGACCAGGACACTGTCAGGAACAGAAGTGCCGCCTCGGAAATCCTTGGCAGCTTCGCCGCAGGCGATACAGACATACTCATCGGCACGCAGATGATCTCCAAGGGACTCGACTTCGAGAGACTGACGGTTGTGGGGATCCTTGATGCTGACACAATGATGCATTTCCCCGATTTCAGGGCGCATGAACGGAGCTTTCAGCTTATGGAGCAGGTCAGCGGCCGCGCAGGACGGCGAACAAGAAGAGGCAGGGTGATAATCCAGACAGCAGACCCCGCGAACATCATCCTCAGACAGGTATTGAAGCACGATTTCCGTTCGATGTGCACCGCACAGCTGGAGGAGCGGTCACTGTTCGGATATCCGCCGTTCACCAGGATCATACGTATAGCGCTGAAACACCGTGACCTGGAGGAGCTGAATCACTCTGCGGCACGACTGGCAGAGAACCTCAGGAGACAGCTTGGCAACATTGTCCTCGGACCTGAGTTTCCGATGGTTATGCAGGTCCAGAAATGGTATATCAAGACCGTCATGATAAAAATAGGAGCCACACTCTCTCCTTCGAAGGTGAAGGAGATCATACGCCGTGAGACTGAGGCTGAACTCAGGATGCCGAGAAAGGGTCTCTTAAGGGTGCAGGCCGATGTTGACCCGCAGTAATTCTCATTTTGCTGTTATTATGAAAAGCTTATTTTTATTGGCTCAAACAGGTTGTCGGTCTTGCCGGTATTAGCCGTCCGTTTAAGGCCTGACCTGTGTGAGTATACCAATACCAACCTGCCCGATGAAAAGAATGAAGAGAGTCGACCTGCACCATAGCCCCGTGAAGCTGCTCCTGTCTCTGCTGGTCTTATTTGTGCTTATCTCCGCCACAGCCTGCCGGCAGGCCCCTGTCAGCCATACAGAACCGGCGGACCTTGTCAGCACCCTCATGGGCACTGACTCCGAGTATCTGCTCTCGCACGGCAACACTTACCCGGCCGTGGCTCTTCCGTTCGGAATGAATTTCTGGACCCCGCAGACACGCAAAAACGGAGATGGCTGGGCTTATACCTACGATGATCATAAGATAGCGGGTATAAAGCAGACCCACCAGCCCAGTCCATGGATCAATGATTACGCGGCCTTCTCCCTCATGCCGGTTACCGGCAGCAACCGTCTTAATGTTGAGCGCCGGGCATCATGGTTCTCACACAAGGCCGAGGTTGCAAGACCCTATTACTACAGTGTCTATCTGGCTGATTATGACATAACGGCCGAGGTGACTCCCACCGAGAGGGCCGCCTTCTTCAGGTTCACCTTCCCGCAGAGCGACTCTTCAGCGGTGGTGATTGACGCATTTGCCGGAGGCTCCATGGTGAAAGTTATTCCCGGCGAAAACAGGGTGACGGGCTATTGTCGCAACAATCACGGTGGTGTGCCCGAAAACTTTCATAACTACTTTGTTATTGAATTTGACCGTCCGTTCGACTTCTGGTCCGTGGCGCTCGACGGAACAGAGGAGCCTGGTGCCATGGAACGGGAGGGTGATCACGCACAGGCCGTCATAGGATTCCGCACGCAAAGGGGAGAAAAGGTTACCGCAAGGGTGGCATCGTCATTCATCTCCCCGGAACAGGCCCTCTTAAACCTCAGTCGTGAGGCGGGAACCCAAAGCTTTGACTTCATCCTTGATGCTGCCAAAGAACGCTGGAACAGCGAGCTGGGCCGTGTCAGGGTGGAGGGAGGAACGGATGACCAGGTAAGGACATTTTACTCGACTCTTTACCGTACCATGCTGTTTCCCCGCATGTTTCATGAGTCAGACAGTGCCGGGAACATCATGCACTACAGCCCTTACAACGGGAAGGTTCTGCCCGGCAGACTCTATACCGACAACGGATTCTGGGATACCTTCAGGGCGGCGATGCCTCTCCTGACCCTGGTGTACCCTGAGATGAGCTCCCATATCATGGAGGGTCTTGTCAACGCATACATGGAGAGCGGATGGCTGCCCGAGTGGGCCAGTCCCGGACACCGCAACTGCATGATAGGCAGCAACTCAGCATCACTCATTGCTGACGCTTACCTAAAGGGAATCAGGGGGTACAATATCGACACACTCTGGAATGCCATGGTCAAAAACACGCGGGGTCACGGACCGGTCCATTCCGTCGGGCGTTATGGGGCGGAATACTATAATGATCTGGGCTATGTGCCATATGATGCCGGCATCAATGAGAATGTGGCCAGGACACTCGAGTATTCCTACGCCGACTGGTGTCTGTGGAAGCTGGCACGGGAGCTGGATCGTCCACAGGAGGAGATTGACCTGTATGCTGAACGGGCCCTCAATTACCGGAACGTTTTCGATCCCGGAAGCAAACTTATGAGGGGCCGAAACCTCGACGGCACCTTCCAGTCGCCCTTCAGCCCCTACAAGTGGGGCGATGCCTTCACCGAGGGGAACAGCTGGCACTATACATGGAGCGTTTTCCAGGATGTGGCGGGTCTGGCTGAACTCATGGGCGGAGAAGAGGAGATGATTCGTATGCTTGACTCTGTCTTCGTGGTTCCGCCGCTGTTTGACGACTCCTATTACGGCTTCCCGATACATGAAATCAGGGAGATGCAGATCATGAACATGGGCAATTACGCCCACGGTAATCAGCCGGTACAGCACATGATCTACCTGTACAACTACACCTCCCAGCCGTGGAAGGCACAGATGCGCGTCCGGGAGGTTATGGACAAGCTTTACAACTATACTCCTGACGGTTACTGCGGGGATGAGGACAACGGCCAGACATCGGCATGGTATGTCTTCAGCGCACTCGGCTTTTACCCGGTGACACCCGGCTCCGGAGAGTATGTGCTGGGTTCTCCGCTATTCAGCAAAGTGACGGTCACCCTCTCTGACGGGAAGGAACTGGTGATCAGTGCCCCGGAGAACAGCCGGGAAAATATCTTTGTACATAATGTGCGTCTTAATGGCAGGCCGCTGGATCTCAATTATGTCACACACGAACAATTGACCGGCGGCGGCAGCCTGGAGTTCACCATGGGTCGTGAGCCGGACAGGGAGAGGGGTGTCAGCCCGTCGGCACGGCCCTACTCCATGAGTACCAGGGAAACATTAAAATAGACTTTAAGACCAGAAACCATGTCAATACTCAATTTAAGCGGGATCTTCCCGCCTCTTCCTACAGCCTTTGACCCTGATGAGAATCTGCTCCCCGGAAAGATCAGGTTCAACATTGAAAAGCTTTCCCGGTTTGATCTGGCCGGGTTCCTTATTCTTGGCTCCAACGGAGAGCAGGTGATGCTGTCGGAGAAGGAGAAGATTGAAACCATTTCCGCTGCACGGGAGGCACTCCCCGAAGGACGGCTTCTTCTTGCCGGAACAGGTTGCCAGAGCACTCGTGAAACGATCTCTCTCACCAGGGCTGCCGCAGCGGCGGGAGCCCATGCCGTGCTGGTTCTGAATCCGTTTTACTACAAGGGGAACATGAATCATGATGAGCTGGTAAGGCATTATTATGATGTGGCGGACGCATCGCCGGTGCCGGTACTGGTTTATAACATGCCCGGGAACACCGGCATTGACATGACGTCACGTATGATTATTACCATGGCGGAGCACCCTAATATTATCGGGCTGAAGGAGTCAGGAGGCAATGTTGCGAAGATGGGAGAGGTGCTGGGTAATGTAAAGCCAGGCTTCCAGGTGCTTGCCGGCGGCGCGGGGTTTCTTCTGCCGGCACTGGCTGTGGGCGCCGTCGGAGGAATACTGGCAAGCGCCAACATCGCACCTGCCCACTGCCTATCGATATACAGTTCCTTCATCACCGGAGATTTCACACGCGCAAGGGAAATGCAGCACAGCATCATTCCACTGAATGCTGCCGTGACGGCGCGCTGGGGAGTCCCTGCGCTAAAGGCGGCAATGGATATGCTGGGACTATACGGAGGGCATGTAAGAAGCCCGCTGCTGCCGGTTAATGATGATGTAAGGGAGCAACTGACGTCATTGATGAATGGGAATAATCTGATGATCTATAAAGAAAACAATATACAATGAAAGGCAGGAAACTATTAATGATACCCGGTCCCATCGAGTTTGAACCGGAGGTGATGATGGCCGTGGGGATGCCCACGACAAGCCATGTGGCGCCTGATTTTATTGAGTCATTCGGCCGTGCCCTGGTGATGATGCGTGAGGTATGGCTGGCTCCGTCTGGCCAGCCGTTCATCATGGCCGGCAGCGGAACTCTGGCAATGGATACGGCCGGTGCAAACCTCATAGAACCTGGTGACAGGGCACTGGTACTGTCAACAGGCTATTTCGGGGATCGTTACGCGGCATTGCTGAAACGCTACGGCGCAGAGGTGACGGTACTGGAGGCTGACACCGGCAGCGTGGTAAGCCTGAAGGCTATTGAAGATGAGCTGAAGAGATCTCAATACAAGCTTATGACCTTCACTCATGTGGATACCTCCACAGCGGTAAGGGTTGACCCTGAACCGTTGGGTGCCCTGGGGGAAAAGTACGGTGTCATCACCGTTCTTGACGGCGTCTGCTCGGTGGCCGGTGAAGTCATAAGACAGGAGGAGTGGAGAATAGACGTGGTGCTGACGGCCTCGCAGAAGGCTGTGGGAGTGCCCCCGGGACTGGCTCTTTTGGTAGCGTCGGAACGTGCTATGGATGCCTGGCAGAAAAGAAAGAGCCCGGTGCTCAGCTATTACAGCGACTGGACGCACTGGCTGCCGGTGATGAAGGCATATGAGGAGAGACGCCCGGCATACTTCGGCACTCCGGCGGTTAACCTGGTGAACGGGCTGGAGGTGAGCCTGAGACTGATACTGAAGGAGGGGATGGAGGCACGGTTCAAAAGACACAGGGAGACGGGCACCATGTTCCGCACAGCGATGCGCGACCTGGGACTGAAGATGATACCTGTAAACGAGGAGGTAAGCGCCAATACCCTGTCGGCACCTTATTATCCTGACGGTGTCAGGGGCGCGGAGTTCATGAAGGCAATAGCTGCCTCGGATGTGATCCTGGCAGGCGGACTGCTGCCCGGGATAAAGGATAGCTATTTCAGGGTAGGTCATATGGGCTCAGTGACAGGAGGAGACATACTGGCAACCACCGCCGCCGTTGCCGGCGCCCTGGCTGCATGCGGCTACAGAAAATAGTTTAAATTTGTCATTGTCTTATAACCATTAAACATATCTGAATCATGTCACTGGCAGAAAAAATTGCAGGCGACCTCATGGCTGCCATGAAGGCGCAGGACAAGGGTGTCCTGGAGGCTCTCAGAGCTGCCAAGACCGCATTTATTCTTGCAAGGTCGGAAAAGGGACCGGATACTGTGATTCCTGAAGAGGAAGAGATAAAGATCATCCGCAGACTGGTGAAGCAGCGGAAGGAGTCGGCCGCCATCTACAGGGAACAGAAGAGGCCGGACCTGTGGGAGAAAGAAGAGAATGAGGCAGCGGTGCTCGAGAGATACCTGCCTGCAGCCATGAGTGATCAGGAACTGGAGGCAGCACTGAAGGATATAATAAACCGCACAGGGGCAAAGGGTCCGTCAGATATGGGAAGGGTCATGGGTGTTGCCACTAAGGAACTGGCCGGCAAGGCTGAAGGACGGGAGATCTCCGCAAAGGTAAAACAGCTTCTGGGCTGATCCGTGACCGGCCGGCAATGCTACCCGTACCTGCAAGTGCCGGGTGCAGGCCGTTTGCCTGGCAAGGCTGCTCTTACGATTCCGCCTCCTGCCTGTTGTCTAACTCCATCATCCTGAGAATGCGTCTCCGTTTGGCCACAAGATCAGTGAGTTCGATAACCATATCCGGATTCACCATCCTGGCCATCGGGATGACATATTTTTCGGTCTGATCAAGGTAATCGGAAATTTTCTGATCCGACTGTATGTCGCGGTGCAGGTCGGTGAGGTTGCTGATGCGGTCTGCACATTTGAGCAACATGGCATCATGTGATCCGTACTCCAGCAGTCGCTGCAGGTACTCAGCCTTCGTCTCATCCTTTCTCTTCGTCACCTCCAGCACCAGCTCCACCACCGCTGTTCCGTCACTGTCAATCCACCTTATCTCGTCAATCTGCGTCTGCGGCATCTCTTCAAGCAGGTCATGGAGCAGCGAAGCCTTCAGCAGAACGCTGTTTGTATAGAACTTATAATCAAGCAGGATTCCCAGGGTAGAAAAGCAGTGCCTGAACTGGTTGCCGCCAACCGCCCTCTGCACGCTGATAAGCGCTGTGGCCTTCAGTATGTATGGTGCAAGCACCAGGTTTTTTAAAGTCTCGAGGGCAGTCATGGGTACAGGTTAAAAGATTAAAATTAAAGTTTTCATAACATTTTTTTTGATCTGACATCATACTAATTATGAACAGCATCGCCACGTTATGAACGGTCTTTTAAGGTTGCATGAGCAGAGCAAAAGGGAGGATAGTTGTGAACATAATGACCTATATTTGCATTTCTGAGAGCAAAGGGAGTGAAAGATGTCGGACAAGTCAACTAAGAGGGCGGGATCAGGATTGAAGGAGCTTGCAAAGCTGTACAGGTTTTTGAGACCTTATCGCGGCAGGTTTGCTCTGGGTCTCTTTTTCCTGCTTCTCTCCACTTCTGCAAGCCTCATGTTTCCGCGTCTGCTGGGCGAGATGGTAGACCAGGCTAATTCGGGAGGCATGACACGTGAGATCACCCGCACAGGACTCATCCTTCTGGTCATACTTATAGCCCAGGCACTGTTTGCCTACACACGTACAAGGCTATTTGTGGTCGTAACCGAGAAGACGCTGGCATCAATACGGCAGCATATCTACAACCACCTGATCAGGTTGCCAATGTCATTCTTCTCCTCGAGAAGGGTAGGGGAGCTCAACAGCCGCATATCATCTGATATATCACTGTTGCAGGACAGCCTTACAAATACGCTGGCTGACCTTCTCTCGCAGATGCTGGTTATCACCGGCGGCATCACCCTCATGATGATCAGTTCCTTCAGGCTTACCCTGTTCACACTGGCAATCATCCCGGCCATTTCGCTTATGGCTTTCTATTCGGGGAGGGCCATCAGGCGTTACTCGAAGAAGGCACAGGCTTTTGTGGCGGAGTCAAATACAATTGTTGAGGAGACATTGCAGGGTATACAGAATGTCAAAGCCTTCACAAATGAGACGTTTGAGAGCCACCGTTACAGGGATAAGACTGAGGAAGTTGCACAGGCAGGCATTACCGGCGGCAAGTACCAGGCAGCCGTGTCATTCATCGTCCTGGGATTCTTCGTTTCGATGGCTGCTGTTATATGGCGCGGGGCAACAATGATGGCCGATGGACAGATGGAGGCCGGACAACTCTTCTCGTTTGTCATCTATTCAGGTTTTATCGGTGGAAACATTGCCGGGATGGCAGGCGTGTACGCCAGGCTTCAGAAGACAATCGGCGCCTCAGAAAACCTGTTGCTGCTGCTTGATGAGAAGACAGAGGATATTGATGCATCGTATGTGCCTGAAGAGGCTTATGCCCTTAAGGGGGAGATAAAGTTTGAACACGTCGGATTCAGGTATCCCTCCCGGCAGGAGGTGGTGGTATTGAAGGATGTGAGCTTCTCCGTCGCTCCCGGTCGGCAGGTGGCGCTTGTCGGGCCCAGCGGAGCAGGGAAATCAACTATCGCTTCACTTCTGCTAAGGCTTTATGATCCGACTGAGGGAATGATAATGTTTGACGGTCGCGACAGCTCCGGGTTCCCTCTGACGGCGCTGCGCTCCCAGATGGCTGTGGTTATGCAGGATGTATTCCTCTTCGGAGGTACGATCCGTGAGAATATAGCATATGGCAAACCTGGAGCAACTGATGGTGAGATAGAGGAAGCAGCGAAACAGGCAAATGCCTGGGACTTCATCAGCTCCTTCCCCGGGCAGCTTGATACGGTGGTTGGAGAGAGAGGCGTGCAACTCTCGGGTGGCCAACGTCAGAGGATTGCAATCGCCAGGGCTGTCCTTAAAAATCCGCGGATACTGATTCTTGATGAGGCTACCTCGTCACTTGATTCCGAATCGGAGCGGCAGGTACAGGAGGCCCTGGAGAAACTCATGGCAGGACGCACCTCACTGGTGATTGCACACAGGCTCTCCACGGTTCGTAAGGCAGATCACATCATTGTGCTGAATGATGGTCACATTGTTGAGCAAGGTACCCATACAGAACTGATAGCCAATCATAACGGTCTTTACAAGACTCTGACTGAGTTGCAGTTCAGGAACTGATGCGGTAAGGAATTGTTTCAGGGTTGTTTACCGGGCTACCGGAAGAGAACGCTATTGAGCTGTCACGGGTAGAGGAGCCTTATTGTCCAGCCCGCACTGTCACTGTTTCTTGTGTAGACAATACGGTCGTGCAGACGGTGTTCCCTTCCCTGCCAGAACTCTATGTAGTCCGGCTCAAGGCAGTAACCACCCCAGTTCTCAGGGCGTGGAATGGGCTGATCCCTGAATTTCTCATCCACTTCAGCAGCGTTTCTTTCGAGTAGCTCCCTGCTCTCCAGAAAACGACTCTGATGGGATGCTGCAGCACTGATCTGACTCTCTCGTGGACGGCTCATGAAATAGGCGTCCGACTCCTCCGAAGGCAGCTTCGTGACCCTGCCGCCAAGCCTCACCTGACGGTATAAGTCACTCCAGAAGAATGTCATTGCCGCGTGGCTGTTCTGCTTCATCTCTTCGCCTTTGCGGCTTCCGTAGCTGGTGAAGAAGGTGAATCCCTTAAGGCTGAAATCGCGCAGAAGAACTATCCTGCCCGATGGCCTGCCGGAGGCGTCAGCTGTAGCCAGGTGGACTGCATTGGGTTCCCTGACTTTCATAGAGAGAGCATCCTCCATCCATCTACCGAACTGTTCGACGGGATCATGTGAGAAATCAGCAAGGTTGAGACCTTCGCCATGATACTCGTTCCTGAGCATGCTGGTCATCCTGCGTATGGAATTCATGTGGTAAATTGTTTTATGGTAATAAATAAAACACCAATCTAAAGATTATGTTTACTTTGCAGGGTCGGTTCTCAATTAGACGAAAATATTACCTTTGTTTTTGTAAAAATGAAAAGTATGTCTTTGATGCGATTCCTGCCTGTTATCGCACTGCTGATAACCCTGGCTGTCCCCTCAGTCGCGAGTGCACAGATTCCCGTTCAGGTGTCAGAAGAGAAGGTCGTTTCCGGCGGCAAGGTTTATTACATACACGAGGTGCAGAAAAACCAGACTCTCTATTCCATCTCGCGGGCATACGGGGTTTCTATTGATTTGATTACCAGTGAGAATGTAATTCCTGTCAACGGCATCCAGACCGGACAGGTTCTTCGCATTCCGGCACCTGACGGGCAGGCTTCGGTGACTCGGCAGCCAGTTCAGCCGGCCCGGCAGACAGCACCACCCGTACAGGCCCGTCCAGCGCAGCAGGCAACAGGCAGTTTACGGGTACCGGCTGCAACACAGCCTGTTGAAGTGAACGGTATCAGGATCTCCGGTGAAAAGATAGTCTCAGGAGGCCGGACATATTATATGCATGAGGTGCAAAAGGGCCAGACTCTATATTCAATTGCAAAGGCATATAAAGTCACAATCCTGGATATCGACCGGGAGAACGTCATTCCAGCCGGAGGACTTCAGTCGGGGCAGATGCTGAAGATTCCGGCGTCAATGGCCATGGCGGTGATAGAGGAAAATTATGCTGCCACCGGAACGGTTCCCTCTGACAGGCCTGCTGCCGGCGGTAATGCCCCCGGCAACCAGCCTGCAGGAGCAGCTACAACCATGCCTCGCCAGGATACACCCGCGCAGACAACGCAGATGCCGAAGCAGGAGAATCCTGCTCAGACAGTGCAGATGCCCCGCCAGGAGCAGCCAGTTACTCAGCCGGCATCAGGCAAGCAGGCAGTTGTTGAATATGTAGCAGACAAACCTGCAGAGGTAAAGGAGGCCACGGAAGCGAAAGTACAGCCTGAGACCAGGACGCAGACCGATGCCGGAACACAGACCGGTGTGCAGCAGCAGACACCCTCCGCCCCGAAGAGCGAGGTGAAGCCGAAGCCTGCTGTCGAGAAAATGAAGATTCACAAGGTGCAGAAGGGTGAATCGCTGGCTGACATAGCCAGGAAATATGATATTACTGTTCAGGAGCTCAAGCAGGCCAACAAGGGTGTCATCTTCGCCATGCCTGACATGCGGTTGGTAATCCCTGCAAAGGAAGAGTAGCAGCAAGAGGGCACAGGCATGTCAAGTAAACCTGTGCCGGGAATGATGTCGGCCCGGGCCCTTTTGCAAGTGCCGGGGTTCTCCTTTAATGGATTTAGCATCCCCTCCATCTTGTCTTTCTATCAGAGATTTACCTTGGCTCGCTGATGCCCCCGTGTTGTCAAACACGCTTCGGATTCTGCAACCAGGTAACAACCGGGGTATAACGCTTCATCAAAATCATTACTTTAGAGGATCAAATAAATTGGCGATGAGTGATTTTCATGATGAACAGACAAGACTTTGTATCCCAGCTTCTTAAGCTTCATCTGCTTTTTCTCATCATCCACTTTTACATAATCCTTGTCATGGTCAGGCCCGTTGATGAAGACACAGATTTTTGGCTCATAGTAAAAATCTGCCTCGGCTATCAGTTCTCCATCCTTTGAGATAACTTTATGTATTCCGGAAGGAATCCTGGCGTTTTGTTCCTTTAGTCTTATCAGCACTTCCCTTTCAAGACTTGTCAGATCCGTTTTCAGGTACTCGTTATACTTAACGTTTTGATCAAATGAAGAATGAAGAGCATTAATCTGTGACATCTGCAACAGAAATTCCTTTACAGCGGAGCGGTCAAAGTATTTATGGTTTCTCTGGTTGTAATAGGTACAGATACAACCGTAACATGATTTGTCGCAGGCATCATGAAGGTCTTTGCCTGTTTCGTCGTAGTGAAGAATGTAGAGTGCCTTGGACGATATCCTTCTTAACAGGTCGCTGTCAGATGCAATTGATGATAGCGTACCGGCACCTCCCTCTGATGTTTCATAGATGATGATTTTTCTGTTCTTCCCTGTAATTGGCTGATACAGCCCCCCGATTTCATCATCATCAAGGTTCAGTACTGTACATATACTCTGAATCAATGCTTTTAAGCTCTCTTTTCTTCGGTGTCAGCCAGTGTTCGGGAAGTTTATTAAGTGTTTCCCTGAAATCTTCAGTATAGTATACTACAGTCTGTTTTTCTTCTCAGAGAATAAAATAATCACTGTCCGTCAGACTATGCTGAAAGATGCTCCTGTTTTGTGGAGTCTTTCTGATAACAAAGAGTTTGATGAATTAATGTCCATTAAACTTTGGAATGAGGTCAGCAGAGCAGAAAACCTTTTAGAATTTAATTTCTGAATCCATTAAATATTTTCCAATAATGGTAGTCAGACTACCAATTTCACTACATTTCTAATGAAAAAGGGGTTGGTTTATGCACTTTGTAATGTTTTGCAAATCTCAAGTAAATCACCTGGCCGATTCATTACTTGCATTTCTCGAACTGCCTCAATTGCTTGTTGAAATCCCTCCATACGTCTTTGAATTTTCGCAGATCCTTAATCTGATGGCTTAAATTTTCAGTCCAGGCTTTCTCAAAAATTTTCTCCTTTGCTGTTACCTTTTGAACAAATTCTTTTGGATCCTGACCTTTATGTTCAGCTTTCTGTTGAAATTCTATAAATACATCCTGCAGTTCAATTCCTTCAGCGTTTGTTAAGTACTCGAAATCATATATATCACGTGGAATTGTCCTCCCCATCAAGGCAGCCATTTTTTCAATAACTATTTCTTCCAGGCTATAACTTAAAATAGTTACCTCCCCTTCTTCCTCAAGATCTGAGTAATCATTCAGCATAGTTTTTTTTACAACTTCAAATTCGAGCTTTTCACCTTTCCCAATATCGGTTTTAATATGGTCGCTCTTAACTCCGAGAGGGCCAATATAGTCAATGAAGAATTTAAGGGATTCTGATTCATGAACTTCCTTTGAATCTTCAGGGATAGAAAGATCAATATTGGCTGCTTCTTTAATGCTTACAAATATTTCATCAAATGCCTTATAAATATCTTCATCTGATAGTGTATTCTCCAATGATGGGTCAAGTGTAAAATCAATATCTTCAGAGTAGCGGTAGTCCTCAATGAAAATCTTTTTAATACACGTCCCACCTTTAAAGATTAATGCATCCTTTAGAATACCATGATTATATATTCCCCATAATACCCAGGAAATGATATAATCCTTCTCAATTTGCTGAAATCTGACACCTTCTCTGCTCGCTATTTTCGAAATTTCCTGAGGCTTTATCATGTGAAGATTGAGTTTTTAATAGTACTTACATCGATGTTTATTTTCAAGCCAAATCTTGAGTTCTTTCGTCCTTGGTTTGGACCTGTGGTATCCAAAACAGGAAAACTTGGACCAATTCTTTTTAACATTTCATTATAATGTGGTTTCCAGGTAAGGCCAAGCAAGTCCACAAGAAATAAGAATCTCTTCTTTGAAGCCTCATTATCATTACGGTTAAAATATTCAAGTAATTTTTGATAATCGATTTTGTCTTTTGATTCATTTAACGCTTTGCCAATTTCAACCAGTCCCCCACTTAAATGTGGTCGAGTCAATGCATCAACAAATGTTTTCTCAAGATCACTTACCATTACTTTATTATACTTATCGATCCAGGTGTTCTTAAAACCAAAGAATCTTGGTTCAATGTGGTAGACAAACTGGAATTCGATTCCCCGGATTTTTTTTATCGCAGGTTTTACCTGAAGATTAGTTACGACAATCTCTTTCAGGCTTGGTTGTGTTATTAGACCATGTACTTGCATTGCCGAATAATAACCTATATAGTATTTTTTCCCTTTCATAAGATATTTGGCTACAAGGTGCCAATCCGGAATATATTTTTTGGGATCAGCACTTGAAGGGACAATATGATAAAGACTACGGTTTAGTTTTATCAGCATCCCCTTTTCAACCATTCCGGAAAGAACTCTCGATAAGTAAATTCTGTTTGCATCGGGGTACTCCAATAACACATCCTGAAAAGTAAAGCAATCCTGATCAGCGCCAGAAAATCTTTTAATAATATCCCAATTAACTATATTTATCATTTTACAGACATTTATTATCCTGTTATTATATGCTTTTTGGCAATACAAAGATAATAAATATCCAATTACAGACAATTATTATCTGGATATTGTATATAAATTGATAATCCGAAGATAATGAATATCGGGCAAAAGGATATAAACCGCCATTACAAGATGAAATCTAATCTGTCAAAGTAGAACTAAAAGGAGTTAAATTAGATTATTTTATTATCTTTCCTTCCCTGTTTTGAAAATCAGTTTTATGCCTTTGAGTTATCAAGCGCCAATAGTCGACATTACTATTTTTGGTATTGGTATTAGTGTTGATCAGTATGCAGAGAATGCTCTACAATGGGCGAAAAGAGAGCTGGTTCCCCTCGGTTCTATATTTTGCCCATGTCTTAATGGGCCAATTTACTTCTCAAATAAAAAGGTACGGCATACAATTATGCAAAAAAAGGTTGATCAACAGGGCAACTTTAACATTGATACCATATCTGTCTTAAGTGAAATGGTTAATCTTATAGAGAATGCTACCTTGCGTTATGCCACCTCAGATGCAAAAGGCCGGGAGAATGTTGTAAGAATATACAAGCTTTTAGCTGTAGTTGAATTAAATGGTATTAATAGAAACGTTGAAATATTGATTCAGGAGATTTACCACGAACAGGACAATCAGACAAAGCTCCATTTTTATAATCATATACTATTATAAAAAACCCCCTGATTTCTCAGAGGGTTGTAGGTCATTAATTACTGCCGAAAAAAAGCCCTATTCCTACAAATATGACTTAACTTAGACACAGTAATTGAAATACTGCTTCAAATATAGCACAAAGTATGCCATTTAAACAAGTTTTTAACATAAATATTTTATTTACTGTTAAAAAGATTGTTTAATGATCTCCAAAGCATATTTAAAAATTGGAGGTTTACGTAAGAGGAAAGCAATAGTTAAAACTCAAGACAGCAAATGCAAAAATCAAGATATTATGGAAGCAATGTTAATGGAAGTGTTAAATGATGGAGAAAAAATCGTTTTACTTGACGGATCGGAATGGTACATCAATCCTGGAGACATGCCTACTGTCTGTACGTGGATTCCAACCGCCGAATTAAGGATAGTAAAGACAAAATCAAACGATTACTTCAATTATAGAATTACTAATGAGGGAATAGACATTAGTGTTTATGCCGCAAGATTGAAATAAAAGTAACATACCTTTGATACGGGCAGCCCCTTCCGACTTATCAGACAGTAGATTTGTCAACTGACTATTGACATGACAACGGGGGCTGCCTTTTCTGTTGATGTCAAAATATTACTACATGAATTATTTACCGTCTAGGTCAAAATTCACTCAGATTACTCAGGCAGCTCAAAACGGCCTTTTTTGGTGAGTTTTGGGTAATGTGGTAAAAGGGTGGGGAAACTACTTAATAAAACAAAACGCAACCGACTGATTAAATGCCGATTGCGTTTTAAAGTTGTCGGGGTGAGAAGATTATATATTTTCCTTATTATATTGATAATCAATACCTATATTTGGCTTACAAAATTAGTAATTTATAATTAATTGGCTTATATTTACGTTTAAAATGCTCATTAAATAATATTTTGAAGCATCATTTAATTTTTCACTTATAATTTGGCTTACTATGTCACATAGAACGGATGATGAACTGGCTGTTTATATTAATAAGTATTATTCGTTACAGGATTTAAAGATATCAAGAAAAATCTTTTCAAACCAGACAGATAATGAAGGGACATGTATGGTTTATATCCGTCTGAGAAGGTATAATCCACGAACCAGAAGAGATGAAAAAGAAAAAAAGATTCCAACAGGAGTACGTGTCAAACCAAAATTTTGGAGCAGCAAGAAAGGAGAAGTACTGAAATCCGATTTTGAATGGCAACAAAAAAACAGAATCATCCAAGAGAAGGAAAGTGATATCAGGAAATACATTTCCACCCCTGATGGGGAATACAAATTTGCTCAATTAAAGAAAGAGGAATTTGCTTTAATTGAAGAAGTGTTCCCAACTCCACGTCTTCTTAAATACAAAATGAATTTGGCTCATTATATTGAAGAATATTACAAAAACAGAGAAAATTTGAAACATCCAACCGGAACTGTAAAGGAATTCAAAACAGTAATGAACAGGGTGAAAGAATTCGATGATGCAAAGAACCAAATAACTCACATGAATGATATTGACTTGTTATGGTCGGACGCTTTTGAGTTATGGATGACCGAGAAAAAGCATTATAGCTTAGGCACGATTGAAAAGACTTATACTATACTTAAAACGGTTCTTTATTACTACTTTGAGCGTAGAAAGAAGCTAAATATTCAATTGTCGGATGAGTTTACCTACAAATCATTCAAACGAGGCAAAAAAAGTAAAAACAAACCCAATCCAATATCATATGCACAGGTGATGTTTCTTTATAATTATCAATTCCCGGACAAAGAAAAGCATTTTGAAATCGTAAGGAAGATGGTGCTTATTCAGTGCTTTACCGGTTGCAGGTTTGATGATTTAAAAAAGTTTAGACCTCATCATTTTGAGGAAAAAGGTTGGTTAAAATTCACACCAACAAAAACAACTAACTATGATATTAACGTCTCTCAACCCCTTAATAAGTATGCTGATTCCTTATTTAAGGAAGTGAATTATGATACCAGCCGGTACAAAATGCAGAATCAGCCATATAACCGGGCTATTCAGTCTATGTTGGAAAATCTTAGTTCCAAAGATGAATGCAAAGACCTTAAATTTAAGACCAATCACACTTCTCATAATTTCCGGGATACGTTTATTACTCAAGCGGTTCAAAGTGGCATTAATTTTAAAAGTATTTTAGAATGGGTGGGGCAATCCTCGTATACAATTATGGATAGGTATATCGACTTAACCCCAGAGTTTAACAGACGTGAAATGAGGAAACTATTTAAACAAAGAACAAAGCGAAAATCTGTTAAGGCTCAATAGGAAATTTGTTGAAGGTATAGGTATCTAACTTTAAATGGTCTGTTAATATCTTGCATGTTGATAATCTGGAATAATTGATTCTAATATCATTCAATTTAAAATAAATTAATGCAGGCTATAAATCTCAGGTCGATTACGCTGTGTTAAAAGGTATCTGGTGTTGGGAACTGCTTTTGGGATTGGCTGTATGCTTCTGTTTATTAAGCAATTACTGAGTACTTGTGATTTGAGAGTAAATTTTACCTTGTATTTAAATTTTTTATAAAATTTTATAAAAGTCAATTTTTGGAATGATTCTGAAATTTTCCCCCAAAAAAAAATTGACTTTTCGTTTTTCCAGCCAAAAATTTTCACCCGAATTTTCTTCTAATAGTATTTATGATATGCGGGCAGTACCGACAGTCCCAGCGTAGGGTAGTAATACTGGGCGGTTCTATAGGGGGCGGTTACGGTGGTAGTGCCTTATATACAAATAGTTATAAATTTCCTATGAAGACAAGAACAAACGAATTATCAAAACCAACAAGCATTAATGAGCTTGTTCAGGATATCGAAAAGCATCCAGATAGGTATCAACACCTGAAAATTTTTCTAAGACATGAAAATTCCACTCGTATCCCGGATTTCGGAGAGCAATATCTCGCAGTCAACCATGAGGGATTTGCTTTGTACAGGTTAGATTCTGTTGATTATCAGGATGGACGCATTTTTCTGTCATTAAAAGAAGCAACCACCGACATAGCTGTAACCCATACTCTGGATATAAATGAAGAACATCCTCGCTGCTTATTCATTCGCTGGAAAGATATTTGGAACTTGGTGTTAGATGATATTTTGAGAAGTAATGAAGACGATATTGAACTACTTGAATTAATTGAAGATTAGGATGGGAACTAACGCCAGAAATACAGTAGGATTAAAATTAATACAATTAGCATCTGATACATATGTGATTCAGCACCAATGTCTGTTAGCTCCAATGAAAACCGTAAAAATTGGAGAACCAATGCTTATTATATATCCTGACACTGTAGACCCGTCAATTTACCCTGCAAAACTATTGGAATTATGGCAATGGGGTGATGTCCTTTATTTGAAATTATGGAACTACAACAAAGATAAATGGGAGCTTTATGCACAAGATTTAACTACAGAAGACTGTCTTTTTTCATTTATATCATTGCCTTTTATTACCAAAATGGCAGAGGTAATGACTTGTAGATGCAACCCTGAATCACCCGTGGTTACCAAACCTGACATTAGTGAGCAAGACCAATCCAGAACAGTCAGTGACCACTTAAAAAACAAACCAGACCTTCCACAACCCTTTTACAACAGTTCCGGAAAAATGGTTATGAAATACATTTCTGCGTCAGAAATTATGCTTGACCTGCCATTCATTATGACGAAGGATAAAAGGTTGAAATTGAATATGCCATATTTGAAAACCGAAAATAGTCTGTCCGGGAATAAAGTATCTGCAATACGATTATTGAATTTCGATACTTACGATACCATTATTGTCTTATATGTGCAGGACTTGCAGAGTAAAAAGACATTCAGCTTAGAATACAACATGGACAGTACTTCAGGTTACTGGATTTGGAGTCTATCGGATTTTGAGAATACGGTCGCAGCCATTCTGGCTTAAAAACCACAAAATAGTAAAATTTATCCTTGTATAAAAGTTCCATGCTTCGTTCCACCATACTAATTAATGGATTAAAATATTGCCGTGGGTGTAAATTTGACAAAATATATTGGTTTTGATAATAATAATCTGCAAATTTAGATTATCTGAAATAAGCAGTATTCTTTCATGTAATGTGTTTCTGGCTAACGGAAAGTTTATGTATTAATTGGTTATATTTAAAATTAAAACTCATGAAAAAGTATTTTTATTCTGATGGCAAAGAAAAATTCGGTCCGTTTTCCTTCGAAGAACTAAAAAATGAAAACATAACACAAGATACCTTAATTTGGTTTGAGGGTCTTGAGGACTGGAAGCCAGCAAAAGACATAAGCGAATTCGAAGAGATATTTAAACTAATTCCACCCCCAATTAACCCTGAAAAATTGGATTTGCATACCGAAAATCCCCAATCGGATGCACAAAGTAGTGACGCAAACGCTAATATTAGCAATACAAGTTCTGAAAATTACAAAAGGCAAGGCATGTTCTCGAATCCATTTTCATTCAAGGGTCGAATAAGGCGATTGGAATATGGAATAAGTTTTATTATCGCAGTATTCTTAATTTCATTCATCAATGTGTTGATAGAAGATAGTTATGAGTTAGCTTGGCTGTTTCTTGCTTATTTACCCTTATATTGGTTCTTCTTCGCACAAGGAGCAAAACGTTGCCACGACAGGGGGAATAGTGGTTGGTTTCAGATTATACCATTTTACTCTCTCTGGATGCTTTTCGGGAAAGGAGATGAGGGCATCCGTAATGAATATGGTATTAATCCAAAGATTTAATGTTAAAATAATTATCTCATGAGGTTCATCCTGCTAATCATATTATTGTTTTTCAATTTGATTAGTTACTCACAATCATTATCAGAAAGTGACATCAAGATATTGGCACAAAGAATTAATAAGGAATTACAAGGAATGGACTTTGGTAATGGAATTGCTGTAAAGGGTTGTTACGCAATAGGCAGAACTTTAGTTTACCAGTATCTTGTTAGCGAGGATTGGGTTGCACCCGAAAACATTAAAACCGATTTAATAGAAAATCTCAACAAATCTGGATATGCTGAAACATATTTCAATAATGACATAAGCGTTGAATATCAGTATTTTTTTGAGAACCGTCTTCGTGAAAAAATCAGCATTAAATCATATGAGCTTACAAATTTAAATTTCAATTTGGGAGAGTACATAAGTATTGATGGACATCCAAAAGCAAAAGGGGTCAATTTAAAACTCAAACCCCCGATGGGATGGCAGATTGAAGAAGGAGACAGACCGAATATTGTGCAAAAGTTCCTGTTCAAAAACAATAATTATATGATTATTGTGAAAGACAACGTGATGTTTTTTTCGAGAAATGAGATTCGTGAACTTTTATCTGATGAAGAATATGTGAATCAGTTTTTATCTGATGCGAGTTCTTTCCTGTCCAATCCACAGATACTCAATCATAGAATCGTGAGTGTTGACAAGTATCCATCTCTTGAATTCACATTGAAAGGAGAAATGGAGCGGGTAGGAATTAAAATGACTATAAAACAAAAATGTTGGATGATTTTTTTCGAAGATAAAATTATATATCTCCAGTGTGGTGGATTAGATAATAACGAGTTTACCGCTTTAGAAAAACTTTATGATTTAATTACAAATTCAGTGATTTTCCCAGAACAATATGACTACTGATGAAAAAGTACTTCTATACTGATGGAGTTGAAAAACACGGTCCCTTTTCATTCGAAGAACTGAAACAACAGAGAATTACAAGGGAAACAAAAGTATGGTACTATGGGTTAGAGCATTGGACAAAATTAGCTGACTTAGATGAGTTAAAAGCCATCACTAACTCATTACCACCCCCACTAAAAAACACTAAAGAAATAGCTGAAAAGCAAGGTGAAATTGCCAATGAGATGAATATTAAGATATCTCCCTCAAAAAATCGTAAAAAACTGATAAGAGGTGGTTTCATTGCATTTGTTTCAGTACTTGCTTTATGTATAATCTTCTTTTTTGTTCAAAAGCAAAATCAATATAATTTGTATCAAGAGATTAAATCAAGTTCTTATGAAGCAGATGTGGATTTCGATTTTTATGTCGAGAAATTTTATCGAGACATTGCTGTTTATGGAATATTCCCGAAAAAGCCAACTACCAGTATAATAAAATTCGCAAAATTCGACCACATAACCGATGCTACTCATATTCATGGCATTTCTTGCGCCATTAATGACGATGATAAGATTGAAATATACATTAACCCCTCAACATGGAATTCGTTTAAAAAGCCTCTGCGGTATTATCTTATTTACCATGAATTGGCACATGATGTCCTTAATCTGGATGATTTAGCAAATTCATCTGAAAATGAGGGAAAATTAATGTTCCCTGCAATTGCTTCTTATGAAGCTAAAACCATGGATGAATTTATTGAAAGTTCACATGCACTTTTTGAAGAAGTCGCAGCCAAATGGAAAAATTAATCCATAATGATGGTGGTCTTAAAAATGATAACCTGCAAATGTTGATATCATAAAGCATAAAAGATTAACTACAATGTCAGAATATCACATCTCTGTTAATCAATATTTTACAATACGATGGAAAAAGAATTTATACTGTTAGGGGCATACCTGATATTCGAATGCATTAATATTTACTGTTTCCTTTTCCAAAGAACGGTTAGAAAAATAAGGCAATTTGCTTTCGGAACTCAGAATATTGCAGTCCAAAACAAATTCTTCCCTGATTGGTATTTTTATCTGTATTATATAAGTCAACTGAAATATATTCCATTGATTTGGTTATTCCTCATAAATTGGAAATATGCATTAATTGCCTTTATTGGCATGTGGATATTAAATCTTATACTTCCAGTTAATGATTATGGACATATTCAGAAAATAAAAAAGGGATTTGAGAAAAAAATTCAGAATAAGACAGCATCTGAGGAAGAGATAGAATTATATAATATAGTTCTGGAGGCTGAACAGAAAACGCTATAACAAAATAATATATTCCCAACTCCGGTATCAAGAATGAAAAGACACAAACATGGAAGACATAAATCTCGATAATATACCCAAGGACCTTGATGAAGCAATTATGCGGTTGAACATTGAATTTGATGATTCCGCTAAAAAATCCATAAAAGCAATGAATGAAATGGATTTCGTTTGCGATTTACATTTCTCGACAGGTACATGGATTCGAAATAACTGGGGACTTTGGAGTAACAGTGCCTTGTCGCAATATTTTAACAATTTAGGGATTCAGCATCCTGATGATATGTCCTCTGTAATTTTAACTTGTTACTATAGGCATTTGAAGCAACAAAATTTCGAACTTGAAAAGCAACTTAAATATTACCAAGATTACTGGAAAAAAGGAAGTTTATAGCATGCTTACTCACATTGAGTTATGAATATGCTTCTCAAGATTATTGCCTTTAAAATCCTGAAATTCCGACCTTAGTTCTTCCACGAAATGCTGTAAGTTGTCTGTATTGGTTTCATAATGTAAACTTATTTTTGAATGTTTATCTGGGTTGATAGTAAAGATGGAGTCCAATGAAAATGTTAATTCAACTTCTTTCTCCCAGAATTCCAACATAGATTCGATAAATCCTTCTTGATATTTGCCTTTCCCATCTGAATGCTTTGCATTCTCCCAAAGTGATAATTTGTAATTTTTGAGCTCATTCCATGCTCTGCAATGAATATGGATAACGGGTGTCTCAATATTTTCATAACGAATGCTATCCTTGGTATTTAATACTTGTTCGAAAAAATCAATAATACTACATTTTTCAAAATCACAGTCGGAAATGATAAAAAATCCTTCCTTATAGCGTTCACTTAATATTTCAGGATTAATTACATTCTTCTTGTTGAAAAGGAACTGGAACGCATACAAAATATCCCCACAACAATCGATATCATGGTAGTTTATTATTATCTCTTCCGATTCATTAATTTTTAATATAGCCATTTTTATGTGTAGTAAATCCGTAAGAATAATAGTTCTTAATTACTTATCCATTTGAAAGTTATTGAAGGTCATTAACAAATGATGTCTTTATTCTTTATATTCCCTTCCTAACTTGTCAATATAAAATGATTGTCCATCCAGTTCAACTCTTGCCAGTCCATTCTCAAAACATCCTGCTCTTTTATATTTTGGAGGTATAATAATATTCCCTTCAAGGTCAATATAACCTTCTTTCTTATCCTGAAGAAACCATGTAATATTATCCGAGAAAAATCCAATATATTCAAACCTCGGAGGAACTACTTCCCTTCCATTTGTATCAACAAACCCCCATTTATTTTTTAACTTGATTCCAGCCATCCCTTCTGAGAAATGTTTCGTTTGCTCATATTTTAATGGGACAGTTTCCTCTCCCATTTTGTTAATAAAACCGCAATATTTCCCGTTCATAACCCCTATCATCTCTTCAGACATAAAGCGATAATAATCAGTTAATTTATCATATTTAAGTGGGATTACTACATCACCCTCAACATTAATGAATCCCCATTTATTTTTCAACTGGACACCTGAGATGCCTTCTTTAAAGTTGTAGGCGGTTGAATAGGTATATGGAATTTTAACATTCATTTCTCTATCAATGAAACCCCATTTGTCTTGCCATTGGACTGGGGCAAGTCCGCATGAAAAGTCACCAGCAGAGTAATATATTTTGGGTATGACGACTTTACCTGTAATATCAATGAATCCATGATTGTAACCTGCTGTATCACTTATATGTGCCATGTCTTCAAAGAAGATTACCACTTCCATACTAATTGGTGGATAAATTTCCTTCCCGTTAGAATCATTAATTCCGAACAGCCTATCTAATTCAACTTGAACATATCCATCATAACAATCACTAACATTATCATATAATATGGGGACTATGACATCTCCCTTTTTATTGATGAAGCCGTACCGGTCGTCTATTTCTACACCTGCCAAGCCTTCAGAAAAATCTGATGCACTATCGTAAATAAATGGAATAGCAACATCCCCCTCTCTATTAATAAATCCCGATTTGCCATTAATACCAACAACAGCGAAATCTTCATTGAAAACCCCGGCATTATCGAATTCCCTACCATTAAAAACTGGACACTTACTTGAATGCTTTACATAAATGTATCTACCGTTCTTTTTTAGAAATGGAACATACTTTTCAGATGCCATCAATGAATCAGATTCATTTGTCTGTTTTATCCCGGGTGAAGTCATTTATTCTTCTTGATAAAGTAATAATGATTCGCAGTTAACATCAGAAGGGAGCATTAAAATAAGTTATTTCAGAAGCTGCAATGAAAGTACAAAAACAAATCTGAAATCTGGTAACCCAATACTGCATTTGGCTATCTTTATAAAACCCAATCTAATTTTAATATAGTCATGAATAGGAACGAACTCGAATCGGAAATTTCGGAAATCATGAAAATATTTCTCCCATCCAAATATTATGCTTTAGATTTTCGATTTTTGTATCACTTAAAATTTAATAATCCAATTGTTTACACTACTTATCAGTACTTTTTTGATAGAATAAGCCATTCCATATGTGTGTCACTTATTATGGACTTGTGTATTTTATTCAATAAGAAAGAGAAATTCAGTTTGGAGAGATTATGCAATAAAATCATCCAAGACTATGCCGAATCAGAATTAAACAAATATTTGTCACTTGATGATTTCAGTTTGCTTTGTCTTCCCCTAAAAGAGGACAAATTAAATTCGATAGTAACAAAGATTAAGAACACTCGTAATGAGTATTATGCACATTTAGACCGCATACGTACCCCATTTGAATCAATACAAATTACCAGTAAAGAAATTGACGAATTAATTTCGGTGGCTGAATTATTCATAAAACAAGTGGAATTAACATATTTTGGAAAAGATGTAAGGTTTGATTTATCTGATAGTGAGTTAGTATACAAATTTGTAAACCATCTTGAGGAATGGAATAAATACAGAGAAAAATATGGCTTATTAAAGTACCCATAAAAAAGAGGATTTTGGGATAAAAGTAAAATCAACCGGCTTTCGGCATACCCATCTTGGTGTAGAACGCCTGAATTTATTATATCTTAAAGACAAAGTGACTGATAAACAGAATCCCTCAAGAGTTTATTTGCGAGAATCTTCTTCCGTTAGTATTGGGTACGTAGCTTAGAAACTCAGCATATCATATGTTTCCATCAATTCCTCTTTGGCAATACCCAGATATCTTCGTGTCACAGCAGGATTGGAATGGTTAAACAATTGGCTCAGTTTCACCAGCGACAGTTCTGCGTTTGACCCAGAGCGTGTAAATATTTCTCTGCCGAATGCCTTTCTTAGGCTGTGCGTGGAGAAGTTCTTGATTTTAAGATTGTACTGTTTCTTCAAATCCTTCAGAATCACATTCATCCTTTGCAGACTATAAACAGTACCCTTCTGGCTAATAAAGGTGAAATCATTCAAGCTGGCTGGCTTAATTTTGTTGTAGCAATCCGCAATGTGTTTTTTTAATTGCGAATTTATTCGAATGTCCCTTTGCTTCTTGGTTTTCTTCTCGATAAGTTGAAATTCATCCTTACCAAGCAAATCTTCCCATCTTAATTTGAGAGTATCACTGGCACGTAAACCAAAAAATACAGAACATGCTATGTAAAGTGAAATTGTATATTTTTCATCAGCATATAATTTCCGAATCAAATTCATGGCTTCATTCCATTCCAGATAATCTGCTGTTGTACTTGAAAATTTCGCACTCATATGTTTCAGTTTTATGGTTATTTAATCAATAGTGAATGTCGTTTTTTCACACCTTATGCTGGTTTTGATGTAATTGGCTGATATTCTTGCAAAAAGCAACAATGAGGCTGTTTCAGTTCTTGTTATAAGTGAATATTCCTGAATATAATATAAGCAGTTGCATAACATGGTTTCTTAGTTTTGTGAATAGGGATACAAGATTGTAGTCCCACATGCTTTGACCATTGGGAAAATCCAAATTCCTACCGGGACATCATTCTGGTCGAGTTGAATCAGGATAAAAAAGTAATTCATGAAGTCTCCGTCAAACGAGAAGGAAATTAACTCATGAACGAATCTTGTCTTATTTTTAATGTCGTTGCCCATATGTATGGGCAAATATATATAATATATATTTTACAACCCTTACATAAGGGCAACATTTTTTTTATTTTTACAAAAAAGAACCGTGAAAAAACCGGATAAAATATCTACTGAACAAAAGGAATTTATGGTTAAGCTGGGTAAGAAATTAAAAAAGCTCAGATTAGACCAAAACAAAGGTTATAAACCCTTGGCTGAGGAAATAGGCGTGGCACGAAATACCTATTATGCCATTGAAGAAGGAAGGTTGGATTTCCAATTTTCATCGCTGTATCAGATTCTGCTTTATTACAAACGTCATCATAATATAACACTGGAAGAAATATTCAAAGACCTTTGAATAACCTGACTTTGGAAAAATTCTGAGCAAATTGAGGCGAGAATATGCTTGTCGGGACTACCTTCCTGATTTATGTTCCTCAAAATCAATTATGTTTCAAACCTAATTTACTCTGTGGTGGCTCAATTTTCAACAAAAACAGAAGTATAAATCGCATTTCCAGTACCCAGAAGTACCTCATTGTTGCATTATCGTAGAGTAAAATCCACATCTCGGTGTATTTATGGTAAACCTTGGTTATGCACAAACAACCGATACCAGAATATCAGGAAAAGCGTATTGAAGAAATCCGGCTTTTCATCAAGAATTACAGGATTAATGACGGATTGACGCAATCAGAATTCTGTAAAACTGCTGATGTGCACGTAAACTCCCTTCAAAGATTCGAAAAGGGTAGTTTGAAAAACATAAAGCTACTGACCTTACTTTCCCTAATTGATGCTACAGAAATGTCCTTATCAGAATTCTTCCAGACAATGGAGTAGATAATTGGTTAATAAAACAACACAATTGCGTCTGGTTGTCTGATAGTAATTTGATAAATTTCGACCTATTCGTAAATACCTTTCTTTATGGAATCAGGTCGCATACAGAACCTAAGGACAGACTACAATTACTCAACAGTTCCAACTAAAATACTGAATGACAATAGATTGTCAGCAACTGCCAAGGGCATCTTAGCATTTCTCTTGTCTTTGCCATCCAATCACAATATCAATAAAAAGGACTTACCAAAGTATTTTAAAGAGGGATATTATGCATTAAATCAAGCATTTGAAGAGCTTGTAAAACACAGGATTGTCCATAAAGTTGAAGTTCGGGATAAGAAAGGACATTTCAAAGGTTATGAATATGTGGTTCATGAATTCCCCAAAAAAAGGTTTGGTGAACAAAAAAAGGTATTACCGAGTCGCAATTTTCGCAAATCGGAGATTTTAAATCCGGATGATATTTTAATCAACAAAGTTTTCAATGAGGACTGTCTAATTACAATGAGCAAAATGCCGGATAATTATGTCGATTTGGTTCTTACCTCTCCCCCATATGACCATTTACGGTCATACAACGGGAATAACAAATTTGATTTCGAAAAAATTGCCGTTGAACTTACCCGTATAATAAAGAATGGTGGAGTAATTGTGTGGATTGTTGGAGATGGAATATACAAGGGAAGCGAGACGGGTACTTCTTTCAAACAGGCATTGTTTTTCAAGGAGTATTGTGGACTTCGACTTCATGATACTATGATATTTGAAAAGAATACCACAACTTATCCTTCGAAACCTGATGGCATAAGATATACGGCATCCTTTGAATTCATGTTCGTCTTCAGCAAGGGTAAGCCGAAAACTGTTAACCTGATTGCCGACAAAGAGAACAGGTGGAAAGGGACGACAAATTTTGGGCAAAAGACTGACCGTGACGAAAACGACCAACTTGTTCCGGTGAAAAAATTCAAGCCAATTCCGGAATATTCACCACGGACAAACATTTGGAAATACATAACCGGAAATGGCTACTCAACAGAGGATAAATTTGCCCATCAGCACCCTGCAATTTTTCCTGAGCAGCTTGCCTGTGACCATATATTGACATGGACAAATGAAGGGGATATTGTTTATGACTGTTTTGCGGGTTCAGGAACTGTGCTAAAGATGGCAAAACAGTTAAACCGGAAGTATATCGGTAGTGAAATTGTCAAAGAATATTGTGAAATTATCGCAAAGCGGTTGCAACCATAAAAGGCATTTATTATGAACACATTCATCGACCAATTTGTAGAGGTATTTGCCGAGAATGATTATAAGGCTGATGCCCAGCATTACTGCGAACTAAATGGAAAGTCTTCCCCGAAGGAATTAAAGGAATATCTTGAAAAACATTTTCGGATATTTAAGCGAGAATATCTTGGTGTCAACCCAGATAGAAAGGATGATTTATACAGCACTATGCTTGCAAGTCATAACCGAATACTTACTGATTTCACCCCGGCATATAAAGAAGTAATGAACTCGAATAATTCTTCGTTGAAAGAATTGTTTAATGTTAAACTGACTGTTTTAAAAAAATTAAAAGAATTCCTTAACTCAAACCCAACTGATGCTGAACTTAACTCAAAGGATACTGTCTATTATTTCACGGTTAAAAAGGAATTCAATGAAAAGTATGAAATTCATCTTAATCGGTTATACGAGGGACTTAACAACCTTCAATTAGTCAATTGTTCTCCGGTTCAGTTTAAAATGTTATTCAGACCAGAGGGGAAACAAAGAGTGAAAACTCCTGAACCAATAATATGGTACTCTGGGGCGTATTCTCATCTTGCCTATTTTATAAAATATCTTGTCAAGAAAGAGTTTATTAAACGAACCAACTTACCATCTGTCAATCAAATCGCACAGGAACTTTTTTATGACAACGAAGAAGGAAAAAAATTTATCATTTCAAGGATTAAGAGTGATATTGATGATGATAGTATCTTCCCATATGTTGACATCAAAAACATGGTTGATGAAAAATTGAGGCTAAAGACCCGCCCTTCTTCAGATTAGGGAAAATCTAATTTCAATTTTTTTTATACTTAGCAACCCAGACTTCTTTGCTCTTACCTGATTTCATGTCCGACCATTGACCCGACTATTGCTAATTGTCGGTTGATGCTGGTTTGCCTTGTCTCTACATTTGTCTCATTATTAACCAATAAAAAATATTTAAAATGAGAAAATCGAAAATTGAATGGACAGAGCAAACGTGGAATCCTTCGGCAGGTTGCACTAAAATAAGTTCTGGTTGTAAAAATTGTTATGCCGAAACAATGGCTAAACGTTTACATGGAACTGGGGCAGTTGGCTATGAAAATGGCTTTAAATTCAACCCTGTTCCAAGCAGATTAAATGTCCCTCTAAAAAGAAAAAAACCGACAGTGTATTTTGTGAACTCTATGAGCGATATTTTCCACGAAAATATGCCAGAAGAATATCTGGATAGAATTTTTGAAGTCATAGAAAATACGCCTCAACACACCTATCAAATTCTGACAAAGAGAGCCGATAGGATGTATGATTACTTATCAAAAAGACCAGTGCCTTCAAATGTTTGGCTTGGTGTAACGGTAGAGAACAAGCAACAAGGTTTGCCAAGGATTGATAAACTGAGGCATTTAAAGGCAAAGGTGTTATTCTTATCTGTAGAACCTCTTTTGGAAGACTTAGGAGCAATGAACCTTACTAACATAGATTGGGTAATCGTTGGTGGTGAAAGTGGTCATAAAGCAAGACCTATGGATAAAGAATGGGTTATAAATATTAAACACCAATGTGAAGCAGAAGGTATTGCATTTTTCTTTAAACAATGGGGTACTTGGGGTGAAGATAAGGTAAAGCGAAAGAAAAAATTAAACGGAAAAGAACTTGACGGTAAAATCTGGCAACAATATCCCGAAATTATTGAACAGCAATTTGGAGTGATATAATTTTTGGCAGGAATTCCGGGAATCATCAATATGAAAATCCTTAACTGACAGAAAATCAAGACCAATATTTCAAAAAACAATATCAAGGTTATAATCAGATGGTATTATAATGGGTAGACAAGTAGACGAGTTAAAATGCCATCTGAGAACATTATCCAAACAGTGACAGTCATTTCTACTGGCACTGATTTTCACTGTCACTGTTTCAATTCCTGTTTAAACCCCAATTTTATCCTGTCACCTGTCTACCCCCACCAAAAAAAAAGATAAAGAATATGATGTAAAAAATTGCTTTTACTTTTTTTCGGAGTATTTAGTTTCAGAAGGGGGCAATATGCTCCCGAAAAAATAACATGTATTTAAATCTTATTAAAAATGAAAAAGATTAAAAAACAACAAATTGTAAAGATGAACCTCTCGCTTGAACGTGAGTTCTTTGAACTGCTTCAGGAGAAAGCAAACAAGGATTATGTGCGTGTTGCAACATGGGTTAAGCAATATCTGATGAAGAACCTGCTTGAAAAAAATAACGATGATTCTAATTGTTTAACTCAAAATGGAAATACAATGGGACTTTGATGTAGATGTTAAAACAGATGGGAACTTAATTGTCCCGGCAGATAATAACAAAAAGATTGACCCAAAAGAGTTTGGACTGTCAATCATACCAGTAGCAATAAACAAGATACCAATTATCAAGTCTTGGTCTGAGTACCAGAGCAAAATCGCCCCAATATCACTCTGGCACTCACATTACATCAACCAAGGTACAGTAGGTATAATAGCCGGGAAAGTTAGCGGCAATCTTGAATGTATCGATATAGACAAAAAAAATGACCCGCAGAACATAATTATCACGGAATATACCAATCTAATACCCAATGACCTTTTAAGAAGACTGATTACTCAATCAACACCAAGTGGTGGTATCCATTTAATCTATAGATGTCCAGATGCTACTATAGATAGGAATCTCAAGCTGGCTCTTCACTCTAACAAAGCGGTCATCATTGAAACCCGTGGGGAAGGTGGTTACTTCTGTACGAGTAAGGTAAAAAACAAGATTATGCGAGGAGTCCTTGACCTTGAAAACCTTCATGTCGAAATTCCAATAATTACAGTTGAAGAGCGGAATTTTCTTCTTGAGACCGCAAGAAGCCTAACCCGGTATTTCCCACTGCGTGATACCTCAAAGAACGGAGAACCATTCGTTTACACTGAACCTGCTATAAATGATTTCAATAATAAATACCTGATTGTTGAATTATTTGAAAAGCATGGCTGGTCTGTTGTAAAGGAAGATGACCACAAGGTTTACCTTCTCAGGGATGGGTCTGCAGCAGCACATTCGGGATACTATTTTAAAGACAGTAAAACATTTTTCTGCTTTAGTACCTCAACTGAATTCCAGCCGGAGAAACCTTACAATCACTTTCAGGTACTACAGGTTCTGGAAGGGAAGAATGATTACCGAACAACACTTAGATTGCTGAAGAATTATGGATATGAAGTAAAGGCAAAGCCTGATAAGATTAGTTCAGACGACATAGCTGAGTATCTCAATGAAAGAGGAGTCCGCTATGACTCATTTATCCAAGACCTTACTCTTAAAGGTAAAATCATCGAGGAACTGGACTATAATACTTTGTACATTGACTTGAAGAAGCATTTCGACAAGGAGATTCCAAGAACACGGTTTGAAGAAACTATTAAGTCGAATTATATCACTGCAGTCAATCCGATAATTGAATTCATTGAAACAAATAAAGGCAGAAAACCCGCAGGGACATTTGAGAAATGGCTGGATTGTATCGTGTTGAAGAATAAATCCATAAACAAGGACATAATCTTAAAGTACCTGAAGAAATGGTATATCGGAATGATAGCTCAGGCACTGGGATATGAATATCCAAACGAGTTCTTCCTTACCCTAATCTCAATTGAACAAGGCATCGGTAAAACTACCCTGCTCAGAAATTATACCCTTCCAAAAGAATTACACAGTTACCGGAAAGAACATTCTCTGAGTTTTGATGATGATTTCAAGGTGTTAATGTCACAGGCTATGTTAATCGTAGATGATGAAATGGACGGTAGAACCTACGAAGCTGATAAAACCTTCAAAACTGTGCTCAGTACTAAAGAGTTGACCATGCGAAGGAAATATGACCGTAGAATATCAACGATTAAACGAAGATGCAGTTTTGCCGGAAGCGGAAACAATTTGTTTGTTGTAAGGGAACAGCAGAACCGCAGAATCATTCCTCTTGAAATCGAGAAGATTCATTTCAAAGAGCTTGCGGCTATTGATTACACAGATTTGTTTATGGAAGCCTATAACCTTCTTATAAATGGTTTCCCATACTCATACCAACAAGACAATAAGCAGGAGTTAAAGCAATTATATTCTGACTATGTACAGTATTCAGATGTTGATTTGATATTGGAAGAATATGTGGAGAAACCGGAAACGGTAGGTAATACATTCCTGATAACTAACCTTGATTTGGTAAATGCGTTACTGGGCAAATTCCCCCATGCCAGCAAGCGTATTAATGTTCTGGTAATTGGGAAACTAATGGCTGAATTAGGCTTTGATACAATCAGGAGGGGCAAGAAGCGTGTCACATGCTATGTCATCAGCAAATCCAGCCGAATTGTTCAATCCATTGGAGATGATACTCAGTCTTGGAGAATTACTTATAATGAGTTAATGAATTAACTCTGGTTAATATGTGGATTCTTAAAGCTGAAATGCAGGGATTATGAATGTCCCTGCATTTTCAGTTATTAGACTATTGCTCTAATATTCAGTGAAACCAATCATTCAATAATTCTTCTTCTGCAGTGATGTTTTACAAAAATCAATTGCTAAATTTGACATACTTGTCTAATCAACAAAGTCAAAATGAAAAGTATGACATTTGGAAGTTACCTGAAGCAGATTCGGGAACAGAAAAAGATACCTCAGCGTAAGGTTGCCCATCGTTTAGACATTGATACCAGTACCCTTTCTAAGATGGAACTCGGAGAAAGGCAAATAAACGTATCAATGATTGAAGGACTGGCAGATGCTCTTGGACTTGACTTCAAGGAACTACAAATCAAGTTTATATCCGAAAAAATCCTTCATGATTTTAACAGCCAACCATATTTCAAAGACGCACTTCAAGCGACATTAAAACAATTAAAAGCATAGCATGGTAGAGAAAGGACAAATCGTCAAGAACCTTATACCTACTGAACCAGTTACAATTAACAAGGTTCAGAAACTTGGTTCGATGGTTTCGCTCTCGTTTACCGGGGTGAATACTAATAGAGCAAACACCAAAGTAATTTCGCTGGTCGATTACGAGAACCTTGAAGTTCTAACTGAAGAGGGTTCATTTAATTTCAAAGGCGACCCGGTAAAATTTGCCCTCTTTGCTGAAGCTGAAAGAATTAATTCTGCATACCAGTTTGACCCTTTATTCGCAGTTAATTGCAGTATTGTTGACCCGTTACCACATCAAGTCGAAGCAGTTTATAAGTACCTGTTACCATTGCCAAAAATCAGATTTCTGCTTGCTGATGATACAGGTGCTGGCAAGACAATTATGACAGGACTGGTCATAAAAGAATTGATGATGAGAGGTCTGCTTGGAAGGATACTAATAATAACACCCGGTGGTCTTACGAAACAATGGCAGGAAGACGAAATGCTCTCGAAATTTAATCTTCAATTCACTCTTGCCAACAGGGGCATGTTCTCATCAGACCCAAACATTTTTCATAATACAGACCGCATCGTTACATCTATCGATTTCATTTCCAGAGAAGATGTTTTAAACGTGGCTCTTAACTCACACTGGGATTTGATTGTGGTTGATGAAGCACACCGATTATCAGCTTACGATTATGGAACTAAGGTGTATAAATCAAAGCGATATCAGGCAGCACAATCCCTTTCACATCAATGTGAACATCTTTTATTACTTACAGCTACGCCACATCGAGGAAGAACTGACACATTCAAAAAACTCCTTCAACTTCTTGATGAAGATATATTCGCAACCGAAGAAGTCGCAACAACAAGGATTAAGGAACTTGAAAAAAATGGCATTAATAAATTTTTCATCAGGCGACTGAAGGAAGACATGAAAGACTGGCAGGGTAACCCTTTATACAAAGACAGATATACCCGAACAGTTGCTTACAATCTGACTCCAGAAGAAAAGGGATTATACGATGCTGTTACCACCTATCTGACGAAGAAGAAGGAAGAAGCAAGTGAGTCAAAAAACATTCATGTGTCTTTGGCTCTGGCAGTTATGCAAAGAAGACTTGTTAGTTCAATTTATGCCATAAAGAATACGCTTTACAGAAGATGGAATGCTCTTCAGGGTATTGTTGATGAACTCAACAAGAATCCAAATCTCTGGTCACAACGATACAAACTGGAAGGATTTGATATTGACGGGATAGAGGATTATGATGAACTGAATGATGAAGAAAGAGATGCCCTTGAGAACATCCTTTCTGACCCGAAGAAATTCAGGTTGTTTACAACAGCTACAAGTGTTCAGGAAATTTATGAAGAAGCGAAAGAGGTAAAACAACTGTTTGATATGGCTGATAACCTTTACAAAAGGAATCAGGAAGAACAAAAATTTAAGGAACTTCAAAAGCTATTGATATCGCAAAAGGTAATAGATGGAGAAAAACTGGTCATTTTCACTGAACACAAAGACACATTAATTTATCTCGAAGAAAGGCTTTCAAAAAGCGGTGGATATAAAGTTGTGACCATTCATGGTGGTAAGGCAGTTGATGAAAGAAGAGAGGCACAATGGAAATTTGCCACACCAGATGCACAAATACTGATAGCAACAGATGCAGCAGGAGAAGGTATTAATCTTCAATTCTGCCGGTTACTTATCAACTGGGACATCCCATGGAATCCCAACAGGCTTGAACAACGCATGGGAAGAATTCATAGGTTTGGTCAGAAGGAAGATGTGCTGGTTTTCAACGTTGTTGCAAGTAATACCAGAGAGGGCAGGGTACTTGAAACACTACTCACCAAACTTGATGTCATCCGAAACAGTATGGGCGATGACAGGGTATATGATGTTATTCAGGATGTCTTATCGGAAGTCAGTCTGGATGAGGTCATGAATTCAATATTTTCTGGTAAGCAAAGCAAATTGGATGAATTTCTTTCACAAGATGATGAGCAATTAAAGGCACAATTCAAGGAAAAAATAACAGAACAAAAAGAGAAGCTGGCTCACAGTACGATTGATTTTAAAGATGCACGCATACTGAAAGAACATTCAGATGAAAAACGTCTGCAGCCAATTTATATCCGATTGTTCTTTGAAAAAGCATTTAAACACATTGGTGGGGAATTCACAGAAATCCGGAAATCCATTTATCGAATTGACAAACTCCCCGATATTCTGGCTCAGGCATTAAGACATGATTATAACATTTTTGCGGACACAATCAGGCAAATACAATTCTGCTTTGACAAACAGGTTTTCCTCGAATATTTAAATATCGGAGACTTGGGGAAAGTGCATTATATTAATCCAAGCAACCCAGTATTTGATAGCCTTGTGAAAGTCATCCGCAGCCAGTTTCGGGAAGACATGCTTAAAGGCACAGTGCTTATATCTCCCATCGATAAGGAAGACTACTTTGCTTTCTTTGTAAAATCACAGATTACTGATAATCGCCCACATAAGGATACCGACAGTATAGCTGATGAAAAACTAATGCTGGTGCAAAAATCCAGCACTGGAGATTTTCAGATAACATCACCTGCCAAGTTTATTGATTTGCATCCACCAGCAATGTTCACCAAGCCAATTGAACCACCACCAGTGATTAATCAAGAAGCTGTGGTGGAATGGAGTTTCAATGCCATTACTCTAAACCAATTTGAAGAGACGAAGAAACGGGTAATTGATGATACCGAAAGAAGAAAAGATTATCTGGATTCGGCTTTTACTCATGTCATAATGGATATGCAGATTGATATTCAGGAACTGCAGGGGAAGGTTCTGATTGGTGACATGAAAGCACAGGAAAAAATTTTGAAAAAACAGGAACGCATTAACGAGCTTATAGCCAAGAAGAAAATTCGGTTGGACAACCTTGACCTTATGACCCAGTTATCACCAAAAGCACCAGAAGTGCTTGGATGTGCTTATGTCGTGCCATTATCTCAAGTTGAATACCAGAACGAATACGGCATGAGCAGAGATGACGAAGTGGAAGCTATTGCTATGGATGTAGCAATGAAGTATGAAATTGAAAATGGTTGGACACCAGAAGATGTTTCAAAAAACAATGAAGGTTATGATATACGTTCAACCAATCCGGATGAATTTAAGCGTTATATTGAAGTAAAAGGACGAAGTGGTGAAAGTGGTGTTATGCTCACAGAAAATGAGATGAATAGGCTGGCTCAGTTAGGTGATGCTGCATGGCTCTATATGGTCATGAAATGCAAAACTTCCCCACAATTGTACCGAATTCAGAACCCAGCCAATACATTGAAATTTGAATTGAAATCAAAAGGTGTCCAGTACTTTCTTCCGATGGATGAATGGAAACTAAAAGCAATAAAATAAATGGCACGAGCAAAAAGACTGATTGAGGTAGCCATGCCCATAGTGGAGATATCTGCCGAATGCATAAGAGACGATAGGATACAACATGGGCACATTTCAAGTTTACATAAATGGTGGGCAAGAAGACCTCTTCCCGTTTGTCGTGCAGTGGTATTCGCAAGTTTAATTCCTGACCCATTGGATGAGTATTGTCCTCAGTCTTTTAAGGATGCCGTTGAAATATTGTTGGGCAAAGACAATAATACAGGAGACCCCTATATGCCATACCCTGATATTCCTTACACTGCTGCTACGGATAAAATGGATGATAATCTCAGGAATAGATTACTTATGTTTATTGGAAAGTTTTCCGAGAGGTATATTTTAAATGAAAAATTGGGTAAGAAAACAGATTCTAAAGACCAATTGAGTGATGCAAGTTTGATTAAATGGGATAACAAAGACAACGAAACAATAATTAATAAAGCACGAAAATTGATTTGGGTTTCAAACGACAAAAGCAATGCTACCGCTCAGCAATTGCTAAGTGATTTTGAAAAACATTACAAACAAATTAAAAATGCTGAGGTTGCCTTGTATTCGACTATTGACCGCCATATAGTAAATGAAGATGTCAAACTTAAAACTAAAAATCTCAATAATGCAATTGAATCATTCTTAGATAAAATGCCAAAGGTTTTTGACCCATTTGCTGGTGGTGGAGCAATTCCATTGGAAGCATCCAGATTGGGTTGCAGGAGTTTCGGAAATGATATAAATCCAGTTGCTCATATAATCCAAAAAGGCAGCCTTGAATTTCCTCAAAGGCACGGCAAACCATTTAAAATCAGTAAATTAAATTTTATTCAATTGTACGGGAAAGAAGAATGGAATAAACTCCCTAACGAGAATTTGATTTACGAAAATGGTGAAGCAATTGCTGTTGATATTAATAATCGGCTCGCATTTGATGTCGAATTTTTTGCGTATAAAATATTAGAAAGATGTAAAAAGGACATAGCATATTTATACCCAACAGACGGAAAAGGGAATATGCCTATTTCATATTATTGGGCAAGAATTGGCTACTGCAGCAATCCATCATGTAAAGCAGAAGTACCATTATTAAGAGGTTTCTATATAGCTAATACCAGAACCAAACAGGTTTATTTAAATCCGATAATAAGAAACAGAAAGATAGATTTTGAAATCAAAAAAGGCACATACGATGAGAAAAAATTAAAGGGTTGGAATAATCGTGGAAATCTTGAATGTCCACATTGTGGTAGCCTTACTGATGCAAAACTAATAAAGCAACAGAATATTGATTTTGGTTTAGGCGAACGTATTCTGGCTGTAATAATTGAAGGTGAAAATGGGAAGGAATATAGGTTGCCCACTGATGAAGAGTTGAACATTTTAAAAAGAATTCACATAAATGAACGTCCAAAGGAGACAATGCAGCGTAATTCAGCTGGAGGTGATACTTATAGCTGGGGTATCACAGAATGGGGACAATTATTTTCCGATAGGCAATTAGTTTCTTTAAATACGCTTGTTTCAAATGTAAAATCAGTAATGTCAGAAATATCATGGTTAAGTAATGATTACAAATTGGCAATTCAAACCTACTTAGGGATATGGATAGATAGGATGGCTGCAAGGATGACAAGATTTGGTCTAATTGACCTTGGCGGTGAAAAAGTTGTTGATTTATTTGGCAGACAAGCCATACCCATGGTATTTGATTATCCAGAAATGAATCTATTTAAATTAGAACAGGTTTCTTGGATATCCAGATTTATAAACTCAGAAGGTATTTCATTCAATTTTTCTACAGTTTATAATTCATCAAGTGGAGAAAAAAACCAATTTGCTCATAAAAGCATCGACTCAGTGATTACTGACCCCCCATACTATGATGCTATGGCATATGCGGATTTATCTGACTTTTTCTATATATGGCTAAGAAAAACCTTGGGGGACTTGTATCCGTTAAATTTCGCAACTCCTCAAACCCCAAAGACGGATGAGTGTACTGCCTTAAAACATCATCATAATGGCAGTAAAGAAATGGCAAATAAGCATTTTGAGAACAAACTATTACAAATATTTGATGCCATCGAACATCAAACAACAGATATAGTGAGTATCATGTTTGCTCATCAAAGCACTCAAGCATGGACTACTCTATGCAATTCTATCCTTCGAGCAAGAATGAATATTACAGGAAGTTGGGCAATAGACACTGAAAAAAAAGGTGGACTTAAAGAAAATAAAGCATTTTTATCATCATCTGTTACGGTTAGTTGCAGACCTGCGAAAAAATATGGAATTGGAGAGTATAGAACTGTTAAAAAATCAATTGATAAAATCGTTGCTGAAAAGGTAGAGGAACTATATAAGCTGGGTTTTCGTGGGGCAGATTTATTAACTGCCTGTTTTGGTCAGGCAGTCAGTGAATTTGGACAATATGAAAAAGTTGAGAAAGCAGACGGGAGCGAAGTTGCTGTTTCCGAGTTGCTTGAAATGGCTAAAGAAAGTGCATTCAACGCTTTACTTAAAGGTTTTGATGGAGATGATTTTACAAAGTTTTATATAGGTTGGTTGCAGCTATTTGGATTTACAGAAAGTGATTTTGATGACGCTGCAAAATTTGCACGGGTTGGGTTGACAATAAACGTTTCTGATTTATTTACGCATAACCTTTTTATTAAGAAGGGTAATAAGCAAGAGTTAGCAGGATATAAGGAACGTTTGGTTTTAAATCACCGAATCGGTGAAGGTAGTCACAGCTTCATAATTGATTTTGTCCATAAATCCATGGCATTATATGAGGGAGCAAACAGGAATGCTTTACTTGCATATATTGCAAAAGTTGCTGCCTCTCCAGATAACTCATTCTGGCGTGTAATTACTTCACTATGCGAAATTTTACCGCAGGGTAGTAATGATTATAAACAGGCTTCTGGTCTTTTATTAGATAAAGATAGTCTCATCCGTGAAAGTAAAAATATCCAACAGTCTTCTGGAGCACAAGGTCAACTGTTTTAATACCAAATTGAAATGACAAAAGAATCACTTTTTAAAGCACTGGGTTTATTCATTGAAGCATTCAGACCATACATAGTACTAAAACTTACAGAAAAAGCTGGTGATAAATGGGATAAATGGTTTTATGAGGCTTTGAGCGATGGTCAAAAGGAAAATTGGGATTTGGGCATCGGGAATGGTACTTCAACAGTTAATCTGATTGATTTTCATCATTTGAAATCATTTGCAATTAAATATAAAGAATTGCTAAAACCTGATTTTGGAAAGGATACAAGCAAACTTCCAACATGGCTTCAGGAAATAGCAGATGTCAGGCACAAATGCAACCATTTTCAGGAAGTAGAGGAACGTGATATCCGCAGGGCATTCGATAATATGGTCGACATAGCCAATATATTAAAATTAAAGGAATTAAAAGTTGAGATAGAGAGACTTCAAAGGAGTGATATTAGCGAAACGGTTGTTCACGAGACAAAATCAACCTATGGCTTAGTTCCGTGGTTTAAAAATGTAACACCACATCTTGACATTCGACAGGGTAATCTTGACGAATCGGTATTCGCTGCAAACCTTGCTGAAGTTGTCCTTGGTCATGGAAGGGAAGTATACCAGAATCCAAGTGTATTCTTTTCAAAAACATACTTCACAGAAGGTCTCAAAAACATTGCGAAGAGGGTGATTAAAGGCTTAAATGGTGAAGAAGATGCTGAAAACAGGGTAATTTCATTGCAAACGGGTTTTGGCGGTGGCAAAACGCATACACTTATCTCACTCTATCACATTGCGAAATCAGGTAAAAAACTTGGCAATTTGCTTCATACTGAGACTTTGCTGGATTATATCGGCAGACCATATTTTGAACATGCTTCAGTTGCTGTTTTCACGAATAGAACGAATGACCCAACACAGGGAAGGAAGACAGAAGATGGATTGACCATTCATACACTTTGGGGGGAGTTAGCATATCAATTGGCGGGTAAAGCTGGTTATGAAGTAATCCGACCAAATGATGAGAACAGGACAGCACCCAAAGGTCTTTTTAAAGATGTCCTGAAGAAAACAGACAATACACTTATTCTTATTGATGAACTGGCAGATTACTGTGTTGCTGCATCAGGTGTTCAGGTTGGTGGAGCATCGCTATCAGACCAGACAATATCATTTATTCAGGAATTATCTGAAACTGTCGCAAGTATGAATAATTGTGTTGTAGTAGCAACTCTTCCTGCATCGGTTGAAGAAGTAGCCAATTCTGATAAGGCTGCACAAATCCTGAATAGTTTGTCAAGTAGACTTGGAAGAGTTGGTGCAGATACCAAACCAGTGGCTGACGAGGAAATATTTGAAGTTATACGTTACAGGTTATTCGAAAACATTGGCTCTTCAAATGTGATTAATAAAGTAGTAAGTAAGTACTCTGAACTTTACACTGAATTAAAATCTGAAGTTCCAGATTATACACCTCGCTCAGAATATAAGGAGCGCATCAAAAAATCATACCCATTTCATCCAGAATTAATTGATGTGTTTCGCATTAAATGGGCAAGCAACCATAACTTCCAGAGGACAAGAGGTGTATTGAGATTATTGGCATCTATTGTAACAGACCTCTGGAGAAGACAAGAATCACTGACTGGAACTAATGCATTAATCCATATATCTGACGTAAATTTTGCAAATCTTGATGCTCTGTCAGGTCAGTTAAAGAAACTTTATGGAAACGGTTATGATGCAGTAATAACTGCTGACGTTTCTGGAAAAAGTTCAAACGCTTTTCGTATCGATAAATCAAAGAAAGAGTTGGGTGATTTTAATTTGGCTGAAGGACTGGCTGCTACAATTTTACTTGGAAGTTTCGGAAGTACTGGTTCAAACAAGGGAACGAGCGTTCAGGAACTTAAATTAGCATCCATTAAACCAAATTCATTTAACCATAACAATATTCATACTGCTCTTGATTTATTGGAAGAAAGTGCACATTATCTTTATTATAGCACGACAGGACAGAGACGATATTGGTTTCATACAAAACCAAATGTAAACATCCTGATAAACCAAGCAAAAGGCGATATATCAAATCCCGATATTGAAAATGACATAATCAGAAGACTTAATGAAAAGTCAAGAGGTATTCAGCTTTTCAACGTTCTTGTCGACCCTGCAGCAGATATAATTCCAGAACAACAAAAACCAACACTGGTCATCTTGCATCCGAAATACTTGGCAAATCCTGACAAGTTAAATGGGAATACCAAGCCTGTAATTGAAAGAATAGCGACCAAAAAAGGGAATAGTGAGAGGGTATATAGAAATACTATGCTGTTTCTTGTTTGCTCAGAGGTTACTTATGGCAAACTTCAATCGGATGTACGTGAATATCTTGCTTGTTCAAAAATACGAGGCGAATATGCAAGTCAGTTGGAAAAAGACCAGAGGGAAGACATTGACCGCAGGATAAAAGAATCGTCAAATGAAAGTGACAAATCAATGGTGGCAGCATATTCTATTGTTGTCAAACATTCGGTTAAGAATGGCTTCGAAAAACTGCTTTTAAGACAGTTTAAGGAAAGTTTGGATAGTCAGGTGAATATCAACGTCATTTCGCTATTAAAAGAAGAAGAATGGCTGTTAGATTCAGTCGGACTTAATATTCTTCGGTCGAATAATCTTCTGCCTAATGTTGAAAATCCCATAAAGACAAGGGAAGTATACGAAGCATTCATTCGGTTTGATGACAAGCCAATGCTATCCGGAGTAAGTGCTGTTCAAACCAGCCTTCTTAGGTACTGTACAAATGGTGAGTTTTGTATCGCAACAGGGGACGGTAAGGAATTTACGCATATATATTACAAGGAAACAGTACCCTATTTTGAGGTGACCAACAATTCATATTACCTTCTCGATAAAAGCCTGAAGCCTACCCCAGTGATTCCTGTACAGAAGAAAGAAGAGGGGGATACTCCAGTGGGAGATGGTGGAACACGTCCTGTTGATGAGCCAGAAGGTGGGAAAATAGGTGGAAAAGAAGACACAATTAAAAAGTTCAAATCTATCACGGTCTCCGGTAAAGTTCCAGTGGAAAAATATCATGAATTATTTACCTGTTTTATTACACCGTTTGCTATGTCAGGAAATAAGTTGGACATTGATGTGAAATTTAAAATCAAATCCACAGAAAGCAGTCCATTGGATGAAACGAAGCAGCAGTATAAGAATGCAAAAGAGGCTGCAAAGCAATTAGGGTTGGAGTTTGAAGAAGACCAATAAGAATACTGAAATATTTATGCACTATGGATAGGATAAAGTTAACCGACTCAAAAATCTTCCAAATCAGCGAAGAATTTGCAAGTCTCTTAAATGATTATTGCTTTGAGGATGATAGTTATAAAAACTGGGAATTAAAAGAGTTCAGGGCTTCTGTTGACAAGCACTACGATGATTTGGTACTTGGTGCAATTGAGGAAGGAATGATAATGCCTTCTGAAAAAAGTACTTTAAAACTAATGTCGGTGACCTTCATGAAGCAATAAAAATGAAAACCATTGAAATTCTGAAAGTTTTCGTTAGTCGTAGAGCAGATAATATTTGACAATAAATGATATCGGCAATAATATTAGTTTAACCATATTACTCAGATGTATATCTCTAACATGACTCATTTCCTTGACGAACAAGGAAACATCCCTAAGCAAATGCCCAAGGAAGCAAGGGAGCTTGCGAATTTTTTTGCACTTGTGGTTGATTCAACAACAAAGACTTGTCCCCTTACACTGACCGCAACAGAAATCAGATGCTTTCACAAAGGTTGTCATGGAACAGTAAACTCTGCACTTAGCAGGGCAAAGGGAGAAATCCGTTGGTATTGTCCGGTCTGTGAAAATGAAGGTGTGATTAGCCATTGGCAGGGGACGAAATGGGATAATATGAGGTAGGCACATAATTTTCTCTTATCACCATATAATAACATAGGAATTATGGTATGTTTTTAGTTTAAAAAAAGAAAGAAATCACATTCTTCCAATGATTAGAATTCAAAGAGACATTTTTTTACGCAGTTTCCGAGTTATTTCAAATCAATCTTTTGATTTATTTGTTGGTTCTGGTGCTTCTATAAATTCTGGTATACCAACAGGAAATGATTTAATATGGCATTTTAAACGTGAGATATTAAACAGCAAAGGAATCATTGATGGGAAAAGATTCACTGATTTAAAAATTGAAGATAACCGAAGGATAATTCAGGCATATTTCGACCAACGAGGTGACCGGGATATTTCCAATCCCTACTCTTTTTATTTCGAAGAGTGCTATCCTGACCAATTCGTCCGGAAGGAGTTTCTTACGCATTTAGTGAGAGATAAGAAACCATCAATAGGGTTTCTTTGTCTTGCGGCATTAGTGGAAAATCGGAAATTTAACATAGTATGGACGACCAATTTCGATGACCTCATTGAAAAAGCAATTAATGCCCTCAATTATAGGAGTTGTCAAATAGTGTCCCCTGAAAATGCCCCTTCAGTAAGGGGTTTCAATTCCGACATACCAACTATTGTTAAACTTCATGGTGATTTTCGGTACGACCCACTGCAAAATACGACAGAAGAGCTTCAGTCGTTAGAGGGAAGTTTGCATAAATATTTTTTGGATGCTTCTCGAAGAAGAGGTCTGATAGTAGTTGGCTATTCCGGCAACGATGAATCTGTAATGAATACCCTTGAAAAAGCATTGGAACAGCAAAACCCATTTCCTAAAGGCTTAATATGGTGTATCCCACGTGACGTTGTACCAAATAATAGACTTATAAACCTTATAGAGAGAGCCAACGTAATAGATAATCGCTCTGGCTTTTTAGAGATTGACAGCTTCGATTATTTCATGCACGAAGTATATAAATCATGTGAGATAGTAAATGAAAGCATTGATTCAATTGCAAAAGAAAGGTTTGAACAGAGACGAAGTTTCAAATTACCCCAAAATAATACTGAAACGATTCCTATACTTTTAAATTCAATTAAGGCAGAACGCTTTCCTAAGAGTGTCCTTTCAACAAGAACAACGATTACAGGAGAAGGTAAATGGAAAAGATTACGTGAACTCGTAACAAATACAAATATCGTAGCAGCTTTTGGCAAAAAAGATGTCCTCTGGCTTTTTGGGGACGAAGATGAAATAAGAAAAGTATTCAATGGATTGTTAATTGAAGAATTGAAAATCTCGGATATCCCACAATACTTATTATTTCACACTGATTCGTTTTACTTGGGATTAATTTATGATTTTATTGAAAGGTCACTTACAACTGATTATGGATTCTCTCTCTACTCCAAAGGGAGAAGTATTAGAAAATTTTTTCTTGCAGAACTGACAGTAAGTCAAGTTGAAATTGATTCGATTAAAAAATGGAATAGGAACTTCTCTATTCCAAGTGAATTAATCATTTACGAAGCTTTCGAACTAAAAGTTGAATTTGTTTCCAATGAACTCTTTCTATTAATAAATCCAACATTACATATAACCACTAAAGTAGGTACAGAACCATCGAAAATATCTGCTACCTATTTATCAAATGCCATACTTTCAAACAGGTATAATGATAGGTACGGTAGGAAACTTGATTGGTGGTTAAAAAAAATAAAAGAAAAGAATAACCACTTAAACTTCAAACTGGGTGATTTTGAGATAAAGTTGAATGACTACTTTTCAACAGCAGCCATTAAAGTAAAGGATAACCTCTATTGTTTTGAGGGTTATACAAAACTACCAGAACCATTTATCTATTTCCATCATCAGGATGAGTCGTATAAATCTATACATCCCATAAATGGACTTAAAATGTATAGTCCGTTAGATAATAGTTTTGGAAAGGGGACGACTCCCCGAAAGATAAATTTGGCAATTATCTCACCAGATTTTGGATTTGAAAGAGTAAAAGCTCACTTGGATACTTTACTTAACGCTGCTTCGCCAATCTGGGAAAAAGAGTATTTGAAGGATTACACGGGATTTGATGATATATATAAGAAACTCCTTATTGTTCCACGCTCTATTCAGAGTGAATACGTAGTATTGTTAAACGGAAACGAAGTTAAGCAATTCTCAATTTTTCAGTTTTATGATTATCTGAAAAGCAAAATAGATAAACTTGCCTCACTAAGTACAGATATTGACTGCACATTAATATATATTCCGGATGTTTGGAAAAGGTTTAGGGAATTAAAAAATGTTGAAACTTATTTTGACCTTCATGATTCCCTGAAGTTATATTGCGTAAAGAAAGGTCTGAAAATTCAGATTATTGAAGACAAATCTTTGAACTATAATGACCAAGCAAAAATTCGTTGGTGGTTGTCATTAGGTTTATATGTTAAAGCGAATGGCACTCCTTGGAAAGTTAAAACAAATAACTCGGAGACTGCCTTTATCGGATTAGGATATGCTATTCGGAATAAATCAAGGAGCAAGGTCGTTTTAGGAAGCAGTCAACTATTTGATGGTAATGGCAATGGATTGAGATTCCTGTTACAGCCAATTGAAAAGCCAATATTTTACAACCGGAATCCCTTCATGAGTAAAGAGGATGCGTTTCGTTTAATCAGTAACATAAGAAACACTTATCATAAAATTGACCCAGTAATCGGATTAAAGAAACTGGTTATCCATAAAACAACACACTTTACTGGAGAAGAAATGGAAGGCATTTCAAATGCTCTTGAAGGTATCGATAATATTGAGTTGCTTCAGGTACAGCAATTCAGTAATTGGCGTGCCATAAAGTTGATTAAAACAAATGATGCCAAGCATGGGTTTGATGGATATCCAATTGAGCGGGGAACAATTGTACAATTGGATGAATTCAGTTTTCTATTGTGGACACATGGATTAGTTCAGAACAAAGAACTGAATGGAAAGTATTATCAAGGCAAAAGGGGAATACCTACTCCGCTCCTAATTAAACGTTTTAGAGGTATAGACCCTATTGAAACAGTTGCAGAGGACATTTTAAAACTTACGAAAGTAAACTGGAATGGAGCGGAACTCTATAAAACTTTTCCTGTTACCATTGATTTCGCCAAACGACTCTCAGTAATGGGAAAGCAATTGGAAGAATTGGGGAATAAGCCGTATGACTTCAGGTACTTTATTTGACTATGCTGTATAAAATCCCCTGTTAATAACATTTAATGAGGGTTAGCTCAATTTGAAAACAATAGAAAATATTGGCTTGTTATTTGGCTTACAAAGAAAAAGACCGTTGTAATTTACTGATTTACAACGGTCTGATTTTTAAAAAGTCGGGGTGAGAAGACTCGAACTTCCGGCCCCTACGTCCCGAACGTAGTACGCTACCAACTGCGCTACACCCCGTTTTATCCTCCGTATCCGCAAACCGGCAGAGAAGAGGTTTTTTATCCTCCGTATCCGCAAACCGGCGGTGAAGGAGCAAACCTGAATAAATTCAGGTTCGCAAAAATAACAAAATTTTTATCCTAAAGGAACTTTTTGCCTATTTAAGAGTCAGGTCTGCAATCATCCTGTGCAAGTCATTGCTGCTCACAGGCTTGGGCAAGTAGTCGGTACACCCTGCCTCAATCGCCCTCTTCCGGTCATCAGGGAATGCATATGCGGTCACAGCCACTATCGGCAGAGAACCGAAAGTCTCCTCTTCCCGCAGCCTGCGTGTCAGTGAAAGTCCGTCTTCATCCCCCTTCAGGGAGATATCCATCAGTACCAGGTCAAAGGTTCTCTCATGCAATAACTTATATGCCTCAGCGGCTGAATCGGCCACTGCCGTATCATACAAACCGGCCAGCAGCTTGGTGAAGTAAAGCTGGCTGTGCGGATCATCCTCAACTATGAGAATGGCCATCCGTCTTGATGATGATGGGTCCTTCATATCTTAATCAGTTTGTAGGACAAAGATCCCAGTTTAATCTTCTCCCCATGAAGCAGGGCCGTGTTCCAGTCAGTATTGCCATGAGCCATATGAAACTTGTCTGCTCCGCACAGATCCTCGCCTTTCTCTTTACCCCGCAAATGCCATGCCGCAGGTGCATCAACAACCATATCGGCACATGCCTTGTCCAGCGCTACAGGATCCAGTGATGCCGCAATCCCTATATCCCCGACTATCGGAATATCATTATGCCCCCAGCAGTCACAGTCAGGCGAGACATCCATAATGAAATTGATATGCAGTGCAGGCTTGTCCTTCAGTACGGCATAAGTATACTCGGCAATCTTTTTGCTCAGGGTATCACCCTCGTCGCTCCATTGAACCCTGGCTGCATCGTACTGGCATACTGCCACGCACTGGCCGCAGCCGGTACATTTCTCAATATCGATGTATGCCTTATGGTCATTATTCAGGTGTACTGCGTCATGTGCACAGTTGATGACACACAGGTTGCATCCGGTACAGTTCTTTTCATAGATGAACGGCGGGTTGCCGGAATGGAGAAACAGTTTGCCACCAACTGAGGCGCAACCCATCCCCAGGTTCTTCAGTGCACCGCCGAAGCCGGTCTGTTCATGCCCCTTGAAGTGGTTCATGGAGATGATGATATCAGCATCGGCAATGGCTGAGCCTATCATGGCGCTGCCTGTATATTTCAGGTTAACCGGTATCTCACGGTAATCAGTTCCCTTGATACCGTCGCCGATTATCACATGGCAACCGGCACTCAGCGGGTTGTAACCGTTGGCAAATGCTGCCCCGAGATGGTCAGGAGCGTTGGATCTCTCACCGTAATAAAGGGTATTGCAGTCAGTGAGATAGGGTTTGCCACCCTTCTCCTTTACCATAGATGCTATCCTTGCCGCGAAGTTGGGCCTCAGGTATGCCAGGTTTCCCGGTTCGCCGAAATGGATCTTTATGGCCGTCATCTTGCGGCTGAAATCGATTTTTTCGAATCCGGCAGCCTTAACAAGTCTCTCCATCTTCTTCAGAAGATTCAGGGAGGGAGTGGTATGCAGGTCAGTGAAATATACTTCGGAAGGTCCCATCAATAATAAAACGTCAGCGGTCAGACGTTAAGTATGTCAATTATATCAACCAGGTGCTGATTCAATCCCTTGTGCTGCTTTACTGCTTTCTTGAAGGGGACCAGCACTATCTCGTTGTTCTGCAGCCCCACCATTACGCTCTGCTGGCCGTCAAGCAGCGCCTCAACTGCGGCGTTGCCCAGCCTGCTGGCATTGACACGGTCCAGGGCTGAGGGTGATCCCCCTCTCTGAAGATGTCCGAGCACGGACACCCTTATCTCATATCCTGCCAGTTGGGGCTTCAGTCTCTCGGCGAGGGCTATTGCACCACCTTCTTCATCTCCTTCGGCAACGATGATGATGTTACTCGATTTCTTTCTCTTGTTGCCGGTCTCTATCATCTTGGTGATATCGCGTGCTTCTCCCTTTATCTCAGGCATGATGATGGCCTCGGCGCCGCTGGCGATACCGCTGTAAAGTGCAATATGCCCTGCCTCGGCTCCCATCACCTCCACAAAAAACATCCGGTTGAGGGAACTGGCAGTGTCACGTATCTTGTCAACAGCCTCTACAACAGTGTTTAGTGCCGTATCATAACCGATAGTATAATCGGTACCAAAAATGTCATTGTCTATTGTTCCGGGCACACCGACAAATGGAATGTTATGTTCCTCATTGAACAGACTGGCTCCCTTGAACGAGCCGTCGCCTCCTATCACTACCACTCCGTCTATGCCTGCAGCCTTGAGGTTGTCATAGGCCGTTCTTCTCCCCTCCGGAGTTCGGAAGGCATCACACCTGGCTGTCTTCAGCATAGTGCCGCCGCGCTGGATTGTGTCTGATACTGTATGAGCGTAAAGAGGCTTGAAATTCGCGTTTATCATCCCCATGTAGCCGTGCCTTATGCCGATCACCTCAAGTCCGTTGTAAATTGCAGTGCGGGTGACAGCACGTATGGCTGCATTCATGCCGGGAGCGTCTCCACCCGATGTGAGAACGCCTATCTTCTTAATTTTCCCCATTGTAGAAATTATTTATTGACGGTGCGAAATTACTACAATTTCAGGCATTCACAATTGTCCCTGGTCACAATATCAAAACGATTCAACAATTTCGGCAACTTTCTGTATAAGCCACTTCGGGGTGGATGTGGCGCCGCAGACTCCGGCATTTGAGGCATCCCTGAACCATTCTTCACGGAGCTCTTCAGGTGCCGAGATGAAGTGGCAGCGTGAGTTCTCCTGCTGGCATACTTCGAAGAGCATCCTGCCGTTGGAGCTCTGTCTGCCGCTGACAAAGATTATTACATCATGCTTACGCGAAAACTCTCTCAATCTCGGTTCACGGCCCGATACCTGCCTGCAGATAGTGTTGTGAACCTTTAACGTATTGCCGGGATGATCTGCAGCCATCTGCTCCATTTTCAGACGGATGATCTCTGCAACTACCTCGTACTGCACCTTGCTTTTGGTTGTCTGCGAAAAGAGAAATACCGGCTTGGTGAAATCTATCCTGCCCAGATCCTCCTTGCCGGTAATAAGGATGCCCCTGGGACCTGCGGCGCCCATCAGCCCTATAACCTCGGCATGGCCCTCCTTGCCGTAGATAACTATCTGGCCCCTCTCTTCACGGGATAACTCGGCCACCTGCCTTATCTTCTCCTGCATGGAGCGCACTATAGGGCAGGTGGCATCAATGACAGTGATGTTGTTCTCCCTTGCCTTTGCATAGGTAGAAGGCGGTTCACCGTGTGCCCTTACAAGTACCTTGCAGTCATGCAGCCTTTCAAACTCATCATAGGTAATGGTTTGCAGTCCCAGGCCGGTCAGTCTTGCCACCTCAATATCATTATGCACTATCTCTCCCAGGCAATAGACCGTCTCTCCGTCCCTGAGTGCCTCCTCTGCTATATTCACGGCGTTTTCCACACCAAAGCAGAATCCTGATCCGGGCTCAATGTCAACTTTCATTCATTATCCTTTTATAGATCTTCCTGAACCATTCCATCTGCTCAGCAGGAGTCATGTCACTGTTATCAAGTATCAACGCGTCGTCTGCCCTGCGCAGCGGGCTGGCCTCCCTCGAGGAGTCAATACGATCACGGTCCGTTATGTTCCTGACCACCGCCTCACGGTCAGCCGGCAGCCCCTTGCTGACCAGCTCGAGGTAACGCCTCTGCGCACGTACTTCGGGTGTGGCAGTCATGAATATCTTCAGCTCCGCATCCGGAAAGACCACCGTGCCTATGTCACGGCCATCCATCACCACACCGCCGCCGGCGCCCATGGCACGTTGCAGCTCTACAAGCCTGGCCCTGACACCGGCTATGGTACTGACGGGACTCACACTGTCCGAGACTTCGCGGTCACGTATCTCCCTCTCAACCTTCTCACCGTTGAGGTAGGTGGCAGAGAAACCCGTGGAACTGTCAGGCCTGAAGGTGATGCTGATCTCCGGCATCGCAGCCAGTATATGCTCCTCATCTGCCACACCTTCTTTAACAAGACCCTTGCGCAGGGCGAAGAGCGTCACTGCCCTGTACATTGCCCCGGAGTCAATATATATATAACCCAGCTCCGTTGCTATCGCCTTCGCGAAGGTGCTCTTGCCGCACGACGAATACCCGTCAACGGTAATGATTATTTTCTTCTCTTTACTCTTCATTCTCGGTTCATTTTAAACGTAACGAAGCCCACAAGGTTCAGCCGGTATTATCTTTTAAACAGCATGTCTGTCCTCAGTGTCACCGTCAGGTGGTTTGTTCCTCCGGCAGGATGAAATGCATCTCTCCCGTATGCCAGCTCGAATGCCTTCGTCCTGATTCCGAATCCTGCCGTTAACCCTGCAGTACCGGCACGTTGCTCCAGGCGCATCTCCGCCCTGCGCTGGTAGTTAAGACCGGCACCTATCCAGAATGATTCCGAGGGAAGCAGTTCAACCCCGAATACCATGTGCCTCAGAATATCTTCGCCAATTCCTCCGTCCCCCCTGTCATCTTCAATATCATAGTCATGGGTCATGTCCGGCTTCTCCAGGTGTCTGACCGTCAGGGAAAAGCTGAAGGGAGCATGCGCCAGGCACTTGGTTGCTCCGGCAATTATCTCAAAGGGAAGAGGCTCACCGCCGTCACCGGTGTAACTCCTTATCTGAAAACCGGCGTTGCGTATTACAAGCCCCGCGTCAAACATAAGTTGTTCATTGTGATATGCTGCCCCGATGTCCACGCATAAACCGGCGGAGAAGTAACGCTCGAGGTGTGATAAAACCGGCTTGAGGTTGATGCCTGCAGAGAAGGATGAGTCGATCTGCCAAGACCATATAATGTTAAAGGCGTACTCTGCTGCGGTGAAGCTGCCGGTAATATTGCCGGCGGCATCGGCTTCGGTGAAGCGGCCGTGGCTGATGAAGCTCACACCCCCGGCAAAGGTGCCGGCCTTCTCAGTGTCCATGGCATAGGAGGCATAACCGTACCGTATTCCTGCAAACCACGAGGAGAAGCTGAGGGAGACACTGTTGTCCATCGACCGGTCAAGTAGGGCAGGATTAAAATAGGGAAGACTGAGATCACTTCGCCCCTGCGCTACTGTTATACCGCCGGTGGCGGTTGCAAAAGCCGAGTGGCTGAGATTCAGGAACTCATAGGTGTTGTCTCCTCCCGTCTGTCCGCCGGCCGGCAGCACCATGACTGCAATGAGCAGGCATGCAGCCCGGTGGCGGGCGGTCAGAATCCGTGTTACAAGAAGCAGATAAAGAGCCCTGTGCCTCATCCTGTTGTTGGTTGATGACAAAGATAGCAATCCCGGCAAAACGGCATGTTTGATGAGATGATTTCCTCGTTTCAGGCAGTTCTCCCGGCGAAGTCGGTGTCAACTACTGCTTTCCTGTTTTTCCCTGCCTGCGAGAGGAAGAGCCCGGCAATTACCACCGCCATGCCCACTCCGTTGCGCACCGTCAGCCTGTCGCCCACGATGAAAAATGCAAAGATTGCCGTGAAGACGGGTATAAGGTTGCTGAAGATGTTGGCACGGGAGATCCCCAGATGCCTGACTGAGTATGCAAATAGTACGAAGGCGCCGCATGAGGCGAAGACAGCCAACAGAATTATTGATCCGAAGCTTTCGGCCACAAAGCCTGTCGCCAGCAGATCCCTCAGATCGAAGATGAGGAAAAGCGGAAGAAAGAGAACAGCGCCGATAATATTCTGGATGTTGACAATAGTGACAGGATCATACTCGTGTGCCAGCCTGTGAAGAACCATGTTGTACCCCACCGCGGATACAACTGCCAGGAACATTAGTAAAAGACCTTTGGGGTTCATCCCGATGTTCCCGGTACTGTTGGTGATGAAGATTATCACCCCGGCAAAGGATAGGATGACGCCGAGGTAATTGATGAATTTAAGACGCTCGCGATAGATGACCCAGGCAAAGATCACGGCAAAAACGGGGATGGTTGAGATGATCACAGAGCCTACCGTTGATGAGACATAAGTAAGCCCGAAGCTTTCCCCCAGGAAATAGAGAAACGGCTCAAACAGCGCCAGCAGGAAAAAATATTTGCGGTCACCCTTCTTCACCTTTTTGAACTTACCCGTTATCCAGAGAAATGACGACAGGAACACAATTGCAATGCAAAGCCTGATGAAGACGATTGCAATCGGATCATAATCGCGGTTGGCAATCTTGAACCAGACAAAGGAAAATGACCAGAAGATCATTGAAAAAACGAGAGCAAGATAAGGTCTGCCTTTCATTGGAGGAAGCAAAAAAAGAGTATGGTTTTACCGGCAGCGAAATTAGCTCAATTTTAATTAATGTATCCCCGCCTTTCAAAAAGAGTTTTTCCTGTTTCGAATGTATATCGCTGCGGGCTGGGTAGTATGAATTATAATGCAATAAATCAGAGATATAGGTAATATTCATTTTCGACCGCCGTGGTCAAAAACAGCCCTGTTCAGTTTTGCGGTATGGTTTTTTATTATATTTGCCACTTCAAAAGCGAGAATGAGATGAACGGAATCAAGATCGTTGTACTTGCAAAGCAGGTTCCGGATACGCGCAATGTTGGGCCTGATGCCATGAAGGCAGACGGCACCGTGAACAGGAGTGTATTGCCTGCAATCTTCAATCCCGAGGACCTGAACGCACTTGAGCAGGCACTTCGCATAAAAGAGAGATACAAAGGAGTGACAGTGACCCTGTTGACGATGGGTCCGGTGAGGGCGGCTGAGATAATCCGCGAAGGGCTGTACCGCGGTGCTGATGACGGTGTGCTGCTGACTGACAGGGCCTTTGCCGGTTCTGATACGCTGGCAACATCGTATGCGCTGGCACTGGCAGTGAAAAGACTGGCACCTGACATTGTCATAGGGGGAAGACAGGCCATTGACGGCGACACCGCACAGGTGGGGCCGCAGGTGGCTGAAAAGCTGGGATGGCCGCAGGTGACCTACGCTGAGGAGATGCATTTAGAGGGCGACAGGCTGATCATCCGCCGACGTCTTGAGAGGGGTGTTGAGACGGTCTCTTCACCGCTGCCGCTGGTGGTGACAGTGAACGGAACGGCACCATCGTGCCGTTACCGGCATGCCCGTCTCCTGATGAAGTACAAATATGCACGCACTGACACCGAACTGCAGGCTGAGAGCTCTGACTATATTGCCGCCGGCCGCCCGGCCATCAAAATCACCGAATGGGGAGTGGAAGCCATCGGCGCTGATCCTGAACAGCTCGGTCTTTCAGGGTCACCTACAAAGGTCAAGGAGATCGAGAATGTGATCCTTCAGGCAAAGGAGTCAAAGCGACTGACTGCATCGGACAAGGATATTGAATCACTTGTCAGGGAGCTGATTGAGAATCATACTATTGGTTGATAAACGGATAAAACATAGTAGCAGTGAACAATCTATTCGTCTTTTGCGAGCTTGATGAGGGACGTCCGGCTGAAGTGAGTCTCGAACTGCTTACCAGGGGAAGGTCGCTTGCCAACACCCTTGGCTGCCGCCTTGAGGCTGTTATCCTTGGCAGCGGGCTGGATGGCATTGAAAACGAGCTCTTCCCTTACGGTGTTGACGTGGTGCATGTGGCTGATGATCCCGTTCTTGAACATTATCGCACAATGCCGTATACCTCGGTCATCACCGGCCTCTTCAGGCAGGAGCAGCCGCAGATAGCCCTTATGGGCGCCACCACCACCGGGCGTGATCTGGGCCCCAGGGTCTCCTCGGCGCTGCACAGCGGACTGACGGCAGACTGCACAGGGCTCGAGATAGGTGACCATTATGTAAAGAAAACAGATACCACATACAAAAACCTGCTCTACCAGATCAGGCCTGCTTTTGGCGGAAACATCATTGCCACCATCATAAACCCTGACCACCGTCCGCAAATGGCCACCGTTCGGGAAGGGGTGATGAAGCGGGAGATAGTGAACAAAAACTACAGTGGTGAGCTGAAGAAGATAGATATATCTGCCTTTATCAAGCCTGAAGACCTGGCGGTGGAGATCCTCGAGAGACACATCGAGCCGCGCAAGGTTGATATAAAGGCCGCACAGATAATTGTGTCGGGAGGATACGGCATGGGTTCGAAGGAGAACTTCGCTCTGCTTTATGAACTGGCCTCGGTGCTGGGCGGTGAGGTTGCTGCTTCCAGGGCAGCAGTAGACGCCGGATACGCCGGTCATGAGAGACAGGTAGGACAGACAGGGGTGACGGTGAGGCCGAAGCTTTACATCGCCTGCGGCATCTCAGGGCAGATACAGCATACCGCGGGCATGGACCAGAGCGGAAAGATCATTGCCATCAACAATGACCCGATGGCGCCGATCAACAGCATAGCTGACTACGTTATCAACGGAGATGTGGCGGAGGTGATACCAAAGCTTATAAAATACTACAGGGCTAACGCGAAGTAAACTTGGATCAGTCTGAAGAAAACAGTAATACCGATGGCAAATTTCTATACCGATAACAGGGACCTCAGGTTCCACCTTACCCACCCGGCGATGGAAAAGATCGTCAGGCTGAAGGAGATGGATTACAGGGACAGGGAGCATTATGACTATGCCCCCTGCGATTTTGAGGATGCCATGGACAACTATGACAGGGTGCTGGAGATAATCGGCGCAATATGTGCCGATGTCATATCTCCCAACGCGGCAGATGTAGACCATGACGGACCCACCGTGGCTGACGGCCACGTGACCTATGCACGTGGCACACAGGAGAATCATGAGGCTCTCACACGGGCAGGAGTGATAGGGATGAACTTTCCGCGAAAATATGACGGACTGAACTTCCCGATGGTACCCTATGTCATGGCTGCAGAACTGGTATCCAGGGCTGATGCCGGGTTTGCAAACATATGGGGGCTGCAGGACTGCGGTGAGACCATACTGGAGTTTGCATCACAGGAGATTAAGGAGGAGTTTCTCCCCCGTTTCAACAGGGGTGCAACTGCCGCCATGGACCTGACCGAGCCTGATGCAGGCTCTGACCTTCAGGCTGTACAGCTCAAGGCTCATTATGACGAAGCCAGGGGAACATGGCTGCTTAATGGCGTAAAACGATTCATCACCAATGGCGATGCTGAGATTTCACTCGTCCTTGCCCGCTCAGAAGAGGGTACCACCGATGGCCGCGGACTGTCGCTCTTTGTCTACGACAAGGCTGAAGGAGGGGTCCTGGTCAGGAGGATAGAGAACAAGATGGGCATCAAGGGCTCACCCACCTGCGAACTGGTTTTCCGCAACGCCACGGCAAAACTCATTGGTGAACGCCGGCTGGGGCTGATCAAATATGTGATGTCACTGATGAACGGCGCCCGTCTTGGTGTGGGGGCACAATCGGTTGGAATTGCACAGGCCGCCTATGAGGAGGCCAGGAAATATGCTTCGGAAAGGAAGCAGTTCGGGAAAACAATTGACCAGTTCCCGGCAATATACGAGATGCTCACCCTGATGAGGGTCCGCCTTGAAGCCATGAGGTCACTTCTATATGAGACTGCAAGGTTCGTCGATACCTACAAAGCGTGGTCATTCCTGTCCGAGGAGCGCACGCTGACAAAGGAGGAGCGTGAGGATCTGAAGGTCAACACCAGGCTGGCAGACATCTATACTCCGCTTGTGAAGCTCATCAGCAGCGAGTGGTGCAACAGTATCGCCTATGATGCGCTGCAGATCCACGGCGGTGCCGGATTTATCAAGGATTTCCCGGTGGAGAGACTCTACCGCGATGCACGCATCACCTCAATCTATGAAGGTACCTCGCAGTTGCAGGTGGTGGCAGCCGTCAGGGGAGTTACAACCGGCGGTTACCTGGCTCAGATGCGTGAGTATGCAAAGAGAGAGGTGCGCCCCGAGATGGAACACCTGAAGAAACAGCTTTCCGCTCTGACTGACGCATACGAAAAATGCGTGGCTGAAGTTACTGCCAAAAGCAACACTGAGCTGACAGATTTCCATGCACGCCGGATGGTTGAGATGGCTGCCAATATAATCATGGGTTTTTTGCTCCTTCATGATGCTCAGCGCGACCCTGCCTATACCTCTTCGGCTGAACTCTTCCTGCCGCTTGCAGTCTCGGAGAACTCCAAAAGGGCTGATTTCATCGCCTCCTTTGAGGAGAAGGAACTGGGACTCTACAAAGTGAACTGAATTCATTCGGGTAACAGGGCGGCTATAGCCCGGAATCCCACTTGAAAATTCATTTTCTGGCGCTATCCGGAGCAGTTCACTCCAGTTATATTTCTGACTCCACAGGGCATTTCATTAACTTTCTGCACCGCTCGCCCATGCCATTTACAATCTTAGCCGGACCATCCGGCATAATTCCCGATTGACACCTTTCCCGGTGATAAATATCAACAGGCCAGTTGATAAGAAACAGCCTCGGGCCAATCTAAATACTTACATCCCGGCGCAAAGGGGTATGCTTATTCCGATATATTTGTGAATGATATAACAATAAACGAAAAATGAAGCGCAAGGCACGATTTTTAAGACTGGTGATGCTGTCCGCGATAATCGCGGGCGGACTATCCCTTTCTTCCTGTGAGAGTTATTCATGGGCGAAGCCTGAGATCCCGCAGGATCTGACGGTAAGCTTCTCCGAGTCACTAATGCCATTCTGCCAGGGATGCCATGGCTCATGGAGCACGGAGAGAACCTATGATAAACTCTTCGCAAATGTTGACACTGTCACCCCGGCATCCAGCAGGGTGATCTCCATTCACTCAAGCATAACTGCGTTTGGTTCTCAGATGCTGCAGATTGACACTCTCCTTCTGTCCGTGCCCGATGCCATTAAGCTTTGGGCATCGCAGGGAGCGGAAAATAACTAGAAACCAGGAAACCCAACAAAAATAATGACCACCATGAAAAAAATTGCCATATCAGTAGTTCTGGCACTGTTATCTTTCCCGGCTTTCTGCCAGGTGAGCGAAGATTATCCAGTACGTATTTTTGAGACAAGCATATTAGTTGATAACCAGACTGTTGCAACACCGTTTAAGGGAATGCTTGAATTTGAGATCCATCACCGGTTTGGTACTGTAAACAATGGCCTTGACGACCTCTTCGGTCTGTGGGCTCCGGCCAATATCAGGCTGGGTCTTAACTACGGCATCACCGACAGGCTGATGATTGCAGCAGGAACAGCAAAGAACTACAAGGCCCAGGATCTGGCGGTAAAATATGCCATTCTGCAGCAGACTTCATCAGGATCGGTTCCAATCTCCCTGAGTTATTATGGTAATATGGGACTTAACCTGCTGAATCAGAATACATTCGGGCCAGCGCACAACTGGCGTGAGATTCACCGGTTCTCATATTTCAATCAGGTGCTTATCGCCCGCAAGTTCGGAGAGAAATTCTCGCTTCAGCTTGCACCTACATTCATCTGGTTGAATGCTGTGGAGGTGGGTTACAAGAACGCAAACTACGGGATCTCTGCAGGGGCAAGGTTTAATTTTGCCGGTTCGCACAGCATAATTGCGGAGTATGATCAGCTGTTCAACAGTCAGAAGGATGAGGCACTGAATCCCAAGCCGCAGCTTTCCCTCGGCTGGGAGATTGGTACGGCCACTCACGCCTTCCAGCTCTTCGTCGCAAACTACAAGGATATCCTTGGACAATATAATTTTGTATACAATCAGAACAGCTTCAGTGACGGCCAGTTCCTTATCGGACTCAACGTCACTGTAAGATTCTAAGTCTAAAATGCAGGTATGATCCTTAAGAGAATTTCACTTATTGTTTATGTTTTATTTGCCGGCCTGTCAGTTGCTGCATTTGCGCAGAAGCAGGACAGTGCAAAGGTGACCAGGGGGGCGGAGATGAGCCTCTATGCAGAGGACAATGAGAATAATTGCCTGGTGTGTCACGGCAAACTGGTATGGTCTCTTACCGATACTGTTTCAGGGACTGTTCGCAAGCAGCTGATGTCTGAACACAACATGGTTGTGCCTGACCTGTTCTACAACTCCGTTCACTGGAGCTTCAGCTGCCTCGACTGTCATTCGGAGGGTTTCAAGACATTCCCTCATCCCCTGGAAACGAGGTTCGAAACCTCATGGGGCTGTATTGACTGTCACGGGTATGACCCCAACTATGCACAATACCGGTTTGAGAAAATTGATGCTGATTTCCAGAAGAGCGTGCACTACACCGCCACTGATGGCCTGATAACATGCTGGAAATGTCACGATCCCCATTATTACAATCCGCTGGCCAGGCAGACCACGGGAGGCCGCGAGTACATACTCCGTTCAAATGAGATGTGTCTCCGCTGTCACGGAAACTCTGATGTAATGAGACTCATCAATGATGAGAACGTCAGCATCGTGTTACCCAAACATGATTGGCTGCCGAATGTTGAACGCCACATGGAAGCAGTACGGTGCATCGACTGCCATACCAGGATGAATGACAGCGTACTGATTGCCCATGAGGTAATGCCGGCTGACAGTGCCGTGATGGGATGTGCCGACTGTCACAGTCAGAACTCCATCCTCATGGGAACGCTGTACAAATACGCTGCAAAGGAAAGTCGAGACGAAAAGGGATTCATCAACGGTGTCATGCTGCGAAATGATTCCTATGTGATAGGCGCAAACCGCAGTAAATTCATATCATTCACCGGTTTACTCCTCATTGGCATGACAATTGCAGTAGCGCTGGTACACACGTTCTTCAGGATAATGATCAAACCAAAGAGGACAGCACATGAGTAAAAATTTCTATCACTATCCGGTCTGGGTCAGGCTCTGGCATCTTGCAAATGCCGTATTGTGCCTGTTCCTTATTGTGACGGGATTCAGCATGCTCTACTCGGATCCTGAGAACGCTCTTGTTGTGAATTTTCAGAGGGCGGTTTCCATACACAACGTGTGCGGCGTTCTTCTTACGATAAGTTACACGGCATTCCTCTTCGGTAACATATTTACCGACAACGGCAGACATTATCTTATAAGCCTGCAGGGGCTGGTTGAGAGGCTCTGGAAACAGTTGCGGTTCTACGCCTTCGGTTATTTCAGGGGAGAGGAAGCGCCGTTTCCCGTCAACGGAGAGCGCAAGTTCAACCCCTTGCAGCAGATATCCTATGTGGGAGTGATGTACTTCGCCCTGCCGATGCTCTTTATTACCGGCTGGGCCCTGATGTTTCCCGAGTTCATACTCAAGAGATTCCTTGGATTCAGCGGTATATTTCTGACTGACCAGTTCCACGTAATTCTTGGATTCCTGGTTGTCGTGTTTTTGTTTATCCATCTCTATGTCAGCACTATAGGCAGATCGCCGCTGAGTAACTTCAGGAGCATCGTCACCGGCTGGCAGGAGAGCCATTAATATGAGTCTAATTAAAATCAGGTTTTATGAAAAGAACAGTTAAATCTATTTCAGTACTTTTTGCAACAGCTCTTTTTGCTTTTGCCACCGTCACGGCCAATGCCCAGCAGAAGAAGGGTGAACCATGGACAATCCCCGCAGAATATAAGAAGATGGCCAATCCGGTTGCAAAGGACGATGCATCTGTTAAGGCAGGCCAGGTTTCCTACATGAAGAACTGTGCTTCCTGCCATGGCAAAACCGGTCTCGGTGACGGCCCCAAGGGAAGAATGACCAAGACTTTCCCGGGCGACTTCCCGGGTGCAGCATTCCAGGGATATACCGATGGCGAGATGTTCTACCAGACTAAATTCGGAAGGGGTGAGATGCCTGCTTATGATAAGAAGATTCCTGACAATGAGATCTGGAATATCGTCAACTACATGCGTAGCCTGAAGAAGTAAAACTGCTTAACAGATAAAAAAAAGCTGTCCGCGTTGGCGGGCAGCTTTTTTTTATTGAATGACTGATTCCTATTTGCCGCTTTCGGCGTAACCCAGGGCAACCATTGCTGCAATCGAGTTGTCAAGCAGTGTCTTGATGTACCCGGGGTTGTGGACGCCGTTGCTGCGGTCTTCCTTGACGGTGTTGTAGTTCAGGTAAGCCAGAACTGCATTGGCCTTGAATGTACCGCTATTTGCCAGTTCGGTGCCTGAGTTGTAGATGCCTGCAGCGATAAGCTGGGCTTCGAGTATCTCCATTTTGTCCTCAACTTCTGCAGTAAGCGTATTGATCATGCCGTCAAGTGTTGTAGAATTTGAATGGCATGTGGTGCATCCGGTCTTTAGCATTACAGGTGTCCCGTGGCTGTCATACCATACTCCCATGTTGTGACCGCCGGCCTGGTAACCGTAGGGTGTTGACATGTGACATGTCACGCATCCGTTGGCTGTGGAGTGGGGGTTGGTTGTCGGGTGTGCGTCTCCGGGGAGTTCAAAAGGAGTCTTGCCAAGTATCAGGTTGGCATTCGGTCCGTGGTGCGGTCCGATACGGGTACCGTTGGCAGCAATTGTAAAATCTGCACCATTTACCACCGGGGCTGGAGATACGTTGCGTGACTGGTGGCAGAAGACACACTGGTTGCTGGTTCCCTTGTCCCAAACTACTGCAGCTCCTGCATATTTGACCTCCAGTGTCTCCGCTCCCGGTTTGGTGAGGGCCCAGTCATCATCAGAGTAGGTCTCGTGAATCTTGTGGCAGGTACCGCAACCAATCTGCATCGGGTTTGCCGGAACAGAGATAGCGGCCGTTGATCCCTCTGCCACATACTCCAGGAAGCCCTGACTTGTGTGACACTGAACGCAACCGGCTCTGTTGGCATAGGCAGCATTACCGCCAGTGGCGTGCGTCGATTCCTTCCACTGAGCTGAGAAGGCAACCATCGGGCTGGTGGTGTTGTGACACTCGGCACATGCAAGGGCTGTTCCCGGATCACCCTTGTCACCCTGCGGCCCGTCTTCACCCTGCGGCCCCATCGGACCCTCACACGAAGCAAGGAACATGCCTGCTGTCACAAGAAAAATGATTAATTTCAGAATACTTTTCATATAGGTCATGGTTTAGATTTCCTCTGAGGAAAGGTAACAAGACACTCAATAGGTAAGCGTTTTTTTTCATTGATATTTCAATCACAATGGATTGATAAGTACATTCTATAATATTGATATAGATCAAAAATCAGTATGATATATGTCATGATCTGAGGCTCCGGTTACACATACTCAATACCTTTGTGCAAAAGAGCCTTTCAATGTATGCTGAAAACAAAATAACCAGTTGCGCAAACTGTGCGAGATGCTGGAACAATTTCAGAAACCTGACCGAAGAGGAGCTTGAGCTGATCAACAAGAACCGGTACGAGGCTACCTTCAAGCCTTCAGAGATCATCATCAAGCAGAGCTCTCCGGCATCCAACGCCATTTTTATTATCTCCGGACTGGCCAAGGTTTACATGGAAGGTTATTCCGGCAAAAATCTGATTCTTAACCTTGCTGAGCATTCCACACTGTTGGCCGGCCCCGGCGCCCACGTCAATGCCCGGTACACCTATTCAGTGGCAGCCATCACACAGGTTCAGGCCTGTTTTATCAACTTTGACACCATCAGGAAGGTCATATCCGCCAATCCGGGATTTGCTTCAGGATTCATCGAGGATCTGAGTGAAAAATCGTTCAGGCTTCATCAGAAGATCCTTAATCTCACCCAGAAGAAGATGCACGGAAGACTTGCCGAAGCGTTGCTCTATTTTGCTGACAACATTTTCCGCTCAGATGAGTTCGAGATGGTACTCTCAAGGCAGGAACTGGGGGAAATGACCAATATGGCCAAGGAGAGCGTGGTCAGGATCATCGGGGAATTTGAGAATGAAAATATTATTCACGCCACACCCCGGTCGGTTAAGATCCTCGACAGGGAAAAATTGCTGGTAATTTCCGAAAAGGGATAGTTTTGCATCTAAATTAATTTCATGAAAGCATTAAGATTTATTGTTTCACCCATGATGATGGGTATTCTTTTTATTGTGCTTGCCGTGGCACTGGCTGCGGCCACATTTATTGAGAACGATTTTGGCGCTGCTGCTGCACGGGCTGCCGTTTACAACACCGTGTGGTTTGAACTGTTGTTTCTGCTGCTTGCAGTCAACCTGACAGGACAGATATTCATATTTAAGCTGTGGCGCCGGGAGAAGCTGACAGTGATGCTCTTTCACCTTGCCTTCATTGTGATGGTGGCCGGGGCAGCAATCACTCGCTATACAGGCTATGATGGCATGATGCACATCAGGGAGGGCGAAGCCTCCTCTCATACCTTTTCTTCCGGAAACACACTGGCCTTTGAGCTGACCGATGCCGGAGGGCAGACGCTTGACGGTCACGAGGCGCCACTAAGCCTCGCCGGGGGCCGTCATGGCAAATACCGGAAAAGCCTTGACCCTTCAGGTGAGAAGGTGACACTCACATTTGACAGGTACATGGCGGGCGCCGTCAGGAAAGTGGAGGAAGCTGCAGGTGGCATACCGATGGTCTCATTTATCTGCACACCTGATATGGTGAAGAGCGAGACCCTCGTACTGGCAATGGGAGAGACCGGAACAGTGGGAAATATGACAGCCGGGTTTGCTGCTGAAGGAGATATCACAATCACAACTGACGGAGCCTCTTTCTTTATCCGGTCAGTCTCGGGGCTGCGGTCCACCGTCATGCAGGAGATGAGGTCCGTGGAGTACCCCGCTGACACACTGGTGCCGCTGGTAGCAGGCACTGTCTACACTGTCGGAAACTTCAGGATCATGCCTCAGGTCATGACAATGAGCGGGATAGTAGTTCCTGCTGAGACTGCCACCGGCAGCACGGCCGGAGGAGCTCTTGAGCTGACCCTTTCAGGAGAAGGATGGCAGAAAAAGGTATACCTGTGGGACGGAACCGGGGAAGAGAGATCTGTATGGCAGGGTGAAGCAGGCAGTATGATTGCACGCGTCAGTTACGGCGCCGCCGGCAGGGAACTGCCTTTCAGCCTTAAGTTGAACGATTTCATGGTAGAGCGTTACCCGGGGTCAAATTCCCCTGCCGGATTCAAAAGCAGGGTGACAGTACAGGATCCGGCTGACGGCACAGAGTTCGAATATGATATTTACATGAACCATATCCTCAAATACTACGGATACCGGTTCTACCAGTCATCATATGACAATGACGAACTGGGAACAGTTCTCTCTGTCAACCATGACCCTGCAGGGATGTATACAACCTATGCCGGCTATGGCCTGCTCTTCCTGTTTATTATCCTTACGCTGCTGAACAGGAAATCGTTCTTCCGGACGGTTGGTTCCGGGCACTGGAGCTCGAGGTACCGCAAGGCAGCAGCGGTGGTGGCATTCATTGTGCTTGCTACAGCAGCACCTGCTCAGGGTCAGCAGCAGCTGGTAATAGAAAAGAAGGCCGCAGACAGCTTTGGCGCTGTTCTGGCACAGGATCAGAAAGGCAGAACGAAGCCTCTCTACACCATAAGCAGTGACATCCTCCGTAAGGTGGCAAGGGAAAACAGCTTCGACGGACTGTCGCCCATGCAGGTTTTCCTGGGATACTCGCTCGACTTTTATCACTGGCAGGATGTGCCGGTAATAAAGGTATCAAACGAGGAGCTCAGGCAGAAACTGGGCATGAAGGGCGAGCTGGCCGCTTTTTCGGAGATAGTCAGTTTCGGCGAAGCGGGCGGTTATAAGCTTGCATCTCTTGTGGATGAGGCTTATGCAAAGCCTGACGGCAAGCGAAGCAAGTTCGACAAGGAGGTAATCAAAGTCGACGAGAGGGTGAATATCTGCTACATGATGTCACGGGGCGATTTCCTTCGCATATATCCTCTGAGAGACGGCACTGATAACTGGGGCAAGGCGGAAGAGGCTGTAAAGCATGGCATCAGCAGTGAAGACTCGTTGTTTGTACTGAGTGTTATACCGCTGTGGGCGCAGGCTGTGACTTCGGTTACGCGCCCTGCAGCTGCTCCGGAGGAATTTGTGGCTGCTCTCAGGAATTACCAGCGTCAGTATGCCGGATACGAACTGCCATCAGAGAGCAAGGTGAAGGCTGAACTCTTCTACTATAAGGCGAAGATATTCGAGAAGCTTTTTCCGTGGTATGCAACCATAGGACTTATAATGATTATCACAATAATTACTTTCATAATCAGTGCCAGGGCTCTTTCCGGCATTATTCTGAAAGTACTGGCAGGGCTCATTGCCACCGGTTTCCTGTTCCACACGCTGGGACTGGCCATCAGATGGTATATCTCAGGCCATTCGCCAATGAGCAACGGTTATGAGTCGATGCTCTTCATCTCGTGGGTCACGTTGCTGGCGGGACTGATCTTCAGCCGGAAGTCGTTGCTCACTCTTGCCGCTACCTCGGTGCTGGGCGGATTGACTCTGATGGTGGCCCACCTGAGCTTCATGGATCCGGAGATCACCAATCTCGTGCCGGTTTTGCGGTCATACTGGCTGACGCTGCACGTGTCGGTCATCACCGGCAGTTACGGTTTCCTTGGCCTGGGTGCGATACTAGGGCTGGTTGTGCTGGTGATGATGCTGTTTGTCAGGCCGGTTAACAGGGAAAGGATAAGTGCAGTCATTGATGAGCTTACTGTCATCAACTACAGGACGCTTACGCTGGGGCTTTATTTCCTGACGATAGGGACATTCCTCGGGGCCATCTGGGCCAATGAGTCATGGGGCCGTTACTGGGGCTGGGATCCGAAGGAAACCTGGTCTCTGATAACCATAATAGTCTACACGCTGGTGACCCATTCACGGATGATACCCGGGATGAAGGACACGTACACGTTCAATCTGCTTTCGCTGTGTGCCTTTTCGTCGGTGCTGATGACCTATTTCGGGGTCAACTATTACCTGTCGGGGCTGCACTCATACGCCGGTGGTGACGCTGTCCCGGTGCCGGTGTTCGTGTATGTTGCCATAATTCTGCTGGTTGTGCTTTCTGCTGTTGCGGGATACAGATACAGGATGAGCGGAAGAAGCAGAACACAGAATTGAATACTCCGTTACCTTCCCGTTCAGGATGGAGAGGTGATATGAATTGAATACAAAAAGAAACGACGCCCATAACAGGCGTCGTTTCTTATAAAGTATTACTGCAAGCTGCCCTTACTTGTTAAGTACAAGTCTTGGAGTCTTGCCCGAACTGCTTTTCTTATATGTACCGAGGTTCGTATTATCAACATCGAAGATCGTGTACTTGCCGTTTGCAATGGTGACCTTGAACAGGATCATATTAACGTCAGATCCATCTTCATCGTAACCTGGTTGTTCAGAGTCAAGTGCATCTTCTTCTGCCTGTGTAAGTTCATAATCGACCAGCGCGGTTCCCTGGCGGTTGAAAACGGAGGTAATCGGGATGGTGGTATTTGCACCTGAACCCGCAAAGGCATTCGAAAAAACGTTAGCGATGAAGTAATATGAGCCATCCTCAAGACCCTCGAATGAGAAGGACTCCGGATGAGACCCGGTTGCTGCGGCCCAGTCAATCGCTGTTGCCCAGACATCATCCGGATCAAAGCCTTCCACATCAGCATACCAAATGTCAAAGTCCACATTATTGGATGTTGAATAGGTGTCTTCACCAAGGGTTATGTCCTTATCCCAGTAAAAGTCAACAGTCAGTTCACCAACATAGTTATTCATGGTAAAGGTGACTGGTGTGGGGTTTACGGTCAGGGGGTTCAGCAGGTACCTGTCAGCGATGCTGTAAGCGCCAATCTCACCCTGAACTGTTTCCGTAGCGGCATAGTCAAAATCCTGCCATGTGATGATCATCATATCAACAGACTTGGTGTACGGAAGGAGAACTGCCGGGAATGCCGTATAATCATCTGAATCTGCCGTTCCACCCTTCTGTTTGAAAGTAAAAGTGATGGACCTGTCTATGGGTTTGTCCGTTGTGATCGTGAAGTAGATTGTATCTCCTTCATTGCATGTTTTGGTTGTAGGAGCGAATGTGGCGGTCGGATAGCCGTCCGGGCTAACCACCGGTTCCACATCCTGGCTGGCCGTATCGCAGCCGGCGATGGCTACTGCCATTAGAACTGCGAGGCCGAATAACTTGATTCTCATATATTGTCTCATTATACTTTTCTTTAAATTGTTACAATTAAGCATGTCCTGATGGCATTAGAATCAGAACTTAGGAGTGAGTACCTCCCAGAAAATCCTGTCGCCACCAGACCCGGCATAATAATAATAGAGGTATATCTTGCCTGTTGCAGGATCGAAATGAGACTTGTTGGCCGCATTCTTGGGGTCACCGTTCTTAACATCATAGGGCCATTCATCCCAGACCTCTAAGTCAACTGAATTATCAGAGTTAACTGTAATCCAGCACTTATCGGTATCCCATACAGCAAACCAAGTTTCGCATTTCCTTCCGGTGACAGCCATCAGGGTTTTGTCTGCAATTCTGATGCCACCGTAAGGTTCATCAGGATATGATCCGCCTGCGGTTGGGTGGAAATATTTAAGTTCGGATTCGTAATCGCCCTGGTATGGGTTAGGCGGAACAAAAGCAAGAGTGAACTTGCCAAGCTTACCGGTGCCCATGACATTCTCAGCTCCTGTAGCGGAGAGTGTGAGAACCATTACTGGTGCCTTGTAGGTAAGGAATTCCGGCGTGCCGTCCATAGGAGGAGCATTACCTTCAGAAATTATGGTGAAATTCACCAGACCGAGATAGTTGTTGGCCTTGGTAAGGGTAAAAGTCGGATTGTTGATTATGAAGTGCTGTCCGGACTTTGCTGTGGAACTGGGATCAACGCCTACAGTCACAGTAATGTCCTCAGTTGTGAGCATTGAGGTCGGACCGACTAGCTTAACCTTTATCTGTCTCTGGTACGTGCTTCCGTCGGCCAGAATCGAATAGTTCATGGTAAGGGTTTCGAAAGTTACCAGGTTGGGACCGTCGTCGTTCTCATCGTATCTGGTGGTTTGATCTACCAGGCATGAGTTGAGGGCACCCAGACTTAAGACAAGGATCAAAATGTATTTCAATGTTTTCATAGTTGTGTCTGTTAAGGATTAGTTTGCCCAGAAAATCTTAGCGGTAAAAGCATTTGGCTGTGTAGGCACATTTGCTCCGTTGGAGGAGTATTCTCCTGCAGGATAGAACAGTCTTACCGGCCTGTCTGTCGTGGCATTGTAATTAAGAGGTATAGGAACACCGCTGGGGTAACCTGTACGACTGTAGTCAAACCACGACTGTTCGGCTGTTATGCCGTTGACGGCAATCCATTTCTGGGTAATGATGGCTTCGAGCTTGTTTGATGAGGGGCTCCAGCCAACCAGTGACTTGCTTTGTGTGTAATAATCCTCTGCATCCTCTTCATCAAGACCAAGATAGAGGAAAGAGGCTGTTATGCCGCTTTCATAAAGATCCTGGGCGCTCGGGCCGGTTGTGATAAAAGTTTTCTGCCTCAGTTCTGAAAGGTTGAAGTAATGTTCTGCCAGGGTAAAGATGATTGCGTCCATGTCAGCTGACTTGAGAATGCCAGGGCCGATATTGGATACCTTGTCAGGCATGTACTGGTCAGCAACGGGAGTGTCATAGTCAAGCAGACCCTGGGGAACACCAAGGTGTCCGGTTGCGGGCTTCTCATACAGACGGTCAATCCTCGGGTCATTGGTTGATGAGAGAAAGTCAAGAATGTGGTCGGTAGCGCAGGTTGCGTTGTTGCTCATTGTAACGGTTCCGCCTTCATCCTTGCCAAGAGAGTTCCACATCGGGTTCTGCTTGCCGGTGTTCAAAGGAATGTAACCTGGGTTGATCCCTACATCTGTGGTGATGTAACCGCTGCCTTCACTGGCGATTGCCGCCAATTCTGAAGTGATGTATGAATCCCTTCCTGACATGTCTGACTGACGTGTGAGGATCCTTACCTTAAGCGTGTTTGCAAACCTGATCCAGTTGGTCATGTTACCGCCGAACATTGCATCATCACTTCCGGGAACTTCTGCCAAAGCAGGCGCATTCTTGATAAGGTCGATGGCTGCATTGATCTGAACGATCAGATCTTCATAGATAGCCTGTGCATCGTCATATGCCGGGGTAGCTTCCTTGCTTCTGCCAAGAGCTTCGGTGTAGGGTACGTCTCCGTAGCAGTCAACGAGCAGCTGGTAATGGAAGGATTTCATTATCATGGCAATTGCCTTGTAATTGACATACTTCTCATCTTCCAGGTTGTAAAGGATCTGGTACTGCTTTAGAGTGTTGGCGAAGGTGTTGTTGAATACGCCCGAATAGAATGAGGAAGTAACATTGTATTTGAACTCATCGGTGTACCATGAGAAACCGTCACTCTGGCTCCAGTTTACCATCATCATGTTTCCGAGATGGCTGAGACCCCTGTCTGTTGAGTGGTAGGCGGCAGTATAATACTGGCCTACGGGCAGGACAAGGTCGGGTGTTACTGCGGTCGGGTTATTGGGGTCAACGTTGACGTCCAGGTAACCTTCACACGATGCCAACAGTCCGGTGACCATCAGCACTATAGCGAATTTTATAATACTTTTCATAAACTATTCTGTTTTAAAATTCTATGTTTAAGTTCACGCCAAACGATCTTGTCGGAGGCATCTGGAAGTAACCGCCAACCCCGATCGTGTTGCTGTTCGAGTTATTGAACTCAGGGTCTGAGAACGAGTTTTCTCCGGGAAGGAGAGTGTAGAGGTTCCTGGCAATGAAGCCGACAGATACCTTCTGGAGAGGAGTACTCTTGATAAGAGCTGACGGAAGGGTGTAAGAAACAGACAGTTCCCTTATCTTAAGAGCTGTTGCATCTACAACGTAGTTCTCCTTAACATCATTATAGGTATCGGTCCAGTAGCTCTGACGACCGTTCTGAACAGGAATGTTTGTGTTCTCAACATAAACACCCGGGCTGGTCTCGATTACCGAATTCGGGATCACGAAATCCTGCCTGTTTGCAGATACGCTAGCCATTGACCTGCCGACAAATTCCATTGCATCCTGACCCTGTGCGTAGAACACGTGGCCTGTTCTGTAGTCGATTGTGGTTGCTACAGTGAATCCGAATGCCTTCAGTGAGGTGTTCAGACCGAAGATATGCTTTGGAGTTGTTCTGCCCATTGATTCAAGAGCAGCATTCTGCCTTGGGAAGCCAGTTGACGGATCAATTACAATCCTGCCCTGCGGGTCTCTTACGTAGGTATTGGCCTTCAGCTGCGGATATTCCATATCAACGATGGCATAAACGCCATACTGTGCCCATGCACCTACTGCAACCTCATCAAGACCTTCGTAAATCTCCTCCACGATGGTTGTCATGGTTGAGTAGTTCAGGCTTGCATCCCATGAGAAATCCTTTGCCTTGATGATTGAGCCACCAAGTGAAACTTCCCATCCGGAGCCCTTGAGTGAACCGATGTTTGTAAGGAACGAAGTTGATCCTGAAGAGACTGACGGCGTGGTGTATGTGATAAGGTCAGTTGTAGTCGTCAGGAAGTATGATGCGTCGATCATGATCCTTGACTGGAAGAGACCCAGGTTGGCACCGAATTCGGTGGTGTTCAGTTTCTCTTTCTTGATGTTGGCATCAACAGTTGTGCTGCTGAGTACGAAACCGTTGACCTCACCGTACGGGAATGCTCCGTGCTTGCTGTATCTCTCGTTGATTGCATATGCCCCCAGGTCATTGTAAACCGTAGAGTTCGATGCAGTCAGCTTGGCATATGAAAGTAAATTGTTGTTCTTGAGAGCGTCGATTGCATCCGTAAGAACGAATGAGATACCGAAGCCCGGGTAGAAGTAGTTATTGTTTCCTTTTGCCAGTGTTGATGTCCAGTCATTCCTTCCCGAAAAGTTCAGGTAGAGGAAATTGCGGTACCCAAGCGTGAAGTCACCGAAGAAGCCGAAGTTGACTTCCTGCGATGCATCAGCGCTGACGGTCGGTGTACCTGTACCGTTGGATATATCGTAGAAGCCAGGGATACTTAGGTTATCAGCCCTGATGCTGCTGTAGCGATATACATAGTTGTAGTTTGATGCACCGAGGATAGACTTCAGCGAGAAATCGCCGAATTCGAAGGTTCCTGTTACAAGGAGGTCCTCGATGATCTCGGATGACTGTGATTCATTGTCGGTCACAAATGATGAAACTGCTCCGGCTGAAGGCTGCAGATACGGATCATAGGTCTGTGATGCTCTCCAGTTCTTGCCGCTGCTCCAGTAGGTGTTGGTCCCGATCCTGGCGGTAACATTAAGCCAGTTGAGCGGATCCCATGACATCTGTACGTTGCCGTTGAGTCTGTTCGATTTCTGGTTGTTTCTGTTTGTACCGACTGCCCAGTAGGGGTTCTGATAGTATGCGTTGTAGTAACCGTCGGGCGTTGCATAAAGGTCATTCCTCCAGTCCGAGTAGCGTGCCAGCGGAATGTTTGCCGAGGTGTTCAGCAGGAACCAGTAGAGAGGCCTGTCCTGGTCACCGATTGTGCTACCGACCACGTCCTGCTCATCCTTGAAGAAGCTGGAGTTGAGCGAAAGTTCAACGTTGCCTACTTTCTTGCTGGCGTTGACCCTGACGGTATTCCTCTGGTAGGTGTCGTCAGGAACGATGCCTGATGCCCTCTGGTCACCTACTGAGACGTAGAATTTACTTGTCTCGTGGCTGCCGCTGAGGTAGATTGTGTTGTTGAAGTTATGTCCGGTGTTGAAGAATGCAAGCAGGTTATCCTTCACCGGTGCATAGGGAACGGCCTGGTATGTTCCGTCCGGCCATGTGGGGCCGATCTGGCGGAGGGTTCCGTCGAAGCGGGGACCCCAGTTGGTATTCTCAACTGCGTCATAGGCGCCTTCCCATCCTGTACCGTATTCTGTCTGGAAGTCGGGCATGTAGGCCACCTTCTCAGCGGTATATGATGAGTTGATACCCACGGTGATCTTATCGCCTGCCTGGCCCTTCTTGGTGGTTACCACGATAGCACCGTTGGCTGCGTTTGAGCCGTAAAGTGCTGCTGCGGTTGCACCCTTGAGGATGCTGAGGTCAGCGATGTCATTGGGGTTAAGGTCATCAAAAGCGCCCAGCGATGCAATAACACCGTCGATTACAACCAGTGCCTGGTTGTCCGATGATATTGAACGGAGACCTCTTAAGATGATCTGGGTAGTAGGGTTAACACTGTTGTCCTGTACGTTGATCTGCAGACCTGCAACCTTACCTGCGAGTGCACTTGCGGCTCTCGTCGGCTGGGCTGCTGCCAGTTCTGCATTGTCAACCTTCTGGGTCTGGTAGGTGATCTCCCTCTTCTCTCTCTTGATACCAAGTGCGGTTACAACAACCTCACTCAGCCCGACCACGTCAGACTCCATCACGCAGTTAACAACCGAACGTCCGGCGATGCTTTCCTCTTTTTGCTTCATCCCTATAAAGGAGAAGACAAGAGTTGCTGCATCTTCGGGAACTGTCAGCTGGTACCTGCCGTTTACATCTGTTGATGTAGCAATGGTAGTGCCTTTGACAAACACAGATACTCCGGGAATTGCTCCTTCCCCCTCCGTAGCGGAGGTAACCGTACCTGTAATGACTTTTGTCTGTGCCCACAGGGTGCTTGCACCTGCTAACACAAACAAAACAAAGAACAGAAATAGTTTCTTCATACGACTTAGATTTAGGTTAAAATTCTAGTGGTGCAATGTATGAAAATATTTTTTTATATCTGCACGGATAAGGGGAAAAATGATGCTCTATATTATTAATAAGTATGTATACGTACTAAATGAGGGGGCCTGGATTCCTGTATCAAAGCGCACATCAAGTATTTTCCGTATGGGAGATACTTCTGTCAGAAAAGGCTGCTACCGGGTTACCGCACTCGCAGGGCTCGTGCGGTGAGCCGGATGGGGGGCACTGCTGTCAGAAAAGGCTGCATGCCTGCGGCATTCTGCGGCTAAATTTTTTTAGTCCAGTTCTGAAGCAAGCTTCATCTCTGACCTAAAAAAATAGCCGCCTCTGGCATTTGCCAGGGGCAGCCTTTTCTGACAGGGTGGAAGACCGGGTTCGAACCGGCGACCTCCAGATCCACAATCTGGCGCTCTAACCAACTGAGCTACAACCACCGTTTTACGGAGTGCAAATAAACAGCAAAATTCCCATTTTGCAAAAACTTATTTTTATTTTGTTGACGTTTCATCCAAATCGTAACTTAGCCGGGTAAAAAAGAGCGGTACAATTATTGCCGCCTCAAAGCGTTTCAGATTCAAGAAGAGAGAAGTTTGACAAAACTGAAATTCATAGATAGTATCTCCGGATTGCAGGCCGTACAACTGCTCAGATTTGTCACCTTCCTCATTATCAGTATAATATTTACCAAGAGCCACCTCTCTCGTCCCCAGATCGGCAACTGGGAACTCTTCCTCTTCATCTCCAGCCTCCTCAGCTTCTTCTGGGTCACGGGAATAATCCAGTCCCTACTGACCCTTTATAACCGGAACAGGACCTTCAGGACAGATGGCTATACTGAGGGCCGCAAATCACCTGAAATATATAACGCCTTCCTCCTGATCTCCTTCTTCAGCCTACTGGTATTCCTCCTCGGGATACCGATCAAATTCATGCTGGAGTCATCACAGGGCAAACCCGAGATTCCTTACCCAAACCTGCTGCTGCTCTATATCCTGCTCAGCAACCCGGTAGCACTTATAGAATATATTTATCTCCTCAACAAGAGACCACACCGGATCCTGCAGTACGGAATATATACCTACTCGGCCCAGCTGGTGCTGGTCCTGGCACCGGTTATCGCCGGTTACGATGAAAAGAGTGCCATATGGGGCCTCTTTGCCATCACGGCCGTCAGATGGGTGTGGCTGATTATCCTGCTGCGCCGTTACTCACTCCTGAAAGTATCATATGACTTTATCCGTGAACATCTCAGGGTGGGCATGCCCCTGATACTGACCTTCCTCATAAGCGGCTCCGCTCAGTATATTGACGGTATTATAATCTCTGCCCGTTATGCCGATCCGGGGGTCTTTGCCATGTACCGCTACGGCGCCAAGGAGTTCCCGCTCGTACTGCTTCTCGCCAACGGCCTGAGCAACGCACTTCTCCCCCGCTTCAGCACCAGGGAAGGAATGCGTGAAGCATTGGGTACGCTCCGGAAGCGCTCAGACAGGCTCATCAAATACCTCTTCCCCATCTCAATGGTAACAATGCTCGTGGCACGATGGGTCTATCCGCGACTATTCACCCCCGAGTTCACAAGAAGTGCTGACGTATTCATGATATACCTTGTGCTGATTGTACCCCGTCTGGTCTTCCCGCAGACAATTGTAATAGGTCGGCGAAAAACAAATGTTACTCTGTATGCTGCTGCAGTGGAGATAGCAATAAACATACCCCTCAGTCTCTGGCTGATCAAACCTTATGGCGTGGTAGGAGTGGCCCTCGCCACCTTCATAGTCTACTTCCTGGAGAAGCTCTTTCTCATCTGGTATGTCTGGAAGAAGATGAAGATCAAACCGCAGGAGTATATTCCCCTCACCAGCTGGCTCATATACTCCTCCCTGCTGATCCTGCTGTTCGTACTGATAGACCACCGCATCATAGATATCCATTGACGGTTGTCACCGCCGCCAGGATGCACTTGCCTTTCTGTCTCCGATCACAAAAAGAATTATATTTGACCCGGTAATATTTGCCATTAATGATGACAATTAACAACCGGCCGGCGGAGGAGTATTTCCGCAAGTTCAGGAAAAACATCGTGGGGATTGACCAGGAGTACAACACACCGTACGGACGGAAAAAAGTAATTTATTGTGACTGGGTAGCGAGCGGTCGCCTCTACGGCCCCATTGAGGAAAGGATGACCGGCTCTTTCGGTCCCTTTGTGGGCAACACCCACACCGAGACGTCCGAAACCGGCTCTATGATGACCTGGGCATATCATCATGCACAGGAGATAATAAAGATGCATGTCAATGCGGGCCCTGACGATGTGCTGATTGCTGCAGGGGCCGGCATGACAGCTGTGATCAACAAGTTTCAGCGGATACTGGGCCTCAAGGGCTGCAGTTACCCGAAAACGGCCCGATGCCTGGCTGACACTGACCGCCCGGTGGTCTTCATCACACATATTGAACACCACTCTAACCAGACTTCATGGTACGAGACATTGGCCGATGTAGTCATAATTGAACCGGGAGCCGGCCTCACCGTTGATCCTGGCAACCTGGAAAAAGCACTGGAAAAATACAGCGACAGGAAATTCAAGATCGGATCATTTTCTGCATGCTCGAATGTAACCGGGGTATTTACTCCCTATCATGAGCTGGCCAGGATAATGCACAGCCATGGTGGTCTCTGCTTCGTTGACTTTGCCGCCTCGGCGCCCTATGTTGATATAAACATGCATCCTGCTGATCCGCTGCAGAAGCTTGACGCCATCTTCTTTTCGCCCCACAAATTCCTGGGCGGTCCGGGCTCGTCAGGCATAATGATTTTTAACAAATCGCTCTACAAATCCTCCGCCCCCGATCAGCCCGGGGGAGGCACGGTTGACTGGACCAATCCGTGGGGTGAGTACAAGTATGTTGACAGCATCGAGTCACGCGAGGACGGCGGCACGCCGGGATTCCTGCAGATGATACGAGCTGCGATGGCCATCAGGCTCAAGGAGCAGATGGGAACTGAAAATGTAATGGTACGCGAGGAGCAATTGCTGGAGCGCACCTTCAGCGGCCTGGAAGCCATCTCCGGACTGCATATCCTGGCACCAGACATCAGGCACAGGTTGGGTGCCGTCTCCTTCTACATTGACGGACTGCATTATAACCTGGTGGTTAAGCTGCTCAGTGACCGTTATGGAATACAGGTCCGCGGCGGATGTGCATGTGCCGGCACCTATGGACACTACCTGCTGGATGTGACCTATGACCACAGCCACCGCATTACCGAGATGATCAACAGGGGAGACCTCTCCGAAAAACCCGGCTGGGTCCGCCTGTCGGTACACCCGACTATGACTGATGCCGAACTTGAAACCGTTATTGCCGCCCTGCAGGAGATAAGAGACAATGCTTCAGAGTGGAGCACTGATTATATATACAACCGGCGGACCAACGAGTTCACCCATCGTGATGAGACCGGTGAAGGCAGGGAAAAAGTATGCTCATGGTTTAACCTTCAGGACTGACAGATATGAATATTGCCGAAGTGACAACGAAAGCCCTTAAGAGGGAGTTCATAGAGTTCCCTAAAAGGCTTTACAAAGGGGATCCGAACTGGGTCTGTCCTCTTGACAGCGAGACGGAGTCTGTGTTCGATCCATCACGCAATGCAGCATTCAGGCATGGTGAAGCCATCCGCTGGATACTTTCGGACGATGACGGAGCAACCATCGGCAGGGTAGCCGCATTCATTGATGAGGTACGGTCAAAGGCCAACCGGCAACCTACAGGAGGACTAGGCTTCTTCGAAGTCAGCGAGTCGCGCGAGGCAGCCTTCATGCTCTTTGACACTGCCAGAAAATGGCTGACGGACAGAGGGATGAAGGCAATGGATGGTCCCATCAACTTCGGGGAGAACGACAATTACTGGGGACTCCTGGTTGAGGGTTTCACCCGTCCGGGGTTCGGCATGCCCTACAATAAGACCTATTACCGGAAATATTTCGAGGAGTACGGATTCAGGACCTATTTCGAACAGTACAGCTACCACAAGGATGTTGCTTCCGTGGAGGTTTTCCCCGAGCGGTTCAGAAAGATTGCCGAGTGGATATCAAGGCGTCCGGGCTATGCCTACCGCCATTTCGAGTATTCGCAGCGCGAAAAAATCGCAGCCGACATGGTTGAGATTTATAACGCTACCTGGGCAGTATTCAAGGAAGACTTCACTCCCCTTGATCCTGCCCGTCTGCAGAATACGCTTCAACAGGCAAAGGCCTTCATCGACCCCGAGCTTATCTGGTTCGCCTATCATAATGAAAAACCGGTGGCTTTTTTCATCATCTTCCCTGATCTGAACCAGATTCTCAGGCACTTCGAAGGCCGCCTTACACTCTGGAACAAGATCCGGTTCCTATACTACAAAACCACTCACGAGATGACCCGTGCCCGGGCTCTCGTGGCCGGTGTACATCCCTCTTACCAGAACAGTGGCATCGAGTCTGCCATCTTCCTCGAGCTGTTCCGTGTCTTCCGCAAAAAACGCTTTTACAGGGAGCTGGAGCTCTCATGGGTAGGCGACTTCAACCCGAAGATGATATCTATCTACGAAGCCCTGGGTGCACACAAGGCAAAGACGCACCTCACCCTCAGGTACATGATGGATGACACCCTGCCATTTAAAATGTACAGGGAGGAGATGGAGGAAAACAAGGCTGAACGGGAGGCAAAAGCTGAGGCTTGAAAAATTTTTATCACTCCTTTTGTATTTTCTTTATTGTTCATTATCTTTGCACTCCCTTGAAAAAGGGTTTTTATAACAGTAATTAATTATATCAGAGATGAAAGAAGGTATACATCCGAGCAATTACAGGATGGTTGTATTTCAGGATATGTCAAACGGATTCACCTTCATGACCCGTTCAACTGCGGCCTCACGTGATACCATCAAATGGGAAGACGGCAAGGAATATCCGCTTATCAAGCTGGAGATTTCAAACACATCGCATCCCTTTTACACGGGTAAGATGAAGCTTGTTGACACGGCAGGAAGGGTTGACAAGTTCATGAACCGTTATAAGGACCACTTCGGCAAGAAGACGAAATAGGTTAATATCATACCGGATCAGGCTGCTTTAAACAAGGCGGCCTTTTTTTTGTTTGTCTGTGACACCGGCCGGTTCCGGTGGTATCGGAGGTACAACTATTAAAGCATAATTGAGTAAATTTGCATACTTTTACCCTATATGGAAAAGAAGGTATTCGGAAAACGGGACAGGATTGGCATGAATGAGCTGATTGACGAGGGAAGGGAGATAATACCCATTCTTTCAGACGGTGACGACCAGGAACTGGAGGAGGTCCAGATACCGGGCAGCATACCTTTGTTGCCGTTGAGAAACACCGTTCTTTTCCCGGGAGTGGTGATCCCGATAGCTGTCGGCAGGTCAAAGTCGGTTCAGCTTGTCCGTGACGCCTACCGTGGTGACAAACTGGTGGCGGCCGTTGCGCAGCTTGATGCCGAGGTGGATGATCCCGGCGTGCGCGATCTGAACACAGTAGGCACCCTCGGACAGGTGGTGAAGCTCCTGGAGATGCCTGACGGCACAACCACTGCAATCATCCAGGGACGCCGCAGGGTGGTGATAGACACCATCCTCCTGACGGATCCTTACATGACTGCCCAGGTCAGGGCTATGCCCGAACCCCGCGGAGTTGAAGACGAGAAGGACTTCGAGGTGATCATCGGCTCACTCAAGGATCTCTCGGTAAAGATTGTAAAGCTCAATCCGAATATCAGTCCTGAAGCCACCTTCGCTGTGCGGAACATAGAGAACAGCACTTACCTCATTAATTATATCTGCGCCAACACCGAGATCAATGTCACTGACAAGCAGAAACTGCTGGAGGCAGCATCTCTCAGGGAGCGCGGACTCAGACTGCTTGAGCATCTGGTGCGTGAGATACAGCTTCTCGAGCTTAAGAATGAACTGCAGTCGAAGGTCAAGTACGAGATAGACCAGCAGCAGCGCGAGTTCCTGCTGCACCAGCAGATGAAGACCATCCAGAATGAGCTGGGAGGCAATCCTGTTGAGAAGGAGGTGGAGGAGTTCCGCGCCAGGGGTGAGAAGAAGAAGTGGGGAGAGGATGTGACAAAGGTCTTCAGCCGCGAGCTTGAAAAGCTGTCGCGGCTCAATCCTGCTGCCGCCGAATACTCCGTTCAGGTCAACTACATCCAGACCCTTCTTGAGCTGCCGTGGAATGAGTACACTGATGATAACCTGGACCTTAAGAACGCCCAGCGTGTTCTGGATGAGGATCATTACGGCCTCGAGGAGGTGAAGGAGAGGATACTCGAACACCTTGCAGTGCTGAAGCTGAAAGGTGACCTCAAGTCGCCCATCCTCTGCCTCTACGGTCCTCCGGGAGTAGGCAAGACCTCTCTCGGCAAATCGGTTGCCAGGGCGCTGGAACGCAAGTACGCGCGCATGTCACTGGGCGGACTGCATGACGAAGCCGAGATAAGAGGCCACAGGAAGACATATATCGGCGCCATGCCGGGGAGGGTTGTGCAGAACATACGCCGGGCCGGATCATCCAACCCGGTCTTCATCCTCGATGAGATTGACAAGGTGGGGCAGGACTTCCGCGGAGACCCTTCGTCGGCCCTGCTTGAAGTTCTTGATCCCGAACAGAATACACATTTCTATGATAATTTTCTGGAGCTGGAGTATGACCTCTCGAAGGTGCTCTTCATCGCCACGGCGAACACCCTCTCCACAGTCAGTCCTGCCCTGCGTGACAGGATGGAGCTCATAGAGATCTCCGGCTACCTGGTGGAGGAGAAGCGCGAGATTGCCGTCAAGCATCTCATCCCGAAACAGCTCGAGGCGCACGGAGTGACAGCCGGACAGTTCCTCCTGCCACGGGAGGTGATTGAGGAGGTGATACAGAAATATACCCGTGAGTCGGGAGTGAGGGAGCTTGACAAGCGGATAGCAAAGCTTGTCCGTTTCAGGGCCCGTGAGATAGCATTTGAGAATACGCCTGCACCCGGGGTCACATCAGCCCTGGTGGCTGAGATACTGGGCCCGCCCAAATATCTCAGGGATATCTATGACGGGAATGACCAGGCAGGCGTGGTGACCGGGCTGGCATGGACCGCCACGGGAGGAGAGATTCTCTTCGTTGAGACCAGCCTGAGCAGGGGTAAGGGCAACCTGACCCTCACCGGCAACCTTGGTGACGTGATGAAGGAGTCAGCCGTCATCGCTCTTGAGTACCTGAAGGCGCACGCCTCGCTCCTGGGTGTCCCGGAGACCTTCTCCGAGAAATGGAACATCCATATACACGTTCCGGAGGGCGCCATACCAAAGGACGGCCCCTCAGCCGGCATCACCATGGCTGTATCCGTGGCTTCTGCCTTCACCCAGAGAAAGGTTAAGAAGTACGTGGCCATGACAGGCGAGATCACCCTCAGGGGAAAGGTGCTTCCGGTGGGTGGAATCAAGGAGAAGATCCTTGCCGCCAAACGTGCCGGCATCAGGGAGATAGTGCTCTCTGAACTGAACCGCAAGGATGTGGAGGAGATAAATGAGAAGTATGTCAGGGGACTGAAATTCAAATATGTCAGAACTATAATGGACGTGCTCGATCATGTGCTCCTTCATCAAAAGGTGGCAAACGCACGCTCACTGGAATTCGAGTAACAATAAAAGCAGGTTATGGACAAGATAGCTGTTTTCCCGGGCTCGTTCGATCCCTTCACCGTGGGTCATGAATCAATCGTTAAGCGAGCCCTGGGGCTCTTTGACAGGGTCATCATAGCGGTGGGAGAGAATGCTGAGAAGAAGAACCTGTTCAGCATTGAGATGAGGCTGAAGATGATCTCAAAGGTGTTTCAGGGAGAGAGCAGGGTGGAGATAACCAGGTTCAGCGGCCTGACCATTGAGTTCTGCCGAAGGTACAATGCCCGTTACATTGTTCGCGGGCTCCGCACGGCGGCCGATTTTGAATATGAGAGGGCAATGGGTCATATGAACTGGAAGATGGCTCCGGAGATAGATACGGTGTTCCTGCTTACCAGTACCGAACACACACCTGTCAATTCAACTATTGTCCGTGACATCATCAAGCACGGAGGAGATGCATCGATGTTCGTGCCGGCTTCAATAAAAATTTCCGATTACCTGGAAAGGTGATCACCTCATCCGCAGCGTGTAATTCAGCAGATCAAGCAGCGACTGGAAGGTGTTTGACTTAATCCTCGCTATCTCAGCCGGGGCCAGCCATTCGGCATGCGTGATGCCCTCGGAAGCCTGAGGGTCTGTGATCATCTCACCGTCATAGTTCATTCTGAACCACCAGGTCTTTTTCATGTACGGCTTGTTTTCAAACAGGTAGGTGTGGTAACTGGGCGGCAGCACGCCCTCAATTACATGTCCGTGAATATTACACTCCTCGGTCACCTCCCTGAGGGCACACTCCTCCGGCGATTCACCCTCTTCCATATGACCCTTGGGCAGGTCCCACCTGCCGTAGCGCATGATAAACAGGTATCGTCCCGAGGGATGGCCAACAAGCCCCCCGGCAGCATTTATTACAACAAACCATGACGAGAAAACTTCCCACAGGTTGTTGATATCGGTTGAATAAATATTCAGTGACGGTATCTCATTATTGACGGCAAACTGTGATATTTGGGTAAAGAGCTCCTCCGGCACACTGAAATTGTGATAAAGGGCGTATTTTTGCACCCTGTCAGGCTCCGGGGAGAGAGTGATCACCCTGTTGTCAAAATATATCTTATACTTCACCATATGAACGAAACCGCCAGAAAAACTGCAGAATACCTGCTGCAAATTAAAGCAATTAAATTGCAACCGGCAAAACCTTTTACCTGGGCCTCGGGATGGGAATCGCCTATCTATTGTGACAACCGGATGACCCTCTCATTCCCTGAGGTCCGCGGGTTCATCAGGGACTCCTTTGCTGCGAAGGTCAGGGAGCTTTACCCGGCAGCTGAGCTCATTGCCGGGGTGGCAACGGGCGCCATCGCACACGGGGCGCTGGCGGCTGACAGCCTGGATCTGCCGTTTATTTATGTCCGCTCCGGGTCAAAGGATCACGGCCTGGGAAACCAGATAGAAGGTCATTATGAAAAGGGTCAGAGGGTTGTGGTCATAGAAGATCTCATCTCCACCGGTGGCAGCAGCCTTGGCGCCGTTAAAGCTCTTCGTGAGGCAGGATGCGAGGTCATGGGCATGATTGCCATCTTTACCTACGGATTTCAGAAGGCCGCAGATGCCTTCGCCGCGGAGGCATGCAGGCTTGACACGCTTAGCAACTACAACGTGCTTGTTGATATGGCCGCTGAGTCCGGCTATATCACGCAGGGCGATGTCGAGACACTGAAGGAATGGCGCAAGGCACCGGCAGAGTGGGGCAGGGAGGCACAGGGATGATGATATCAGTATCAGGAAGGAGAACCAAGGTATGAGCCCGATGACAACATATACAAGCAGAAGGGCAGAGGTGCCTTGCGGCGACAGTGATCTCTATGCCTTTCTGACAGACATGCGCAATCTCAGGTCATTGGTGCCGGGAGGAACGGTGACCGACTGGGAGGCGACAGAGGACAGATGCAGCTTCAAGGCTGATATGGCAGGCAGGATCACGGCATCGCTGTCAGAGGCACTTCCGCATTCGATGATAACCTGCGAGGCCGAATCATTACTCACCGGCAAGGTGAAGATAAGGCTGAATATAGAGTTCATCACGAATATGAGATCGGCAGTGCGTATTGACACCGGGCTGAACATGAATCCCCTGCTGCGTATGCTGATAGGTGACGCCGCCGGAAGGTATCTTGAGAACCTGATGGACCTCATCGAGTCATATGACGGCTATGACCGTGTCAGAGGATATAATCAATCTCCCTGAAGGCATATTTGCGGGAACTGCCGTCGCGCCTTCTTACGAGGAGCATTCCGTCAGGCATGACCCGTTCTATCATTCCCTCAAACTTGCCGCTGCTGTCAGAGTAACGCTGCCACTCCCCGGCACGGTAGAGGGCAGCGTGATATTCGCTCTTCAGCAGGGCGCCTTCACCTCTTACAACCATCCCGTATCTGCGGTCCAGCAGGCTGATAAGCTCCCCGGTGATATCCTTGAGGTCATGGGCTTTCCCGGTTACCTGCTTCAGTGATACCGGGTTGGGCGCCCCGCTTCTGAATCCGGTCTGGTTGACATTCAATCCTATGCCTGCTACGGAACTTCCCAGTGTCTGACCCATGATGCTGTTCTCAATCAGGATACCTGCTATTTTGTCATTCCCGACATAGATGTCATTGGGCCACTTGATCCTGGCTGCAGAGGTGCGGGCTGATACCAGGTCATAAACTGCCAGTGAAACCATCCGTGAGATGATGAACTGGTCAGCCGGCCTGACCATGACCGGATAGAGTATCACGCTCATCAGCAGGTTCTTGCCTGGTTCGCTCTCCCATCTGTTCCCCGGCTGACCCCTGCCGGTCTCCTGGTATGAAGCAGTTATGACCGTCCCCTCGGGAGGATATAAATCCCTCAGAAGCGCCGCTGCCAGGGTGTTGGTGGATGACACTTTTTCATGCTGCAGGATATGCGAGCCTATTATCATGACAATCAGGTTTTAAAGCGTTCTCACACGGTATGGAATGAGCAGGGTTTGAAGCCCTGAACAAATTGGCACCCAAATTGTAAAAAGAACTGAGGCCGGACGAAAATACTGATAAAGATTCGTAATTTTGCGGCAATTAACAGAACTGTTTATTACTGAATAAGTTTATTGATGAGAAAAAGCACAGTGAAGGCCGCCGGAGTGACTGACAGTATTGTCAGGGGTCTGTTTGAGAAGAAGGGTGAAAAGGTGGCCCTGATTGATCTGAGAAATATTGAAAGCAGGGTATGTGACTGGTTCGTGATCAGCCACGCTCCGTCAACCAGGCAGGTTGACTCCCTGGCATGGTCGGTGGAGGATGTTGTGAGAAAGGAAACAGGTGTCAAGCCTTACCATGTTGAAGGAAAGGAGAACTGTATATGGGTTCTGCTTGACTACGGTGATATCCTCGTGCATATTTTCCAGCAGCCCTTCAGGGAATTTTACGATCTTGAGTCGCTATGGGCCGACGGCCGCATAACGTATCTCGAGGATAACACTTAAAAGAAAGGTTAACTGATATTATGGCAGAGAGCAATACTCCCAAGTCAGACAAAAACGACAAGAAACCCAAATCGTGGTTTAACTCGAGCTGGCCCATCGTCATTGTTGTGTCAGCGTTCCTCGTTTTTCAGCTCCTCTTCGCGGGTAAATACACCCAGAAGGCGGGGCAGCGTGAGATCGAGGAGATGGTCATGAACCATGACATCGAAAAGGTGATCGTGGTCAACGAGGAACAGGCTGAGATCTATCTCAAGGCTGAGTCGCTCAAGAGCGGACGCTATCCCGATTTTGAAAAGCAGAAGAGCTTCGGCCTTCAGCCCCCGAAACCTCACTACTACCATACCTTTGGTACCGTGGAGCTCTTCCAGGAGTTCTTTGTGGCGGCACAGGACAAGGCGGGATATGCGGAGGAGGAGCGTATCTATCTTGATTACCAGAAGCGCAAGGATTACCTTGCCACCTTCCTGGGTGTCATCCTCCCGTTCCTGCTGATTGCTGCCCTCTGGATCTACTTCATGCGCCGGATGTCTTCCGGTGCCGGAGGAGGTGCAGGCGGCATCTTCAACGTTGGAAAGTCGAAGGCCCAGATCTTTGACAAGGATACTCACATCAAGACCAACTTCAGTGATGTTGCCGGCTTGGAAGAGGCCAAGACCGAGGTGATGGAGATTGTTGACTTTCTGAAGAATCCGAAAAAATATACCTCTCTCGGAGGTAAGATTCCCAAGGGAGCTCTCCTTGTAGGCCCTCCGGGGACAGGTAAGACTCTTCTTGCCAAGGCTGTGGCAGGCGAAGCAAACGTACCGTTCTTTTCCATCTCCGGATCAGACTTCGTTGAGATGTTTGTCGGTGTCGGCGCCTCGCGTGTCCGAGACCTCTTCAAGCAGGCCAAGGAAAAGGCGCCGTGTATTGTCTTCATTGACGAGATAGACGCCGTGGGGCGTGCCCGCGGGCGCAACCCGAACTTCGGGGCCAATGATGAGCGTGAAAACACCCTCAACCAGCTCCTCACAGAGATGGACGGCTTCGGAACCAACAGCGGGGTGATAATACTTGCTGCCACCAACAGGGCAGACATACTTGACAAGGCGCTCCTGCGGGCAGGCCGTTTTGACCGCCAGATACACGTGGAACTCCCTGACATAAAGGAGCGTGAGGAGATTTTCAAGGTGCACCTGCGTCCCATCAAACTGGAGGAGGGTTTTGACATCGCCTTCCTGGCTAAACAAACCCCCGGGTTCTCCGGAGCAGATATTGCAAATGTATGCAATGAGGCTGCCCTCATCGCCGCCAGGGGAAACAAGACCGTGGTGGAGAAACAGGACTTCCTTGATGCCGTTGACAGGATCATCGGCGGGCTCGAAAAAAAGAACAAGATCATCTCCATGGAGGAGAAGAGAACCATAGCTTATCATGAGGCCGGACATGCTACGGTCAGCTGGCTGCTGGAGCATGCCAGCCCGCTTCTCAAGGTTACAATAATACCCAGAGGGAAAGCACTCGGGGCTGCATGGTACCTGCCTGAGGAGAGATCCATATCTACACGTGAACATATCTTTGATGAACTTGCCTATGCCCTTGGTGGCAGAGCAGCTGAAGAGCTTGTCATTGGAAAAATTTCCACCGGGGCCCTTAGTGACCTGGAGAAGGTGACCAAGCAGGCTTATGCCATGGTGGCTTACTTCGGTATGTCGGACAAGGTGGGTAACATGAGCTTCTATGACTCTTCCGGGCAGAATGAGTACGGGTTCACCAAGCCATACAGCGAAAAGACCGCCGAGCTGATTGACAGTGAGGCGAAGAAGATTGTAGAGGAATCATACATTAAGGCCAAGGAGGTCATCTCTGCAAATATTGATGGCCTGAGGCAGCTCGCTGAGCAGCTTCTCGAAAAGGAAGTCATCTTCAGCGAGGACCTCGAACGCATCTTTGGCAAGCGCAGGGGAGAGAAGCCGGTGGAGACTGCCGTTGCAGCCGGTGAGCCGGAAGCAACAGTGACAGCTGATGGAAAATGAGTGGGTTGAAATAGCCGGGTTCACGGATGATATAAGAAGCCAGATTGCCGTTGAGCGTCTGCTCACAAACGGAATCGATGCCGTGGCTGTGGACAAGCGTGACAGCATTTACAAGATCGGAGAGATAGAGGTGTTCGTTCATCGCTATAACGTGTTGATTGCCAAGGAAATAATCAAGGATCTGTAAGGTGACCAATCTTGTCAGGCGCACCGTCACCGGTGCCTTCATAGTGATCTTCGTGCTGGGTGGCCTCTGGTTACATCCCGTCTCCTTCTTCGTAGTCGGGGCAGTAATGATAGCCGGCACCCAGAGGGAGTATTACGTCATGGTCAGTGGAACAGGTATCAGACCACAGCTGGTAACGGGCATAATAAGCGGATTCCTGCTATACGTAATCTCCACCGTGGTGGCAATCGGATGGCTTCCCCGAAGCTGGTTCCTGGCAATGATACCGGTCATATCCCTGGTGATGATAATTGAACTTTTCCGTAACGTGGAGAGACCATTCGATTCGCTTGCACATACATTCTTTTCAATCCTTTACACGGCCCTGCCCTTTTCCATGTTTCCCTTCGCGGCCTTTGGCCACACGGGCCTCAGCCCGCTGATACACACGGAGGGGATAGCATTCTCTCCGGGAATAATGGTAGGGTTCTTTCTCCTTCTATGGACCAATGACACCGGTGCATATCTTGTGGGATCAGCTATCGGCAGGCACCGCCTCTTCGAACGTATATCACCCAAAAAAACATGGGAGGGCTTCTTCGGAGGCCTGGTGCTGACACTGCTGGTTGCCCGTCTCTTTTCAGGATGGCTCGGAGTGGCTGACACCAAGGGATGGATGATAATAGCTCTGATCATCTCCATTGGCGGAACAATGGGTGATCTGCTGGAGTCACTCCTCAAACGGAGCCTGGGACTCAAGGATTCAGGAACTATAATGCCGGGCCACGGCGGGTTCCTTGACCGCTTTGACAGTGTGGTTGTGGCCTTCCCGCTGGTTTACCTTTACATCGCATAATGATTTGACATGACAATCGGAAAATTCAGGATACACAGGGAGGGGTATAAGATTATTGCAGGAGTGCTGACGGTGTTAACTGCGCTGAACATAGCTGCATGGCAGATATGGGGTGGTCCCTCGGTATGGCACTGGGCAGGCCTCGGCGCCTCTTTTCTGCTGCTGACATTCGTGGTTATGTTCTTCCGGACACCGGCCAGACCCCTCAAACCGGATCCGCTAATGATTTACGCCCCGGCTGACGGCAAAATAGTTGTGATTGAAGAGACTTTCGAAAAGGAATATTTCAGGGATAACCGCCTGCAGATATCAATATTCATGTCTCCATTCAACATGCACAGCAACAGGTACCCCATATCCGGAACCGTGACCTGGACAAAGTACCAGCCGGGCAAGAAATTCCACGCACGCAGCGCCAAGTCGTCTGAACTGAACGAAAGAAGCAGCGTGGTTGTTACAAGTGAAAGCGGTACTGATATACTGGTAAGGCAGGTGGCAGGAGCAGTGGCACGCAGGATTGTAACCTATTCCACGAAAGGAATGCAGGTCACCCAGGGCGAGGAACTGGGATTCATCAAGTTCGGCTCGCGGGTAGATATCTTCCTTCCTACTGATACCGATGTTGACGTGCATATGTTTCAGCAGGTTAGAGCCAGCAGAACAATACTTGCAAGGGTTATTTAAAGAGATACGGAATGAGAGAAGATAAAAGGATAATTGATCTGACCCCTGACGTGAAATGGATAGGGGTGCTTGATTATGATATCAGGACTTTTGACATCGTGATGCATACTGATCACGGAACGACATATAACTCCTATTTCATCAATGCGGAGAAAAAGACAATCATTGAGACTGCCAAGGAAAAGTTCAGCGATGTTTATCTGAACAAGCTTCGCAGTGAGACTGATCCTGCTGATCTTGAATATATTGTACTTGACCATACCGAGCCTGATCACTCGGGGGCCATGCGTCAGCTTCTCGAGCTGGCACCGTCGGCAACGGTAGTGGGCAGCGGGAACGCCATCCGATACCTCGCTGACATAGTCAACCGCCCTTTCAAATCACTTGTCGTAAAAGACGGTGATACCCTCGATCTGGGCAACAAAACCCTGAAGTTCATCTCCGCGCCCAATCTTCACTGGCCGGACAGCATCTACACTTACCTGGTTGAGGACAGGATTCTCTTTACATGTGACTCCTTCGGAGCCCATTACTGCCATGAGGAAATGTTTGATGACCTTACTGGCGAATATTACGATGACTTCAAGTATTATTTTGACGTGATCCTCAAGCCTTACAGCAAGTTCATGATTAAGGCCATTGAGAAGATCAGGCCGCTGGATATATCGATGATTGCCACGGGTCACGGCCCTGTGCCGAGAACTACCTGGAAAAAGCTGGTTGATGAGACTTACAGGCTCGCATCGGATTACGTACGGCTCACGGAAAGAAACGGAACGAAGAGGCTGCTGATTACCTACGTCTCGGCATACGGGTATACAGCGGAGATGGCTAAGCTTATTGCTGACGGCGCCTTGAAGGTTGAGAATGTGGAGGTTGAGGTCATGGATATCGAGACATCTGATCTCGGGGAGATTGACTCGAAGCTTACGATAACCGACGGTCTCATTGTGGGATCACCTACGATCAATCAGAACACACTGCTCCCTGTATACAGGCTTATGGCCATGGTCAGCCCGCTGCGCGACAGGGGCAAGCTGGCCGGCTCCTTCGGTTCTTATGGCTGGAGCGGAGAGGCTCCGGTACTGATTGCCGGGATGCTTAAAAATCTGAAGCTGAAATATTTCGAGGAGCCTGCCGCCTACAAGTTTATCCCGGAGAAAAGCAAGGAGACGCCTCTGATCGAATACGGTGAGCGGTTTGCACGGGAATTGTTGTCTCGGGTGGATTAAAAAAAGGCGGGTCTAAGACCCGCCCCAACCTGCATGCATGCAGTATCCGGCATTTTACGAGATCGAAATCGAGCGGATTTTTTCCTTCTTCTTCTCTTCCTCCAGCTTCGGAATCTCAACGTTAAGGACACCATCCCTGTAGGTGGCACCTATCTTATCTCCGTTGACATCCTCAGGCAAATAGAAGCTACGGCAGAATGAGCTGTAACTGAACTCCTTGCGCCTGTAGCCTTCAAGATCATCCTGTTTCTCCTCTTTCTGCTCGGCTGAGATGGTGAGAACCTCATCCTTAACCTCAATCTTCAGATTCTTCTTGTCCATGCCAGGTACGGCAAGCTCAAGATAGAATGCCTTCTCATCTTCCCTGATGTTGACTGCAGGCAGATTGCTTGCAGACCTGTTGAATGTCGGGAAAAAATCCTCGTTCAGAAAATCCGACAACGTAAGCGGTTTGTAATTCTTTCTGGTGATCATTGGTAACATAGCGACCTCCTTTTTTATATTGTTAAACATTTAATTATGCATTTACACCCTACATATTTCAATTCATGTGCCGCTCTTAATTATAATGACAAAATGGCAAATTATGCAGTTTTATCATGACAATATGGCATTTTGGAATTGTCGGTTGTTAAACCGGGAATTATTTCTAATTTTGAAATTGGTGCGGTTCATAGCGCATCGTTATTTGTTTTTGGATAGTAACCTGACCATGAAGACCGGATGAATACAACCCTGCGTAACATACTGATAATTGTAGGACTGGCGTTGCTGGTATATCTTTTCTGGTATTTCAGGAACATCATTGCATACATTCTTGCCGCGGGTGTGATCTCACTCATCGGAAGGCCTGTGGTAGATCTGCTGAACGGCATCCGCCTATGGAAGTTCAGGTTTCCCATGGCGCTCAGTTCTTTGCTGACGCTGCTGCTCCTCTATGGCCTGCTGGCTCTCTTCTTCATAATTTTCATCCCGCTGGTAACGAGCCAGATTGATGCTCTTTCGGGGTTTGACGCCAGTTCAATAGTGCAGGGGCTGCGTGATCAGCTTGACAAGCTTGATCTTGCCATCAGGAAGGTTTACAAGGGCATGCCTGCTGACAAAACCCTCTATGACATTGCCGTAACCACCATTTCCAACATCCTTAATCCGGCATCCATTACTGATTTTGCAGGCAACATTGTAACTGTTCTGCGCAAGATGATTGTGGCGTTTGTGGCTATCACCTTCCTGGCTTTCTTCTTCCTGAAGGACGAGGGGCTTTTCAAGGAGACCATAATGGTTATGGTGCCGGACCAGTACGAAAAGCGCATCAGGAATGTGCTTCACTCCATTAAGATGCTGCTGATAAGATATTTTATCGGGATCATTCTGCAGAGCTCCATTGTACTGATAAATATCACCATCGGCATGACCATTGTGGGATTCCCGTTTCATCAGGCGCTTGTAATGGGGCTCCTGGTCGGGATCTTCAACGTAATCCCGTATGTGGGACCCTGGCTAGGAGGCTCGGTAGCCGTGCTTATGGGGGTAGCCACGGCAGTCACAAGCACCGGTTACCCTGTCATCTGGCTTCTGATAGTCTACATGGTCATCGTAATCGCAATCACCCAGGTGATTGACAACAACCTTGTACAGCCGATGATCTATTCACGCAGCGTAAATGCCCATCCGATAGAAATCTTCCTTGTCATATTTGCAGTGGGTAGCTTTGCCGGTATTGCAGGCATGATTCTGGCTGTCCCGGCCTATACAGCCCTAAGGGTCTTCGCCAGGGAATTCTTTTACAGCTTCGGCCCTGTCCGAAAGATTACCTCGGGCTTCGGCAAGGAGTCCCGGGATCCTGAAACAGAGGTGTAATGAGAAGCCCCGGAGAGACCATCAGCATGATTTTCAGATTTTATTATGACGGCTTCCGTACCATGTCATGGTGGGGGAAGAGAGTTTGGGTCATCATCCTGGTAAAACTCTTTATCATGTTCTTGATCCTGAGGATATTCTTCTTCCCCGATTTCCTTAAGGTAAACTTCAGCAATGACAGGGAAAGAGGTGATTATGTTCTGGAACAATTAACCGGTAATAACTGACGATATGATTGAAAACTTTGACCTGTCGCTTGTGAACTGGTCCCGCGCACAGTTTGCACTGACTGCCATCTACCACTGGCTGTTTGTGCCGCTGACGCTTGGACTCTCATTCATACTGGCATTCATGGAAACACTCTATGTGCGCACAGGTGACGAGATGTGGAAAAAGATCACAAAATTCTGGATGACCCTCTTCGGGATCAACTTTGCCATTGGTGTTGCAACCGGAATTATTCTGGAGTTCGAGTTCGGTACCAACTGGTCGAACTACTCATGGTTCGTTGGAGACATCTTCGGAGCCCCGCTGGCTGTTGAAGGTATCATGGCATTCTTCCTCGAATCGACTTTTGTGGCAGTAATGTTTTTCGGATGGAACAAGGTCAGCAAAAAGTTTCACCTTGCCTCCACCTGGCTTGTGGCTGTAGGCGCCAACCTTTCAGCGCTCTGGATTCTGGTAGCCAATGCCTGGATGGAAAACCCGGTCGGGATGGTCTTCAACCCTGATACCGCCCGCAATGAGATGAACAGCTTCAGCCAGGTGATATTCAATCCAGTTGCCGTTGACAAGTTCTTGCATACCGTTACCTCAGGGTTTGTTCTTGCATCAGTATTCGTCATTGGCATCAGCTCCTGGTTCCTCATCAGGAAGAGGGAGGAAATGCTGGCACGCAAAAGCATTTACATTGCCGGCATCTTCGGTCTGATATCAGCGCTTGCCGTGGCATTCACCGGCGACACCTCCGCCAGGACTTTAGCAAAGGTCCAGCCTGTCAAATTTGCTGCCATGGAGGCATTATATGAGGGCAAAACTGACGCAGGACTGACGGTCATTGGCGCACTCTCTGACAACGGTGAGCGTATTGGCGAAAAGAAGGTACATGACGTGAAGATGAAGATAGAGATCCCAGGCCTCCTCTCATTCATGACCACCGGCCGCAGCGACGGGTATGTACCGGGGCTGAAGGACCTCATCAACGGCAATCCGGACAGAGGCATCCTCTCCGTTGCTGAGATGATGGAGCGTGGACGTTATGCCCGGCAGGTCCTGACAGACTACAAGGTGGCCAAAGAGCTGGGAGACAATGACTCCATGGCCACTCTGGCAGCCAAATTTGAGGACACGGATTTCATTGAAAACTACTTCAGGTATTTCGGATACAGTTACTTCGAGCATCCGTGGCAGGTGATACCGTCAGTGCCAGTTATCTTTTACGCCTTCAGGGTGATGGTAGGTCTCGGGTTCTTCTTCATCCTGCTATTTATCCTGGCGATATGGTTTCACCGCAGACGGACACTCGAGCGAAACCGCTGGTTCCTCTGGCTTGCACTTTTTTCCATCCCGCTGGCTTACCTGGCCAGTGAACTGGGGTGGATAGTCACCGAGATGGGCCGCCAGCCCTGGATAATACAGAACCTCATGCCGGTGAATGTGGCAGTATCAAACATCAGCGCCGGCGCCGTACAGACTACCTTCTGGCTTTTTGCAGTGCTCTTTACCGCTCTGCTGACTGCCGAGATATCCATTATGGTAAAACAGATCAAGATCGGACCAAAACATTAGGAGGAAAAAATTATGACAATGATGGTATCATACCTGTTCCTGAGAGAATACTGGTGGCTGATAATGTCACTCCTGGCCGGTCTGCTGGTCTTCCTGATGTTCGTACAGGGAGGACAGTCGTTCATCTTCTCACTACCCCGGAATGACATGCAGCGCAAGATGGTTGTCAATTCCCTGGGCCGCAAGTGGGAGTTTACCTTCACCACACTGGTCACTTTTGGCGGAGCCTTCTTCGCCTCTTTTCCACTTTTCTATGCCTCCAGCTTTGGCGGCGCTTACTATCTGTGGATGGCAATCCTCTTCAGCTTCATCATCCAGGCCGTGGCCTACGAGTACCGCTCAAAGCCGGCAAACGTCTTTGGTACAAGCGTTTTTGACACTTTCCTATTCATAAACGGATGCCTCGGCCCGTTCCTGATAGGAGTGGCAGTGGCAACTTTCTTCACGGGGTCTGACTTCACCCTTGACCTGTTCAACAGGGTTTCATGGGGTACCGGATGGCACGGCCTCGAGGCGCTGATCAATCCTGTCAACCTTTTGCTCGGTCTTGCCGTTCTCTTCCTTACCAGGGTTCTCGGCCTCATGTATCTTGAGAATTCCGTGGATGATGCAGAACTGACCCGTTCAATAAGGAAAGCATTGCTGCGAAATGCCATTCCCTTCCTACTGTTCTTCCTGGCATTTGTAGCCTTTATGTTGTTCGGTAAAGGCTACAGGGCAGACGCGGTTACCGGCGAGGTTACCCTTGTAAAGCATCATTACCTTAATAACCTGCTGGGAAACATCGTTATCCTTGTCCTCTTTGCCGGCGGTGTGGTGGCGGTGCTTTACTCCCTATGGCTGGGCATCATCAGGGGTTCGCGCAAGGCGATATGGTTTGCCGGCTCCGGCACAGTCCCGGTAGTCATGGCGCTCTTCTTCCTGACAGGATATGGCGAGACTGCCTTCTATCCTTCCTCAACCGATCCTGACAGCTCCCTGACTCTTGCCAGGGCTTCTTCGAGTTATTTCACCCTGAAGACGATGATGTACGTCTCATTCATCATCCCCGCTGTGGTAGCTTACATATGGTATGCCTGGAGTTCGATAAACAGGAAGAGGATAACCATGGAAGAGATGAACGGAGACGATCATATGTACTGATCAGAACCAGGGTTCAGGGGAGACGCAGATGGATATAGTGCAGACGGGGTTATGGGGATTTGGCGAAGGACCGTTGATAATTGCCGGGCCCTGCAGCGCCGAGAGTGAAGAGCAGCTCATGGCCACGGCCACGGCGCTGAAGGCAACCGGGAGGGTGCATCTCTTCAGGGCAGGACTTTGGAAACCCAGGTCAAGACCCTCGTCTTTTACGGGAGAGGGATTCCGGGCGCTGGAGTGGCTCCGGAGGGTGAAGGCGGAGACGGGACTGCCCGTGACCGTTGAGGTGGCCTCGCCCGAGCATGCCGCGGCCTGTCTCGAAGCAGGTATCGATGCGGTATGGCTCGGAGCCCGTACTGTCACCAATCCCTTCAGTGTCGAGGCTATCGCCTCTGCCCTGCACGGTGCAACAATTCCTGTGCTTGTAAAGAATCCTCTCAGCCCTGACCTCGAACTATGGATGGGAGCCATCGAGAGGATCTACAGCGCAGGAATAAGAAAGATCGCTGCCGTACACCGAGGTTTCACCCCTTATGAGAAGAGTCGTTACCGGAACATCCCCAAGTGGGAATTGGCCATTGAGCTCCGGAGCAGGATCCCTTCCCTGCCTGTGATATGTGATCCCAGCCACATGTCCGGCAAGGCTGCCCTGGTGCCTGAGACTGCACAAAAGGCACTGGACATGAACATGGCCGGACTGATGGTGGAGGTTCACATTGATCCGCCTCATGCCCTCAGCGACAGGGATCAGCAGCTTAACCCGGAGGAATTCACGAAGATGATGCAGGAACTGGTGTTCCGTTCTTCCTCCCCGGACGACGCAGGCTTCCTGAACATGCTGGATGAGATGCGCAACAGGATAGACTCGATAGACCACCAGATCATAGGGCTCCTGGCAGCAAGGATGAGAATATCGGAAGAGATGGGTGAGTTCAAGTGCTGCAGCGGTGTCACGGTCTTTCAGCTGGAGAGATGGCTCGAGATCCTGCACACACGGACCGAGCAGGGTATGATTGAAGGCCTGGGGGAAGAGTTCACCGGAAGGATCATCAGGATGATCCATGAAGAGTCGATCCGCTGCCAGGACGAGGTGATGAAAAAGCTACGCAGTGCCAGAGGATGCACTCCCTCTTCCGAAGAGGGGAAAGAGGAGTGATATGAGAATGTATGCAGCCATTATCATGGGCAGCGCTGCCACCCTGAACAGCAGCAGCATCAGCAGGCTGAGGCCTGCAAAGATATAACGGTCTTCATTGCCCTTCCATCCCATGCCTGTGATCTTCAGCGAGAACATACGCACGTTCAGCAGCATCATTACAGCCAGAAAGACCGAAAGGATGGCAATGGCTGCGGGTGATCCTGCCATCCGGTCAAAGAGGATGTTTTCGGAGTAGGCTGATGCCAGTACCACCGAGACAACCGCAAAGGCACTTGCCGGGGTGGCCATGCCCCTGAATGAGGTGCTCTGGGTTTCATCATTGTTGAATTTTGCCAGCCGCAACGCCGAAGCGGCCGGCAGGAGTGCGGCCAGGACAAAGGCGGGTATGGCATTCATCCCTCCTCCGTTAAGCAGGTTGAACACCATCGCCCCCGGCGCTACCCCGAAGGTGACTACATCGGCCAGGCTGTCAAGATCCTTACCTATGTCCGAATAGGCCTTCAGCAACCTGGCCGCAAAACCGTCCGAAAAGTCGAGGAGCATCCCGGCTATTATGCAGAATGCAGCATATTCGTTGTATCCTTTTAATGCATAGACGGTTGCAGCGAAACCGCATACCAGGTTAAGGAGCGTCAGAGTGTTGGGTATCTGCTTGATCATAACTCTTTTTGAAGCATCGCAAAATTACAACAATCCTGACAACTATTATTTGTTTATTTTTGCAACTGGATTATGAGAGATCTGACAAATATTAAAATTGCAATCGACTTTGACGGAACCATAGTTGACCATGAGTATCCTGCCATCGGCAAGGAGAAGCTCTTCGCCTTCATCACCCTGAAGGAACTGCAGAAGCGGGGAGCGCTGCTCATCCTGTGGACATTCCGTGAGGGCAGTGAGTTACAGGAGGCTGTTGATTACTGCAGGCAGAACGGCATAGAGTTTTATGCCGTCAACCGCAACTACCCGGAGGAACAGTGGACTGACGGAACACCACGCAAGATAAATGTTGATATCTTTGTTGATGACAAGAATGTAGGCGGTTTCCCGGGCTGGGGAGAGGTGCTGAATATGATTGATCCCTGGTCCGACAGGGAGGAGATGGCCATGAGGGAGATTAAAAAGCGCCGCTTCAGTCTTTTTGGCAGAAAATGAACAAAAGCAGATGAAAAGAAGTACCGTTCATATCTCACTTCTTGGCCTGGTACTGGCAGCCTTTATCTCATGTTCCGGGTCATCAGGATCCAGGGAAGTGAAGAATGCTGCCGGGAACGACAGCTTGTCTGTTGCCGTTGAGACTGACAGCCGCCCGGCAAAGAGACTCATTGAGGTTCTGGCGCCGGCTGACAACTCATCGCTTTCATGCACCGAAAGCCTTGTATTTTCCGTGACTCATGCTGCAGGGCAGGTTAAGGTCGATTCAGTGCAGGTATATATAGGAGCCCGTCTGGCAACCACAATAACCACTCTACCGGCAACGGCAGAGCTCCCTATGTCAGGGGATCCGGGACGCCTTTCAGTAAGGGCGGTGGCCTGGTCCGCTGCATCAAAACCTCAGACTGTAACACTTTTCATTAATCTGCTGTCAGATATCACCCCGGTAACATACCGTTACCGCATCGTTAAAACTTACCCGCATGACCGTAGGGCATATACCCAGGGGCTTGTATATGACGGCGGCTTTTTTTACGAGGGCACCGGCCAGCAGGGTGAGTCCTCTCTGAGAAAGGTGGAGCCGTGGACCGGCAAGGTTGTCAGCCAGGTAAACCTTGACGGCTCGCTCTTCGGTGAGGGTGTGGCACTGCTCGGTGACCGCATCTACCAGCTCACATGGACAACCAAGGTAGGGTTTGTTTATGAGAAGGAGACCTTCAGGCAGATCAACCGGATATACTACCAGACACAGGGATGGGGACTCTCCACCGCCGGTGACAGCCTGGTCATGAGTGACGGCACGAATGTGTTGTGGTTCCTCGATTCCGATTTTAATGTCCTTTCATCAGTGGATGTGTGGGATAACAAGGGTGCGGTTGACAACCTGAACGAGCTGGAGATGATTGACGGCGAGCTCTGGGCCAATATCTGGCAGACTGACCGCATTGCCCGCATTGACCCGGTCACCGGAAAGGTACTGGGATACGTTGAGCTCAATAACCTTCTTCCCCGAGAGGAGAAAGAGCCCGGGACCGATGTGCTGAACGGTATTGCGTGGGATGCCGCAGGCAGGCGCCTGTTTGTCACCGGAAAGTACTGGCCACGTCTCTACGAGATTGCCGTTTCGCCGGCAAACCGCAACTGATGCCCGCATCAGATCGCGGCGCACCTGTTGAAAACGTGTTAATAAACCCGGAAAAATTGTTTACAATAACATATGGGGCCGATTGCCCGGCATAGGCATTAATTGTAAATTTGAAGCTCATTAAATTAAGGAAAAACGGGATTATATGTCAAGGATTATAGCACTGGCCAATCAGAAGGGAGGAGTGGGAAAGACGACCACGGCGATCAACCTGGCCGCGAGTCTGGCTGCGCTTGAAAAGAAGGTATTGATTGTGGATGCGGACCCCCAGGCAAATGCCACATCAGGGGTGGGAATAGATCTCAAACAGGTCAAGACTACTATATATGACTGTCTCATTGACGGTGTCAATCCCAGGCAGGCAGTCCTGCAGTGCGGTATTGAAAACCTCTCGGTAATACCCTCCAATATTGACCTTGTGGGAGCAGAGATTGAGATGCTTGAGAGGCCGGAGAGGGAAAAGACCCTGAAGAAAGTACTGGCCCCGATAGCAGCCGATTATGATTATGTGCTTATTGACTGTTCGCCTTCACTGGGTCTGCTCACCGTCAACGCTCTGACTGCCGCTGACTCGGTCATCATCCCGGTGCAGTGTGAATACTTCGCCCTGGAAGGGCTCGGCAAACTGCTGAACACCATTAAGATCATCCAGACAAACCTGAATCCTGCACTGGAGATAGAGGGCTTCCTGCTGACAATGTATGACTCACGTCTCCGTCTGGCCAACCAGGTGGTGGAGGAGGTGACGCGTCACTTCCAGCAGATGGTCTTCAATACAATCATCCAGCGCAATGTGAAGCTGTCAGAAGCTCCCAGCTACGGCCAGCCGGCCATTCTCTACGATGCCGAATCCAGAGGCACGGTCAACTACCTCAACCTGGCCCGTGAGTTGCTCAGCAGGGTGGAAGCGAAGCAGAACAAATAAAAACCTTTTTAAGCGTTATGAACACATCCAAAAAGAGCCCGCTGGGCAGAGGTCTCGGAGCCCTTATTGAAGGTGTTGAGAAGGAGGCGCTGGAGAAGAAGGTCGAGGCCAATCTCCAGATAGAGATCAACTCCATTGACACCAATCCCTTTCAGCCCCGTCTGCGCTTTGACAACCAGTCGCTTGAGGAGCTGGCTGCCTCCATACGCCAGTTGGGGATAGTTGTGCCCCTCACTGTACGTGAGACGGGTGAAGGACGCTACCAACTCATTGCCGGCGAACGCCGGCTTCGCGCTGCGCGTATGGCCGGACTGACCCATGTGCCGGCTTACATACGGACGGCTGATGACACTGCCATGCTTGAGATGGCGCTGGTAGAGAACATACAGAGGGAAGATCTGGATGCCATAGAGGTGGCAATTACCTACCAGCGGTTGATAGAGGAGTGTAACCTTACGCAGGAACAGCTGAGTGACAGGGTGGGGAAACAGCGTTCCACTGTTGCCAACTACATGCGCCTGCTTCGCCTGCCGGCCGAGATTCAGCTGGGAATACGTAACCGCAACCTCTCCATGGGCCATGCACGAACCCTGGTGAATATAGAAGACCCGGCCAAACAGATAAAAGTATTTTATCATATAATAGAGGAGGATATGTCCGTAAGGGCAACCGAGGAACTGGTAAGGCACCTTCAGAGCGCCGCCGTAAAAGACCCTGCCAGGGTCGAAAAAAAGAAACGGCTGAATACCGAATTCGAAGAGGTGGCAAAACAGCTTACATCACTGTTCCGGTCAGAGGTGCAGTTCCGCATCAATGAAAAAGGCAGGGGCAAGATAGTCATCCCGTTCGCTGACAGCGATGAAATGGAGCGCATAATCGGATTGCTCGACAAACTTAACAGGTAATTACTTATATTTGCCGGCAAACGCATACTGTTTGCCATTGAAGCTCAGCAGCAACATAGCCCTGGTTCTCCTTTTTGCATCGGTTCTGACCTGTACAGGTCAGACTCCTGACACTGTGCTGGTCAGGAAGGTGAAGGTCAAACGCTACACGATTGACCCTGTCAGGTCAACCATGTTTGCTGCCGCACTCCCAGGTCTGGGGCAGATATACAACCGTAAATACTGGAAGGTGCCGTTTGTGTATGCCGGTTTCGGGGCGCTGGGTTATGCAGTTACTGTCAACACAAAAAGCTACAACACTTTTATCAGCGCCTACCAGGATTTCACTGACATCGTGCCGGCTACTGACAGTTATGTTGAGCTGCTTGATCGCCTTGTAGGCCTCGATCCGACTGAATATGATCCGGTTCTCCATCCGGAGACGGCTGACCCCTCTACCGGGGAGTGGGTGAAAACCACTCTGCTCAACGGCGTTGATTACTACCGGAAGTACCGTGATCTGTCATATATCGGTATTGCTGCATGGTACCTTCTGACAATCATCGATGCCCATGTTGATGCCAGCCTTTTTGACTATGATATCACTGATGACCTGAAGGCTTCGGTGATGCCTCTCAACTTTAATTTCACCGGCGTCTCCCCGGGTATAACAATTGGCATAAAAAAGACGTTCTAATTTCATGAAAAAGAATCTGAAGAGACTAATATTGCCGTTGCTGATGAGCCTTGTTACATTGCCGGCCTTTCCTGTCAATGACACAATAATCATCCGAAGTGATGAATCCACGGAGCTTATTGAACGTGAACTTGACAGCCTGCTGAACAACTGGTTTGTCCGTATGTCCGTCACCGGGGCTGAATTCACATCTGCTGACTCATTAATAACCGAGTTCAGTGACTCTGTCTACACAGACCGCATCAGCCGCATTAATTCGGTTATCATTCTTCCCTACAACAATATTATCAGGAACCATATCCATGTCTATACAGCCCGCAAGGTTGACCGGTTCCAGGTGATGCTGGGGCTGCAGGATTACTATTTCCCGATGATAGAGGATATATTTGACTATTACGGACTGCCTGTGGAGCTGAAGTATATGGCTGTCATCGAGTCTGCACTCAATCCTACTGCAGTCAGCCGTGTGGGGGCCACCGGCCTCTGGCAGTTCATGTACAGCACCGGCAGGATGTACGGGCTTACAATTAACTCAGTGGTGGACGAGCGGCGTGACCCGGTGAAGGCCACTCATGCTGCCGCCAGGTACCTGAAGGATCTGTACGGCATCTATAACGACTGGATACTTGTCATCGCTGCTTACAACTGCGGTCCCGGCAACGTGAACAAGGCCATCAGGCGCTCCGGCAACCGCAAGGATTACTGGGAGATCTATTACCGTCTTCCGCGCGAGACAAGGGGCTATATCCCCGCCTTCGTGGCTGCTGCATACTCCATGAACTATTACCGGGAACACAATATCACTCCGGTGCAGATCAACATGCCCCTGGCAATTGATACAATCATGGTATCGCAGGACATGCATCTCGAGCAGATTGCTGCCGTACTTGACCTGCCGCTCGAGGAGCTGAGGACAATGAACCCGCAGTACCGCACAGGCCTCGTGCCCGGCAGGAGCAGGCCTAGCGCCGTCACACTCCCCCTTGACAAGCTCGGGGATTTTATTGCCATGACCGACACAATAACAGGTTACAGGCGTGAGCAGTACCTTACAAGGGTAACCCAGACCACCCTTCCCCAGCAGTCAGCCTACACCCCTCCTGACGTCAGCGGTAAAACAAAACTGACATATACGGTAAAGGACGGAGACAATCTCGGTTTTATATCTGAGTGGTATGATGTGCCCCTGTCAGAACTGAGGTACTGGAACAATATCTACCGGAATACAATCAGGGTAGGACAGAAATTGGCCGTTTATGTTTCTCCGGCCAAGGCTGACCGCTACAGCAAGATCAATTCGATGAGCTTCGCTGAAAAGCAAAAGATGGAAGGAAAGGTGACTGCATCCTCAGGCTCCTCAGCTGCGGTACCACAGGTTTCAGCATCGGCCGGGATCTCCGGAGATTATGAATTATATACCGTAAGGAATGGCGATACCGTCTGGGACATAGCCAAAAAATTCGACGGCGTGTCGGCAACAGACATTCTGAGATTGAATAATATCTCTGATGCTTCGAGGATAATGGTTGGACAGAAGCTCAGGATCAGGAAAAAAAGCTGAATATACAGTATAATATGCGCCCCGGCAGAATCCTGCTATTTCTGCTTGCTGTCGTTCTGACACTCATCATCCTGAATCTGCTGACCGAAAGGCAGCGGACAGTCGGGGGCACGCTATTTCCTCAGGAAGAACTAAATGCCACGGACAGCTCCGGTGCTGATCCGGGATCTGACTGGCCTGCCATACCTGACGAAGGCACTGTGGCGGTTGCTTCACCTTCTCTTCAGGCCCCGGTTGCCATCGAAAGCACTGCTGTACATCTGCGGTACCCCGGTGATCTGCTGAGGGATTCGGTTGCCCGGGGAGGGCAGGTAAGGATAATCTATTACGGCGATTCCCAGTTAGAAGGTGACCGGGTTACATCGATGCTGAGAAGGGAGTTGAGGAAGCATGGGGGAGGAACGGGTCCCGGCATGTTCGCCCCGCTGATGCCGGTGATGTACACCCGTTCATACGTGGTGCGCTCATCCTCCAACTGGAAGAGATATACGCTGCTTGATTACAGGAACGGCATCCTCCCTCACAACCGTCTCGGTCCGATGCTGGCGCTCTGCCGCTTCACCCCGCCTGGTGACAGCCTGACGACCCGGTCCTTCGCCACGGTGAAGGTCAACCCTGTTCCCGGTGCTGACCCGGCTGTATCAAGATATGAGAACCTGAGGATCTTCTACGGCAATAACCGTGACACGGTGCTGGTAGGTATACGCTCCGGAAACACACTCGTCGATTTTGCCATGCTGCAGATGGGTGAGGGACCGCTCGAGTACTCGGTGCCGCTGCCGGCAGTGTCGGATGTAACGGTGGAGTTTACCGGACGCAACTCGCCTGACATCTATGCACTGAGCCTGGAAAGCAAAGAGGGAGTGATAGTTGATAACGTTCCTGTTCGCGGAAGCGCCGGACTGGAGTTTGTTATGACTGACTTCCGCGGATTCGGGGGGGCATTTGAAGACCTGAGGCCTGATATGTTATTTCTGCAGTTCGGACTGAACGTTGTAAGGAACGTAAGAAGCGAATACCATTATTACGAGGAGGGCCTCGCAAGACAGGTCGGCTGGCTGAAAAGGGCTTCCGGTGGAGCCCCTGTGGTACTGGTCAGCGTAACGGACATGGCCCTCCGTGTCAATGACACAATACGACGCTTTCCCAATATAGTTGCAATCCGTGATGCCCAGGAAAAGGCAGCTGAGGCCAGCGGCGCACTGTTTTGGGATGCCTGGGAATCAATGGGTGGCGCCGGATCAGTCATCAGATGGTTCAACCATACGCCCCCCCTGGCATCCAAAGACCTGACTCACCTTTCAAATGCCGGTACCGACACCCTTGCCGCAAGGCTTTTTGCAGACCTCATGACTGCAGGCACCCCTGATACCGTCATCCAGACTGAGCCTGTTCAGGCTCCTGCCGGCGATACCGTTATGCTGACAGTGCCTGTTCCGGCTCCTCCCGCTGCAGACACAGTTGCCATGGCAGAAGTCACAGGTGAGACAACGGAAAAAACCAGCAGCCTGGTGGGCCGAATATTCAGCAGGTTTTCTTCGCTGCTGAGATACCACCCCGACCAGACATTCATCTTTACCACCCCGGGCTTCTGGATATTCTTCCTTGTGGTGATGGCAGGGTTTGCCCTCCTTCACCGAAGAAGGGCAATGTGCCACACCTGGCTCCTCCTTATAAGCCTCTACTTTTATTATCGCGCCGGCGGACTTTTCATCATCCTTCTTCTGCTCACAACTGCGCTTACTTACTTCACTGCAATAATGACAGACAAGGCTGAGAGCAAAGCGGGCAGGCGGTTCTGGCTGGTCACCAACATCGTGCTGCTTCTTGGCTTTCTTTCATACTTCAAGTATGCCGCCTTCTTTACAGAGACAATCAACTCTCTATTCAATACATCATTCATTGTCCATGACATCTTTTCCTCCTGGTCCAACAGCCTGTTCGGCACTAACTTCAATGTCAACACCATAATCCTTCCGGTGGGCATCTCCTTCTTTACCTTCCAGGCGCTCAGCTACAGCATTGATGTTTACCGCAGGAGAATAGCCGCTGAGCGAAACTTCCCCGACTTCGCCTTCTACCTGACATTCTTTCCCCAGCTTGTAGCAGGCCCTATCGTGCGCGCCTCCGAGTTCCTCCCGCAGATGCGCGGCGTGTATGACATCAGCCGAAATGAATTCGGCCACGGGATCTTCCTGATCCTGCAGGGTCTGGTCAAGAAGATGCTTATCTCAGATCCCATCTCCACCGGATTCATTGACCGTGTCTTTGATACCCCTGCCATCTTTTCGGGGTTTGAGAACCTCATAGCTGTTTACGGCTATGGCTTGCAGATCTACTGCGACTTCTCAGGTTATACCGACATTGCCATCGGGGTTGCTCTTCTGATGGGATTCCGCCTTCCGCTCAACTTCAACTCGCCTTATAAAGCGGTAAATATCAGTGATTTCTGGAGGAGATGGCATATATCGCTTTCGCGATGGCTCAAGGATTATCTCTACATCCCCCTTGGCGGCAACAGGAAGGGTGTCCTGCGCACCGGGTTCAACCTGATGGTGACAATGCTTCTCGGCGGTCTGTGGCATGGTGCTGCTACCCGGTTTGTGGTATGGGGAGGGTTGCACGGAACAGCACTCATAGCTGAAAAAATCTGGCATCACCTGTTCCGCCGGGTCACAAGACGAAGGCGCATTGCCCGAATTGCCGGCATTCTCCTGACATTCAACTTCGTCAGCTTCGCCTGGATTTTTTTCAGGGCGGAATCCATGGATCAGGCCGGTGTTATGCTCGGGCAGATTTTTTCCTCATTCTGCCCCGGCGATTATGGTCAGGTGATTATGTCCTACCTGCCGGTTATGGTACTGATCGTTTCCGGTTATATAATTCATTTTCTCCCTGTCACCGTGAAAGAGTCATACAGGGGTCTTTTCATAAGGATGCCTGTGGTGATTCAGTTCCTTGTTGCCCTGGCTGTTGCCCTGCTACTACACAAAGTCGGGTCCGGGGTGGTACAGCCGTTCATCTATTTCAGGTTCTGAAGCGGCGTCTTAGCCTTCTTCGGGTTCCCGGTCTCCCTTGTCTCTGTCATCAGTTCAGCTTCAGACATTCCCGCCGAGGAAGCTTTGATCATAATCCTGCCCTGGTTCTGAGCCCTGAGAAGTATTGCAGCAATGCCCTTCTCAGCACGTACGGGATTGCTGCCTGTCAGTTCGGCATTTCCCCTGATTGAGAACTCCACAAGGGAATCAGCCGTAAACACCTGGTTCCCGGCGGAATCCGTGAGGGCAGCATAAATGAATATTGCATCCGCACCGTCTGCACGAAGGAGCCTGTTGCTGAAGTCAGCCGTTAGCCTCAGCGCCACAGGCCTTCCGGGCGTAGATACCGTATGAGTGGCAAGGGTATCACCCTTTCGCAGAGCGATGGCTTTGAGGGTCCCGGGAGCGTAACCGGGAAGCGTGAATGTAAAGGGGGGATGCTTCAGACTGCGCGATGAGCTGTCACTGTCGGGCCCCTGAACAGCGATGAGAGTGTCATTCCGGAACAGATGGATCGTATCGGCGTTGCTGAACACACTGACTCTGTTTCCGGAGGCAGGAATATTATTGTGTGCAATGAAGCAAACCGGTCCCTGGTCATACTGGCTCCGGTGGAACCAGTAGGCAAAGGCTGGCAGTCTAAAAATATCCATGATGCCGGTGGACTTCGTATCAGGCAGGAAGAGGTCACATATAGTATCAGCACTGCAGCTCGTAATGTTGTTGCCAAAGGGAAGCTCCTCCTTTACAGCCTGGTGCAATGCTGAGAGCAGGCCGGCAGGTATCTCAGACTCCCTGGGTGATGTCTCCCATATCACCACCGACGGGTGATTGCGGTCGCGACGGCATAGCATCTGCACCTCGTGCAATGCGGCACCGGCAGAGACCGGGTCACTGTCGCGATGCCAGCCCGGAACGGCATCAATGACCATCAGTCCCAGCTCATCACAGGCATCCAGAAAAGCCGGTGATGGAGGGCAGTAAAGGCTTCGTACTGTATTGAACCCGGCCTCACGTATCTTGAAGGCGTCACGGTAGCCGGCATCGTCAGAAAGGGCATAGCCGATATAGGGATACTCCTGCCGTCTTTCTGTCACCTCAAGAGTGACAGGCTGTCCGTTGAGAAGCAGTCTTTTATCCGGGCTGACCCTGACGGTCCTGATCCCGGTACGCGTCTCCCTGCCATCAATGATAGCGCCGTTCTCTGTGCGCAGCTCGGTACGGACCGTATATAGAAACGGTGTCTCCGGCGTCCAGAGCGCAGGCTGCATCACTATCATCCTGGTCATGAGCCGGATGCTCTGACCCGGTTCCAGCTCGGTCAGCTCTGACAGTGAGGAGGCCACTTCAAGCCCTGCTGCATCAAGCAGTGCGTTTTTCATACGGAACGATCTCGGGGTGCGGTCGTCATTGCTTACGTGTACCGAGAGCGTCAGTGTGGCTGATTCAGGGCTTACATCCCTTACCCCTGCGATTATCCCTCCGCCGAGGGGAGCTTTGGACTGTGCAGACGTGGTAATATGAAGCCTGTCGGTGACATAGAGGCTCACATTCCTGTACAGTCCGCTGTACCAACGGAATCCTTGTTCAGCTGCCTGTTCCCCGTAAGGGCCGTAGGGACTCTCCCTGTTATCGAGTCTGACTAGAATCTCGTTCTCCCGGCCATATTCCAGGTCATCCGTCAGGTTGACGTAGAAGGGAAGGAATCCGCCCGTATGGCGTGCTATCTCCGCACCGTTAAGGTAAACAATGGCATCATTCATCGCACCGTCAAACAGCAGGCCCGTATGCCTGTGCCTCTGCCAATTGTCGGGCCGGTAAAGCTTCCTGTACCAGCAGATGCCTGTCCACTGGGCCGAATCATTATCAGGTGACTCCATGAAGGCAGTGTGTGGCAGAGATACCTCCTCCCATTTGTGATTTGGAATGATCCCCGGCAAGACCTTCTCAGCGCTGGCTGAATCCTGCCTGATGAAGAGCCACCCGTCGTTGAAGGAGACAGGTACACTGTCACCCTCGTTGCCCTGGCAGGCATTGAGAAGCATGAATGTTACCGGAACTACAAATGCAGCCGCTATGCTGGTGAGTTTTCTCATTTCTCGTTGAAACCGGAGACGGGATGGGCGTAAGTGACAACATCCCTGCCTGTTATCTCATCAGGACAGAGGATGATCAGTCTCTCCAGCACGTTCCTGAACTCCCTGATATTACCCGTCCACCTGATCTTCTGGAGCTCGGTGATGGCATCGGGCATGATCTTCTTCTTCCCCATACCGTATTCGCCGCATATGAGGGAGTTGAAATAATCAGCCAGGAGAGGTATATCCTCGCTTCTCTCGTTAAGCGACGGCACATGGATCAGTATGACGCTCAGACGGTGGTAAAGGTCCTCCCGGAAGGTGTTGCGGTCTATCTCCTCCCTGATATTCTTATTGGTGGCAGCAATGACCCTTACATCCACCGCGATGTCCTTGTCAGATCCCACGCGTGTGATCTTGCTCTCCTGCAAAGCCCTGAGAACCTTGGCCTGAGCAGCGAGGCTCATGTCGCCCACCTCGTCGAGGAAGATTGTACCTCCCGTAGCCTGTTCAAACTTGCCTATGCGCTGTTTGATGGCAGAGGTGAATGATCCCTTCTCGTGTCCGAAAAGCTCACTCTCAATTAGTTCAGAAGGTATGGCGGCGCAGTTGACTTCCACGAACGGCCCGCGTGAACGATTGCTCTTTTCGTGGATCTGGTGTGCAACAAGCTCCTTGCCTGTGCCATTGGAGCCGGTTATCAGCACCCGGGCCTCGGTAGGGGCAACCCTGTCAATCATCTCCTTTACAATCATAATAGCCGGAGAAGTACCAACTATCTCATACTTCTTGCTGACCTGCTTCTTCAGCACTTTGGTCTGATTTATCAGCGAGCCTCTCTCCAGTGCATTGCGGATGGTAATGAGCAGGCGGTTGAGGTCAAGCGGCTTCTCGAGAAAGTCGAAGGCTCCCTTCCTGATTGAATCCACCGCAGTGTCAATGTTGCCGTGCCCGGAGATCATTATTACCGGGACGTCAGTGGATATCTCCTGCAGCTTCTGCAGTACCTCAATCCCATCCATCTTTGCCATCTTGATGTCACAGAGGACAGAGTCATACTGATGCTGAGAGAAGAGCTCTATTCCCGAAGGACCGTCCTCGGCTAGGTCAACTTCATATTTCTCATATTCAAGTACATCCTTCAGGGTGTTCCTGATAGACCTCTCATCATCGATTACCAAAATCCTGGGCATATCGGGTTATTTTATCCTTTGTATGTCATCCACTTCCATATCTCCTTCCAGGAGGTCTTCTTGCCGTACATGAGAATGCCGGTACGGTAGATCTTTGCCGCCATCCAGACCGCTCCGACGATTGTTATCAGCATCAGTCCCATCGAGAGGGCTATCTCCCAACCCGGGACATCAAAGGGAATCCTGGCCATCATCACTATGGGCGAGGTGAAGGGTATGATTGAGAACCAGAAGGAGAGGGAGCTCTCAGGGTTCTGCATTGTACCCATCGCAACAATCAGACCCAGGATGATGGGTATTGTAACAGGCAGCATGAATTGCTGCGTCTCCGTCTCATTATCCACCGCTGACCCTATTGCCGCAAAGAGCGAGGCATAGAGCAGATACCCTGTAAGGAAGTAAAATACGAAGCTGAATATTATAAGCCCCCATGGCTGGTTGAGTGCGCCGGCAAAAAGCTCCTGGAAATCGGTGAGCTGCTCCGGCGTTACCGTGGTGCCGGTAGCACCTGCGACTGACTGATCAGCATCTGCCAGGCTCCGGGGTAACTGCTGTATCTGCTCCATTGTGCCCTCAGGCAGGAAGCTTGTCTTAAGCACAGTCACAAGTGCCAGTGTCAGCACTATCCACAGTGCAAACTGGGTGAGCCCTACAAGTGCAACCCCGATGATCTTGCCCAGCATAAGCTGTACGGGCTTCACCGAAGAGACGATGACCTCCACAATCCGGTTGGTCTTCTCCTCAATAACCCCGCGCATAACCATTGATCCGAACATGAATACAAGCATATACATCAGGAAACCTCCCAGATATGCGAGCGCCATGGAGATACCGGTGCTGGTCTCGCGGGCGCCACCCGACTCATCCATCTTGATTGTCTGAATCCTTACACTGGTGTTGATAGTCTTAAGTATCTCATCAAGGTTTTCGATATTGTAGGCCAGCAGCTTCTGCTTCTCTATCTCCTTCTCCAGGGAGCCCGTAATATGGTCCAGGAGGCCGATCGGCGGCTGTTTCCTGGATATCAGTTGTATGGCATCAGGAGATGAGACAATCTCCGGGGAGATGAAGAGTACCCCGTAATAACCCTGCTCGGTGAAGTTGTTCTTTATGTCATCGAACTTCACATCGCTCCGGTAGTCAAATTCAGTATCCTTGGTGTCCGGAATGACGTCTTTGAAGAGATCCGAACCGTTTTCAATGACTGCTATTCTCTTGAAGTCCTTGTCCTCGTTGTTCATTACCAGCATCGGAATGATGAAGATCAGGGCAAAGAGGAAGGGAGTAAGGAAGGTCATGATCAGGAACGATTTCTTCCTGACCCTGGTGATATATTCCCTGCGTATAATGAGTGCTATCTTGTTCATGGCTTAGTTTTTTAAGGCTTCCTTGTTTTTTGTTTCCACCACGCGTATGAATATTTCGTTCATCGAAGGGAGGGCGGGATTGAATGAAAGCACTTTTCCCGCAGCGGTCATGGCGCTGATGATTCCGTTGCTGTCTGCCGGTTCTGCTGCCTTGATGCGCACTGTACTCTTACCAGCCTCAAAGGTCGAGTGGAGGACAGTGAAGAGACCGTTGGAGGAGGGAGTCACCTCACCTGCCATGACGATCTCGTATTCATTCCCGGCCCAGTCATGACGTATCTTTTCGACACTGCCCTCCAGGATTGCGTTAGCCTTGTTTATCAGTGTTATATTGTCACAGAGTTCTTCCACTGAGCTCATGTTATGTGTGGAGAAGATAATTGTTGCTCCGCGTTCGCGAAGGTAAAGGATCTCTTCCTTGATCTGCTTTACGTTTATCGGGTCAAATCCGGTGAAGGGTTCGTCGAAGATCAGCAACTTCGGCTCGTGAAGCACTGTGGTAACGAACTGCACCTTCTGCTGCATCCCTTTCGAGAGCTCCTCAACCTTCTTGTCCCACCAGTCTGTTATCTGGAGTTTTTTGAACCAGTATTTCAGCCTGCGCATTGCCTCAGCATGACTGAGACCCTTGAGCTGTGCGAGGTAGAGGGCCTGCTCACCAACCTTCATCTTCTTGTAAAGACCTCGCTCTTCAGGCAAATAACCTATGTTATTTACATCTTCCGGCTTAAGGGGACGGCCGTTGAGAAAGAGGGCACCGCTGTCCGGCGCCGTTATCTGGTTAATTATTCGGATAAGGGTTGTTTTGCCCGCTCCGTTAGGCCCCAGCAGTCCGTAAATGCTCTGCTCCGGAACGTTTATGCTGACACCGTCGAGCGCAGTCTGGGTGGCAAAGCGTTTCGTTACGTCTTTGGCTTCAAATAAGATCATTTCTTTCCACAATTAAATTGTTAGTCCGGGAACTTCAAAGATATAAAAAAAAAGGCCGATACACTGTATATGCAGTGTGCCGGCCTTATTTCATGAGGTTTTCCGCCTCTCAGGAGAAGTAGTTCTTCACCCTGTCAAAGAAGCCCTTGTCATCAGCGTCAGGCTTCGGAGTGAAGGTGGATGAGCTCCTGAACTGCTCCATTGCCTTCTGCTCCTCTCGGCTGAGATTCTTTGGTATCCATACGTTTACGTTCACCAGTAGGTCACCCTTACCGTATCCGTTTACATCAGGAAGGCCCTTGCCCCTGAGCCGCAGTATCTTTCCGCCCTGTGTTCCGGGATCAATCTTGATCCGCACCTTGCCTTCAATTGTGGGAACCTCTACGTTTGCACCCATGATGGCGTCAGGAATACTGATGAAAAGATTGTAGATCAGATCATTGCCTTCGCGTATGAGATTCTCGTGAGGCTCTTCATCGATGACCACAATCAGGTCACCGTTGATGCCTCCGCGGCGTGCCGCGTTGCCTTTTCCTGTAACCGAGAGCTGCATCCCCGGAGCCAGTCCTGCCGGTATGTTGAGAGGTATAACCTCTTCGGCCTGGACGATGCCTTCGCCGTAGCACTTCGGGCATTTTTTGGTTATGACCTTACCTTCGCCGCCACAGACATTGCATGGAGCGGAGGTCTGCATCTGCCCGAGGATTGTGTTCATGACCCTGGTGGTATGACCGGTGCCCTTGCAGGCACTGCAGGTAGTCACGTCGCTGTCAGAGGCTGCGCCGCTGCCGTGACAGGCATTGCAGGCGACGTACTTGTTCACCTTTACCCTCTTCTCCGCCCCGTGGGCGAACTCCTCCAGCGTGAGCTTGACCTTCAGCCTCAGGTTGGAGCCCTTGTTGGTATTCCTTGAACGGCCGCCGCTGCGGCGTGAACCGAAGGCTCCGCCAAAGGCATCACCAAAGATGTCACCAAACGAGGAGAAAATGTCTTCCATGGTCATGCCGCCGCCAAAACCGCCGCCAAAACCGCCGCCGTTCATGCCGGCATGCCCGAACTGATCATACCTCGCCTTCTTCTCATCATTGCTGAGAACCTCATAAGCCTCGGCAGCCTCCTTGAACTTCTCCTCGGCATCCTTGTCGCCGGGATTCTTGTCAGGGTGATACCTCAGGGCCTGCTTGCGGTAGGCTTTCTTTATCTCATCCTTCGATGCCCCCTTGCTTATTCCAAGTACTTCGTAATAGTCTCTCTTCGACATATGTCTGTCCGGTACTGTTCTTTTATTCGCCCACTACCACCTTCGGAAAGCGGATCACTTTTTCATTCAGGATATAACCCTTCTGGGTAACGTCAACTACCTTGCCCTTCATCTTCTCATCTTCAACGGGAATTGTAGTGACAGCCTCGTGTATATCAGCGTTGAACTCCTCATTGAAGGCTTTTATCTCCGTGACTCCGCTGTTCTTCAGGAATTCATTTATCTTATTGTATATCAGCTCAAGACCTGCCTTAACTGCAAAGCAGTCATCGGTTGAGCGCATTGAGATCATGGCCCGGTCAAAATCATCGATTATTGGAAGAAGCTTCTTTATTACCGACTCGCCACCGGATTGTGCGAGTTCAATTTTTTCCCTGAGGGTCCTCTTCCTGTAATTGTCAAATTCGGCAGAAAGGCGCAGATACCTGTCCTGCATTTCTGTCAGTTTGCCCAGGAGTTCCTCCTCCGCCTTGCTTTTTACAGCTGCTTCAGGTTCGCTTTCAGACGCTTGCTGACCTGAAGCTGCACTCTCCGTATTTGCCTGATTATCCTGTGTTTCCTTGCCGGACATGGGTTCATCATGTCTCTCTTCGTGACTCTTCTTTTTTACCATGATAAAAACAGTTTACTACGGGCCTTTTAAGCAAAATGCCGGCCACAATTACAAAACTGACAAAGTGGCAACTTAAAGGGTGAACGCCACTGCCTCGATCTCAACCAGACAGCCATGATGGAGACCTGCCACCGTTATGATTGACCTGGCAGGGTGAACAGGGCCGAAGAAATCGGCATAAACCCTGTTTATCTCCTCCCAGCTCTTTACATCCGTAGTGTAGATGGTTGTTCTGGCAATTGTGGTAATGTCGCCGCCGGCCGCCCTGACGATGCTGAGCACATTCTTCAATGCCTGAAGGGTCTGTTCACTGACATCGCCTGTCAGCCTGTCGCCGGTGAGCGGAATAACGGGCAACTGGCCTGAGACAAAGATCACATTACCGGAAACGACTGCCTGCGAGTAGTGCCCGCCTGGCAACGGAGCTTCATATGTGGTTATGTTGGTGATGCTCATGACTTACGAGTTAAGAATTTTAATAACTGCTCTTGTGCTTCTTCTTGTTCTGCTTGTTCTGCTGACCCTTGTACTTGTCCTGCGGCCGCCCCTGGTACCTTCCCTGCGGTTTGCTCTTGGGTGGAGCAAGAAGATCCCTTACATCGGGCATCCGGAAGTTCTCCGGAACCTTTAGCCTGTCACCGGAGATTGCGATCATGTCCCTGATAATTATTTCATCTGCCACCTGTGCCTTGTTCCAGGTCAGGTAATCCTTCTTCATCTGGTTGAGAATGAGTCCTGTAAGGTAGTCTTTCTCTTCTCCGTCATCCATCTTTGCAGCTTCCTCAATCATGGCTGGAACAATGCGCCCGTAATGGGCATATTTTACATCACCGTTGTGATATGGCACCTTGTTAGGCTTGGCTGTCAACTTGCCCTGGTCCGGCGCCGGATAGGGAGAGTCAACATTAAGATCAAAATCTGCAATTATCATCAGATGATCCCACAGCTTGTGTCTGAAGTCCGTAACCTCCTTGAGGTTCGGGTTAAGGTTGCCCATAATCTGTATAATGGTCCTCGCGGCCTGGTTTCTCTCCTCCGGATCTTTTATGCTCTTGATATGTTCTATCATCTTCTGAACATTCCTTCCGTACTCGGGCAGGGACATTCTTTTCCTCTGTGTGTTATAGTCAAAACTCATCTGATAAATTTTGGTCAAAGCTACGAATAAAAATGATCTCAGAGACCAAGAAACTGGATTGCAAGGCCTGAGACTGCAATGGTTGCCCCGGCGATAACATTTACCCACCGTTCAAGGGGCCTTAGATTGATGTGGCTGAGACCGAGCCTGAAGGCCAGTACCACCGCCATCATGGTTGCTATTGTTGCTGCCGAAAAGAGAAGGGAGACAATGACGACGCCTCCGATATTGTTCTGTGCGGCCGGGTACATGAGGATAGGTATAAGCGGCTCGCACGGTCCCAGAACGAAGATCAGAAAGAGAATCCAGGGCGTCAGGTTCTTCCTGTCAGCCAGATGGACGTGAGAGTGACCGCTGAAGTGGTCATGCTCATGCTCATGAGCTGTTCCGTCAGCATGTGCATGGGTGTGCACATGCTTTTTGCGCCGGTAAAACTTCCGGAGGCTGATAAGCATCCACACCAGCCCGAAGGCTATCAGCAGCCATGCTGCGATGTTCCCCCGGAATCCTTCAAGGAATTCCAGCTTTGAGAGGGAAATTCCTGCAGCAATGCCGATGAATCCGACGACTATTGAACTCAGTACGTGGCCGAGCCCGCAAAGGAAGGTTATGAGCATCGTTTTGCGGATACTCCAGCGGCGTGCTTCACCCATCACGATGAAAGGAAGGTAATGGTCGGGGCCTACCAGCGTGTGAACGAACCCGATTGTGACCGCAGTGCCTGCAAGAAGCAGTGTTGATTCCTCCATTTAAGATATAAGAACGGGTAAATATAGCAATTTTGCAGGACCTGCTACTTCGCAACAGTGACCCAACTGCCATTCACCAGGGCCATCTCCCTGAACCCGGTGTTAAGGTTGTCAAGCAGCCTGCGGGAATCATTGATGTAGGTCATCATGGCATCATAATGGTCTGTTGACTGGAAGAATTCAGGCCTGTATTCAAATTCCGTGCAGGGAAGGATGTAGAATTTCTTTCTGCCCTGCTCCACGGGTGTGTAGACCCATGTCAGAACGTATCCGGCATCAGATATGAATGTCGTATCTCCACTGGCAGTGATGTCAAGCCTGATCATTGCCCCGCCGTCGCGCCTGCGGGTACGTTGGTTGGAGACGAAGTTGCCCATTGACCATACCACCGGGTTCCTGATACCCGTATTGTCAGCTTCGGCATTCATGGGCTGAAGCACATGCGGGTGGGAGCCGATGATAATATCAGCACCGCTTCGCTGCAGTGCAGCCGCCGTCAGTCTCTGCTCGCGCGAGGGGAGCGTATCATATTCAATACCCCAGTGTATGAAGATCACGGTCTGGTCTGCACCGAGGCAGGCCGCCCTTCTGATCTCGGCGGCAGCCTTGACCGTATCGATATAGGCTACCGTTGCCGGCGGCGGCACAGTGATGCCGTTGGTGCCGTAGGTATAAGCCAGAAGAGCTATCCTCATCGACTCATGGACTATCATAAGAGGAGTAAGGCTGTCACGTGAGTCCGGGCTGACCCAGGTGCCGGTATGCCGGATGCCCAGGCTGTCAAGCAGCCTGATGGTGCGCTGGATACCCCTTGAACCCCTGTCGGCAGAGTGGTTGTTGGCAGTGCCGAGTATGTCAAACCCGGCATTGCAACAGGCTGCTGCCAGCTCATCGGGAGAACTGAAAGCCGGGTATCCCCTGTAGGGAGGACCGCCAAGAGTCACCTCCAGGTTGCCGATTGCCACATCAACACCATTCAGCAGGGGTGCAACATAACTGAAGACTGTATCATACGCATAAGCTCCCGTGGAGTCATCCCTCGCTGAGGCTATCTGACCGTCATGACCCATTATGTCACCTGTGAAGAGCAGGGTCAGGACAGAGTCACGCTCCTGGCCGGAGAGCACCTTCGGAAGGAGCAGCAGGATTAAGAGCGGAATGATTCTGAGTGATCTCATCGGGGTCGGTTTAGCTGAATGTCCGTTTCAAAAATAGTCATATCTTAGCAAGTTCAAAAATGTTTGTCAGCATCATGGAAACCCTTAATTCTGATCTCGTTACATACGTCCTGCTGCCACTGTTCATATTTCTGGCCAGGATAATCGATGTTTCACTCGGCACCCTTAGAATCATCTTCGTAACCAAGGGGATGAGGAAGATTGCTCCCCTGGTGGGCTTCTTCGAGGTGCTTATATGGCTGCTGGCCATCAGCAGGATCATGCAGGACCTTGATAACTGGGCAAGCTACTTCGCCTATGCTGGAGGGTTCGCCACAGGCAACTTCATCGGAATGTACCTTGAAGAGAGGCTGGCAATAGGGCACGAGATGATCAGGGTCATCACCCGCAAGGATGCAACAAACCTGATTGATGATCTCCGGGCCAAAGGATACGGGGTCACATCAGTGAAAGCACAGGGTATAGAGGGCGATGTGGCTGTCATCTACATAATTGCCCGCAGGAGCATGATAAAGGTTGTGCTTGATGAGATAAACCGTTTCAACCCGCGTGCTCTCTATACTGTTGAATCAATCAAGTACGTTAACAAGGAGATATTTCACAGGGCTGAGGAAGAACGGCAGGGCAACTGGCTTTCCGATACGGTCCGCAGGTCAGCAAGATAGGCTATCTGTCGGGGAGAGCCTCGCCCACCACCACTGTATCACGCTCTGCCACCGTGGGGCTCATCCAGAATGTAATAACATGATTGCCTGTACGCTCAGGGGTGAAAGTCACTGTGGTGTCAGCCGAAACGACCACCGTGGGACAGACACCGCTGGATTCAAAATCGGCAAGTGCAACCATTTCATACTGACGGTCATCCTTCCCGGTTAAAACAAAATGTACGTTGAACCAGCATCCGTTGTCCATTGAGGCACTGGCCATTATGTTCACAGGAGTACCAACCTGCCCGGTCTCAGGCACTGAATGCATATCAAAGGGTATCACCACATTGCTGTAGGAGGTGTAACCCGGATCAAGATTGCATGAGGGGAGAACAGTCAGCACAAGTATTGGTAAGATTTTGAGTAGTTTCATGATTGATGTGAATAGTTAGGCAGTTTTTAAACAACTCCGTGTAAGCAACAATAACCGTACCAAATCAATCGGCATGATACAGGGCAAATGTGCTTATATAAGGAGTTGCCCTCGAGGAGACTATTGTCAGCCTGATCTCATCAGCCCTTACCTCAGGAAAGCGTATCATCCGTTTGTAACCGATGGTTGTGCCGGTGGCGATTGTGTCCCACTGTTTGTTTGCCAGGGCTTCAATGATGAACTTCTCCACCCGCTGACCCTTGCTTATGTCTTCCTGCAGCATCGCAACATTGAATGTGGCTGCTATCGCCGGGACGAACGAGGCCACACGATTGCGGCGCGGGCTCCATGAGGTGCAGTTGTCTCCGTCAATAAGGGCGGAAGCACCGCTACCGTAAGGCCTGGCTCCGTTCATAAGGTCAGTGGCGTACATCTCATCTATCCATGCCTTCAGCCCCTGCAGGCTGCGGATGTCATGTTCGGTAATCAGCCCCCGGTTGTCCGGAGGGACGTTCAGCAGGAGGACGGCATTGCGGCCCACCGAGCTCAGGTATATGTCAGCAAGTTTGGCAACGTCCTTTACAAGCGTGTCTTCGGATGCGCGCCAGAACCATCCCGGCCTGATCGAGACATCCACTTCGGCCGGATACCAGAAGAGATGCTCCGCCCTGTTAAGCAGGCTGCTGCTGCCAAGATCCGGTGACATTGGATTCACTCCCAGTGCCTCGTTGATAGCAAGGCTTTCCGGTGTGCCGCCAGGGGCCAGAACGGTGGCGCTCCATTCCGTCTCCCGTCCGTAACCGCTCTCAGTCCCGACCCAGCGGACATCTGCGCCCATAATGGCCACGACCGCATCGGGCTGCAACTCCCTGATAAGGTCATAGTATGCCTGCCAGTCATACTCCTGGCGCCGGCCGTCAGGCCCTTCGCCATTGGCGCCGTCAAACCATACCTCATCAACCTTTCCGTACCATGTCAGCAGCTCGGTCAGCTGCTCGATATAAAACCTGTTGTAGGCTGGTGAATCGCCATAACAGGATGCATTCCTGTCCCAGGGCGAGAGATAGACGCCGAACTTCATGCCATTCGCTTCGCATGAATCCTTCAGTTCTCTTATGACATCGCCCTGCCCGTTCTTCCATGGGCTGGAGGCTACAGAATGAGTTGTTGTCTTTGTAGGCCAGAGGCAGAAGCCGTCATGATGTTTTGCGGTGATGATGACCATCTTCATCCCTGCCTCGCTCAGTACCCTGACCCATTGCCCGGCGTCAAGGGAGGTGGGGTTGAAGATTGCCGGAGACTCCTTCCCGGTTCCCCACTCGAGGCCTGTGAAGGTATTGACAGTGAAATGAATAAAAGCTGTCATCTCAAGCTTCTGCCATTCCAGCTGCCGCTGGTGCGGTACGACACGGGCTGCCATCGCCTCCTTCACTCCGAGGCTGGGCTGCACGGGAAAATCGATCCTGCCCGTGAAGAACTCGGTCTCACGATACCTGTTGCATGAGATGAGCACCGCAAGCGCCAGAAGAGCAGGGATCCACCTTGATCTCTTCCCTGAAACCATCACTCCTCCTTTTTAACCGGTTTGACGTACTTTAAATTCCTGAACCGCAGGGCAGACCAGTCTTTATCTATCGCCACCTGACTTACCGTCCTGAAGCCGGCTCCGGTAACCGTATCCCAACCGCGGTCACGGTTGATATCCGTCTTGTACCGGCGCGAGGTGCCCTTTGGATAAACCAGCCAGAGCTTGCCGTCATCACTCAGGTTGTGAATGCATGCCGGTCCCAGCCTCTCCACCTCACCTGAGGCAGGAGTGAATGCTATCATGAAATCGTACAGGTAACGGGCATTGATCTCGGTGTCAACCTTTACCTCAGGCAAAAGGCCGTTGATCCTCTCCCGGAATTCTTCAGGCGCATTCAGGACCGCAATCCGCTCCTGATCACTGTATTTTAGTTTTTTCAGAATAGTGTCCATCTTTCTTTTCCCCGGAGCAAATATACAAATAAGAGAGAATTGAGTGCTGTAGCCCGGAAACTGTCGTTTCAGCATTTTTTGTACTATCTTTGCATTGTCAAATTACGGGGTGCCTTACTAAACAGGCTGAGATCATACCCTTACAACCTGATCCGGGTAATGCCGGCGGAGGGAAATAGAGTATTCATTTCGAGTTTGCCTGAACACCCTCACTTCTGACGATGTTGGATTTTTAAATATTGTTGATATGGTGAGGAAGAATTCTTTTCTGGTAATTGTGCTGCTGTCACTGACAGTGCTTCTGTCAGGGCAGCGCCACGGCGGAACGGTCACCGGCAGGGTGACCGATGAGGCCGGTATGCCGATGGCGGGAGCCACGGTGATGATAAGCGGTGCAGGTACCGGCGTGGCTGCCGGCAACGACGGGAGATACACTCTCAGGGGCCTGGGCGACGGTATATATGATATAAGGATCAGTTTTACGGGGTACGAGCCCGTTGACACTGCAGTTACGGTAAACGGCTCAGCCCGCCTCGATGTCACACTGAGGGAGGCCCTCTACATCGCCGGCGAGGTGATCGTCAGGGGAAGCCGTGCGGGAGTACGGACACCCATGGCCCACACCACGGTGGGTGCGGAGGAACTGCGTGAAAGGGATCTGACGAAGGACATGCCGTTCCTGCTTGCACTCACACCCTCGGTAGTGGAGACATCTGACGCGGGCACGGGGATAGGATATACATCGCTGCGCATCCGCGGATCCGATGCCAGCAGGATAAACATAACCCTCGACGGCATACCGCTGAACGACTCCGAATCGCAGCAGGTTTTCTGGGTTGACCTCCCGGACCTTGCCTCTTCCACGGGCAGCATCCAGGTGCAGCGCGGGGTGGGTACTTCCACAAACGGAGCGGGAGCCTTTGGCGCCTCGGTCAATATCAGCACCATGATGCCCCCGGTTGAAGCTGGAGCCTCGGCAGAGATGTCATACGGCTCGTTCAATACCTCACGCCTCTCGGCGAAGGTATGGACCGGGATGCTGGGCGACAGATTCAGCATGATGGTTCGCGCTTCAGACATCCGCAGCGACGGTTACATCGATCACAGCAAGGCTGCCATTCGCTCTGCGATGGTGTCAGGACTCTGGTCAGCACCGTCAGACATGATCCGCTTCAACGTCATCACCGGCAGCCAGAAGACAGGCATCAGCTGGTGGGGAGTGCCGGCGGAGATACTGCCGGAGAACAGGAGGTATAACCCGGCTGGCGAATATGTTGACACTGACGGCATTACTCGCTATTACGAGGATGAGACTGACGTCTACACCCAAAACCATTACCACCTTTTCCATACACATCTCTTTCCCGGCAGGGTGAGTCTCAACACCGGGCTGCACCTTACAATGGGACAGGGTTATTACGAGGAGCAGAAGAGCGATATCTACCCGATTGAGTACGGTTTGTCAGCTTTTTTCCCTTCTGATCCGATTATAAACGAAACGGATGTGGTGCAGCAGAAATGGCTCGATAACCTGTTCTACGGTGCGGTTTTTTCGTTGATCAAACAGGGTGACCATACCGAGTGGACCTTCGGGGGAGCACTGAACAGGTACGACGGCGACCATTTCGGAAGGCTGAAGTGGATGGAATACCCGGGCAACACACCGCCTGATCATGAATGGTACAGGAACAGCGGGCGCAAGGATGAGGTGAACGTCTACGGCAAGGTCAATACTGAAGTTGCACGAAGCCTGAATGCGTTTCTCGACCTGCAGCTGAGGCATATCAGCTACCTCTTCGAGGGACCGGACGATGACCAGAAGGATCTCTCCGGCAGCCACAGCTTCCTCTTCTTCAATCCCAAGGCCGGGCTCTTCTGGAGCAACGGCAGCGGGAGCGAAGCATTTGTCTCTGCCGCCGTGGCGCACCGCGAACCCACCAGGTCAGATTTCAAGGATGCGGCCGGCGACGCCGCTGCCACCCCGGGACGTGAAAGGCTGACCGACTTCGAGGGAGGGTATACCTTCAGAACCTCCGCGGCAGCACTGGGTATCAACCTTTATTATATGGTTTACCGTGACCAGCTGGTGCCTACAGGGAAGATAAGCAACACGGGATACCCCATAATGACCAACGTACCGGAGAGCTACAGGGCAGGAGTGGAGTTTTCGGGCAGTTACCGTCCTTCTCCGCTGGCCGCGGTGAAGATGAACCTGACCCTCAGCCGGAGCAGGATAAATGACTTCCGTAACTACTACTTCAATTACGACACCGATGACTGGAGCGAAGAGTATGTTTACAGCGATCTTGGCACAGTGGATATTGCATATTCACCACGAGTCACCGGCTCTGCAGAGATGGAGGTTAATCCCGCTAAAAGGCTCTCTTTTATCCTCACCGGCAAGTATGTCGGCAGACAGTATTTTGACAATACACTGAGCGCTGACCGTGCCATTGACCACTACTTTGTCAGCAACCTCTCTTCCTCGTATGGTTTCAGGATGAAGAAGGGAGGGGAACTGACCCTCAGGTTTGCGGTCAACAACCTGTTCAACGCCGTTTACGAGAGCAATGCCTACGGCGGTATGTGGGCCGAGGATGGTGCTCAAAAGACATGGGCGTACTTCTTCCCGCAGGCAGGGATAAACTACACGGCAGGTATTTCTCTATCTTTCTGACACGATGGTGACGGACCCGATGACAGGTATTGTATTATCTCGCTGACTCTATGGCAACTGACTGGATAGCTGAAAATATAGTCGAGATCTTCGGTGCGGTAACGGGGATTGCCTATGTGATCCTCGAGATAAGGCGCAACATCCTGCTCTGGCCGCTGGGGATCATCACCTCGGCCGTTTACATATATGTATTTGGCCGGGAAGGATTCTATGCAAACATGGGACTCCAGGGCTATTATCTGGTCATCAGCGTTTACGGCTGGTACGCATGGCAGCGGACACAAAACGATGATTCAGGGATAGCTCGTAGAGCTTCAGGAATTGTAGAACCGGGAGACCCCAAAAACACCCACCCCCCGGAAAATACGGAGACCATTGAGATGACCCTGACGGACAGCGTCACCGATATCCGTTGCATAGAGAGGCCTACGGCAATGTGGTGTGCAATTGTCGCCGCCTTACTGTGGGGGTTGTTGTGGTTCGTTCTTGACCGCGCTACCGACTCACCGGTACCGTTATGGGACGGGCTGATAGCGTCACTCTCGGTGGTCGCCACATGGATGCTGACGCGGAAGTATATCGAACAATGGTACGTCTGGATTTTTGCCAACGCCATTGCCGTTGCCGTTTACCTCGCCTCCGGCCTTTATCCCACAGCCGTACTTTTTTTCGTATATTTCGTCATGGCTATTGCAGGGGTTCGTGAATGGAACAAATCAATGGCAATCAGGTAATATACAAATCCCCCGTAAGGGATAAAGAATTGTAGATGTGCGATTTGCGAACTAAGTCTTGGCCATAGGTCATCAAGAAGTAAAGACAAGGGCAGAGAACCAAAAATTGGCCATAAAGAATTGTAAAACAGCATGATATTAAAAACCCCCGCCGCCCCCCCGGCCACCGTTATCCTCGCCAACGGCGCCTTCCCCGTCCACCCGGTCCCCCTGGCACGGCTGCGGGAGGCTGACCTGATCGTATGCTGTGATGGCGCAGCAGAGAAACTGGTAGCCAACGGCTTCGAGCCGGGCATCATCATAGGCGACCTCGACTCGGTCTCCCCGGAGCTCAAGGATAGATACAGGAAGATCCTCGTTCAGGATTCCAACCAGGAGACTAACGACCTGACAAAGGCTGTAAACTGGTGCAATGCCGCCGGCATTAGCGAGGTGGCCATACTGGGTGCTACCGGCATCCGGGAGGATCACACCCTGGGCAACATATCACTCCTTGCTGATTACAGCCGCAGGATTGATGCAGTGATGCTAACCGACACCGGCTGCTTCAGTGTATATGACCGCAGTGTGACAATTGCATCATGCCCCGGCCAGCAGGTGTCGCTCTTCAGCATTGACCCGAAGCTGAGTGTGACCTCATCCGGACTAAAATATCCGCTCAGTAACCTCACTCTCAACAGCTGGTGGCGGGGAACCCTGAATGAAGCCGTCGGTGACCGGTTCACCCTTAATTTTAATGCCGGACAGGTTATCGTATTTCTACAGTTTTAATTTCGCCTATCTAAAGCCTTCGGGTATAACTCTTCATTACTGACTGGAAGACTCACTCTTTATCTCCGGTTAAATTACTCATATTCACTGTTTAGGCTGCATTTGCACAGATGTATGGCATTTATTGCCTTTGAACATATTTTATTAACTGAAAATCCCGTTTTTTATAACCATATTATAGAGAGACCTTTGTAAGTATCTGAAGATAATGAAAATATTTTGGCCATTTGTTGTTTTATTCAAATATTGTCAATGATGAAGAAGATGGA